>JBNJDQ010000094.1:0-9499 GCA_051745065.1 Fibrobacterota bacterium
CCCGCGTAACCTGCCGTCTGGCCGCCGAGGATCACTCCGGTTTCGCGGTTGTACACCAAAAGAACCGTGACAGGCCGGGAGCCGGGGTAGTAGGAGGTATGGTGCTCCTTATGCACCGTGACCGCATCGGCGGGAATATTCAGGGTGCGTGCCTGCTTGAGGGAGAGCCCCGTAATGCCTGCCACCGCTTCAAAGACCCGCACCACAGAGGTTCCCAATGCGCCGCGGTAGGGGTGTTGTGCCCCCAGAGCGTTGTCGGCGGCAATTCGGCCCTGACGGTTTGCCGGCCCGGCCAGGGGGATACGCACCTTTTTGCCGTTTACCCGGTGTTCGATCTCCACCATGTCTCCGGCGGCGAAGATGTTTTCATCGCTCGTGCGAAGGTATTCATCCACCCGAAGCCCTCCGGCCTCACCGAGCTTCAGCCCCGCCTCTTCGGCAAGTTTGAGCGTGGGCCGTACGCCAATGGACATGAGCACCATATCCGCATCGATTGTTTCGTGGGAGTTTAGATCCACAGAAGTGTTGCCGATACGGGTGACGCTGCGTCCTGTGTGCAGATGTACGCCGTAGGAGGCCATCTCCTGCTCGATGAATCCGGCGATCTCCGCCTCCATAATGGCCATGACATGGGGCATCATCTCTACGCTGTGTACCTCCATGCCCCGTTTTTTGAGGGCTTCCACCATTTCCAGACCGATAAATCCGCCCCCCACAACGACGGCATTTTTGGGGGATTTCTCCTGAATAAAACTGTTGATCCGGTCCATATCCTCAAGGGTCCAGAGGGAAAAGACATGATCCTGATCGGCCCCGGGAATGGGTGGAGCAATGGGCCGTCCGCCCTGGGCCAGAATGAGGCGGGTGTATTCGTGGGTGTATCTGTCGCCGCTGCGCGTATCCACGGCGGTCACCGTGCGGGCCCTGCGGTCGATATTCATGGCCATGCGGTGCGTGTGCACAGTGACTTCGTATTGATCTTTAAAGCTTTCGGGACTCTGCAGTATCAGCTTTGAGCGGCTGGTGATGTCTCCACCGATGTAGTAGGGCAGGCCGCAGTTTGCAAAGGAGATATCCGGCCCGGCTTCAAGAACGGTGATCTGTGCATCGGGGGAGAGGCGGCGCGCCTTGGCGGCTGCGGTTGCTCCGGCGGCAACTCCGCCGATAATGAGTACTTTTTCCATGGTGAACTCCTTGGGCTGATTGGTTTCGAATGTTGTAAGCAGTAACCATGCCATGGGTTACAAAATGCTCTCCAGGGGGCTGCGGAGGGATGTGTTCTGTTGCATGCAACGGATGTGTTGCGTTCAAAGTGGATGCGGGAGTACTGGAAACACATAAAATATCCCTGAGGGTCGCTTTTTCCTTGAATCATTTGGTACCACTGGTAAAATGATACTATATCGATTTTATTATGTGGGGATTCGTATGCTTTTTCAGAATCGTTCTTTCAGTTTTAAAATTGGAGCGGGTTTTTTTCTTGTCCTGCTTTTATTGACGGCAATCGCCCTGATTTCTGTTTTCGGCCTGAACCGGGTGGTGGATAATGCCCGGGAGGTTATCGGCGGAAATGAGATTGCCGGGGAAATAACGCAGCGCACTGTGGATCATCTGGAATGGAGTGCCCAGGTCAGTGCCTTTATCAATAATCCCGATGTGACGGAGCTTAGTGTGCAGAAAGATCCGCATAAATGCGGCTTTGGAAAATGGTACTACGGGGACGGGCGAAAAGAGGCAGAGACCCTGGTGCCGCAGATTGCTGATCCCCTTGCTCATATTGAACAGTTTCATACGGACCTGCATGAATCCGCCCAAAAAATTGACAGGGTTTACACGGAGGGGGATGTGGCCCTCAGCACATTTCTGGCCGCTAAAAAGGTGGATCATCTGATCTGGATGAGAAATCTTCGTGCGGGGATTCTTTCCGGTGATACCGGCGGTCTGGCGAAACTTGAGAAGGACCCGCACCGCTGCAGTCTGGGCAGATGGCTCAATTCCGATGCACGCAGCGCCCTGAGTCGCACGGATCCGGCCTTTCGGCGCTATTTTGATCGTATAGAACGCCCCCATGAGCAGCTTCATGCGGGGGCACAACGGGCACAGGACTTGGTCAGCCGGGGAGCGGGCGGCCGGGCGCGGCAGTTCATTAATGACTCCATTGAGCCCGCTGCGGAGGGTGTACTGGCGATTCTGGACAGTATTATTGCGGTGAATGAAGCAAATCTTTCCGGCCTGCACAGGGCACAGAACATCTACAACACCGAGACGTCTCCTCTTCTTGATTCTGTCAAGACGCAGCTCAATGCAATTGTTGCGACAACCCGCAATAATATAATGACCGATACGGAGATGCTTTCCGCCCTGATGCAGACCCGTCTCATGGTGATTGTCCTTTCCCTGATCTCTATTGCGGTGGGCTTTCTTTCGGGCTTTTTCATTGCCCGCGGTGTGACATCATCCCTGCGAAAGGTTATTGACAATCTCAAGGCCGGATCTGAAGAGGTGAACGCCGCCGGGGACAGTCTGTCGCAGGCAAGTCAGTCCATTGCCCAGGGGGCCAGTGAGCAGGCCTCCAATCTGGAAGAGGTTTCCAGCAGTCTGGAGCAGATGTCGGAAAAATCGAAGGAAGGAGCACAGCAGTCATCAGAGGCACGGCAGCTGACAGAAGGTCTGGCCCGGCTCAGTGCTGAGGGAACGGAGCATATGCAGGATCTGAATGCCTCCATGACGCAGGTGAAAGAGGCCAGCGATGAGACGGCTAAGATCATTAAGGATATTAATGATATTGCTTCCAATACCAATCTTCTGGCCCTGAATGCCGCTGTGGAAGCAGCCCGTGCCGGAGAAGCGGGCAAAGGTTTTGCCGTGGTGGCTGAAGAAGTGCGGGAATTGTCGCGGCGCACTTCGGAAGCGGCGAAAAATACCGCCGACCTGATAAAGAATTCCCAGGATCATACGGCCAAAGGCGTGCAGCTCAGCGGCAGTACTGCCGAAGTGATTTCCCGCGTGCAGCAGGAAACCCAGTCGATTCTGACGCTCATTGAGAACCTTTCCGCCGGCAATCGTGAACAGTCCGATGGAATCAGTGAGGTCAACGGCGCTGTCTCCCAGCTTGATGAAGTAACCCAAAGCAGTGCGGCCAACTCCGAAGAGATGGCCTCATCCAGTGAAGAGCTCAGTTCACAGGCACAGAATCTGGCCTATCAGGTTCAGCAGCTGGTGCAGTTGGTGGAAGGCAGCACTGATGAACCGGCGGCCGGCCCGGCGGAGGCTGCCCCCCGCCTTACGCACCGCCGCACCTGATCACCCTGTTTTATTCCCGCAGGGCAACCACCGCTGCGGGGTCATGGCTGTGACACGGGGTTACCGCCATGGTTGCCCCGCATTTTTCACAGCGATCCTCAAAGAAGCGCATCTCACCTGCTGCTGAGCAGGCGGGACAGGCCAGTGTGAGAGGTGCCGGAAGGGGCTGAGATGCAAATCCCATGCGTCGTACTTTCTCTATTGTCTGTTCGGCGGTCGTAAAAGATCCGCTGCATCCGTCATGCATTCTGTCCTCCATCATTAAAATGTAAAATTATCCAGTCGTTTTCCCGTGCGCAGCATATTGCGCATATCCGTAATCTTTTTGTCAATCTGCTTGATATCCTCCAGGACCGCCCGTTCGGCATCATCCACGGTTATGCTGTCGGCAATGCCACCGTTATGGATAATCAGACGCCGGTCACCCATGAGGGCAAGAATGGGATCATGGGTGGCCATGAGGACGATCTTCTCCCGCGAAAGGAGCAGATCCAGGGCGCGTCCCTTATCGATTCCGGCATTTTCTATCTCATCGATCAGCACAATGGGGGAGCTGCTCAGAATTGCCGTATCTGCAATCATAAGCGCCCGGGACTGGCCGCCGGAGAGCGCTGTTATGGCGGTATCACGGCTGAAACGTTCACCGGCCAGACGGTTGGCTTCGTGGATAATCTGTTCCACAAGATCACCGGCATTGTCAACAAAACGGCTTTCTGCATGAAGATGGAGAAAGCGTTCCACGGAAAGATCCATGACAAAATTCATGTTCTGCGAGAGCTGGGCCACCATTTTGACGTTATTTGAGTAGCGCCACTCCATTTTGGGCGGGCGGCCGTTTACCAAAACGGAGCGTCCCGTGGGAGTATCCGCCCGGGCAAGCCATTCGATATCTGCAAGAAGTCGACTCTTGCCGGAGCCCGTGGGCCCCACAATGGAGATGATCTGCCCCCGTTCAATGTCGATACGTTCAAAGCCCTCCGGGGTACCGCTCTTATCGGTTCCCGGCAGAATCGAAACGGAGTGGACTGTTCTGTCCGCACCGTAGAGAAACTCCTCCATCTGTTCAATATAGAGGGCTGTATCCTGCAGCAGGGAGTCACCCGTGCGGGCCCGGCTCTCTTCGCTGCGGTATTCCGGCTGCTGCAGTTCTTCCGCCAGGGGACGGTCACTTTCTGCGGAAAGAAATATCTTCTTCTCTGCAAAGAAATCTGTCAGGAAAGGGTATTCCTGCAGGAGCTTCTTCAGGGGCAGGTTCTGCAGTTTCTTTTCAGTTTTGTTCATTCTCATCTCCCAGTTGTATCTTTCGTACATTTCCCAGCTGATACTGATCACCGATTTTCTTTTCGCCCAGACAGTAGGAGCACAGGGCCGAGGGCATGGGAAACCGCAGCTCCCGCTCCTTTACAGTGGTGATCTCCTGCCGTTTATCTGTCAGAACGCGGCCCAGTTCGTAGGCACCCTGCCCGGTCAGGCCGTTTACATGGATGATAAAGGCCCGGGGATTGACCGCCATGACCCGGGCGGCAAAGACCTCCCGTTCGGCCTGAGAGACAATGTCCCCCTTGGTGATAATGACGATATCCGCGCTGGTCAGCATGGGCCCCACCTTCTTGGGTGTATTTATGCCGCTGAGGTTGTCGATTACACAGAGGGCGGTAATATCACGAATGTAGGGGGAGCAGCGGTTGCACAGCCCGGCGGATTCCGTGATCAGGGTTTTGAAATTCCGCCGCTGTCCCCACTGAACGGCCTCTTCGATATTGCTGACAAAGTAGTGATCCGGACAGAGGGAGCCGGATAAACCTTTGCCCACGGGGATATTATGCTCGTTATAGAGGGTGTCGTCATCGGTGGTCAGGCAGTCGAACTTGACCACCCCGATTTCATCGTTCGTGCTTCGCAGAGCTTCCACGGTTTTAATGATGACCGAGGTCTTTCCCGAGGAAGGCGGGCCTGATACTGTTATAAGATTCATTTCTGTGCTCCTTTGGTCTCCTGGTTTTCAGAAAAAATCTGCACCGCTGCGGCAATTTCAGCGCCCATATCTTCGGCCTCAATCCGATCCCAGCCCAGCCAGAGGAATGGGCTTTCTGCGGGGAGGTCATTATCAACATCGGGGTGGAGAGAGGGAAAAAGGCCGCGGTGAGACAGAATTTCGCCGATCTCCCGGGAGGCGAAGAACTCCGCCAGGGGCTGGAGCTGTTCTGCTTTTTCCGCCTTGACCGCCATGAATATGGGGCTCAGGACGGCACCGTCTGCGGGCCAGACGACCTCCACGTTTTTGAGATTCCGTACGGTTTTGGTAAAGAACCAGGGCATAATGGTGACGGCCGGTTTTTCTGTCTGCCGCCGTGCCTTTTCAACCATTTGCGAAGGATGGAGACCACCCTGCATGGAGCGGCCCAATTTTCGCAGGGCATCCCTGCCGTAGTGGTAGCGCAGGGAGAGCAGTATCGCATTAAAAAGATCGAAATCGCCCACGGGCAGGGAGATGGAGTCTGTAAACTCCTCGGTGAGAATATCCTCCCAGGTGCGCGGAACGGCTCGGTCACCAAGCTCTTCCAGATTGACCATGAAAACAGCCGGTACTGCGCCGATAATGGTGTAGGCACCGCGGGGATCCTGCAGATCCAGGCCGTCAAAACTGCTGTTTACAGCGGATCTTTCAATGCAGTCCGTAAAAACGCCCGCCCTGCGAAAACGGCCGAAGCCCTGTTGATTAAAAAAGAAATCGAACCCCGCCGAAACAAAGAGATCCGGCAGCTCATCTGCAGTGGTATCA
Source organism: Fibrobacterota bacterium (assembly GCA_051745065.1). Lineage (GTDB taxonomy): Bacteria > Fibrobacterota > Chitinivibrionia > Chitinivibrionales > Chitinivibrionaceae > Chitinivibrio. Next base: position 6,086 of record JBNJDQ010000094.1, read on the forward strand.
TCGCTCAGGGTCTCTTCGATAAATCCAAGCCCCATGCTTGCTGCACGGAGGTCATTTTCCACGGTCAGGCCGGTTTCCTGTTCAAACTGAGCTACCCGGGAATCGAATTTTTCCATCATGGGCAGCTTCACCGGGCAGGGCAGGACCCCCGTAACCTTCAGATCTTTCCGGGAATTTTCTGCAGCGCTGCCGGTGACCACAGCCAGCTGCTGCGTAAAGGTATCGTAATCGATGTTGCGTGCACTCAGGAGCTGCTTAAGACTGATGCGCTTTCCCATGGTCCTGCGGGCGGCATCCGTGGTGATATCCCCCAGACCAAAGGCGGAAAACACTTCCGCTGCAGCGGGGGTATCTGTCAGTATTTGTGCGACTGTGTCGGTACTTTTCGGCGTCATAGAGATCTTCCTTTGCTATATTCTTTACCGGTAATATAAACTATTTTCAAATTCTTTCCTGTAACATTAGTTACGGGAGTGTATTTTAAAATTAATATGTCTGTATAAATGCCTGAATGGAGATCACCGTGGCAGATTTTGATTTTTCCGCCCTTACCTTCTGTCCTCTTTTTCGGGTAGCCGATGCTGATGAGATTGCCGCGCTTTTTGCCCATCGGCAGTACCGGATTGTTTCATACCCTGCGGGGCGCTTGATTCACTGTGCCGGTGATGTCTGTGATGCCCTGTACATTCCGGTGAAGGGAAGTGTGCGCGGAGAATTGACTGATTCCGCGGGAAGTGCAATTTATGTTGAGGATATTGTGGCGCCCAATCCCGTGGCACCGGCCTTTCTTTTTGAGGAATCCGGGCGTTTTCCCGTTGATCTCTGTGCGGTTTCGAAGGTTCGCCTCATGCGGATTCCCAAAAAGGAGGTGCTCTCCCTGATGAAAGAGAGTGAGCCCTTTCTGATAGCCTTTCTCGCTCTTGTTTCCCGCAAAGCAGCATTTCTCAAGGATAAAATGGAGTTTCTCTCTTTCAACACGATTCGCGAAAAGCTGGCAGTGTATCTGCAGAAGCAGACCCGCCGCCTGGGAAGTTCCTTTACGCTGCCTCATTCCCAGGAGAAGCTGGCGAAAATCTTTGGGGTAACCCGTCCGTCCCTGAGCCGGGAGCTGAAGCATCTGCGTGATGAAGGTATTATCACCATGGAGGGGCGGCAGGTGACGGTGAGTGATCCTGATCGGCTGTAAAAAACGCTGCATACTCTTTCATACATGTGTTTGATGAGATTACACTTGTAATTCTCCTATCGTCATGCTATCATTACTTCGATACGAGGAGACTGCCGAGGTGTGTAATTGGGCAATGAAGGTTTGTTCTTCTCACGGTAAACTGTCGTTACAATGATTACGGGTAGGTTGTTTTTTATGCTTCAGCCCTGCAATCCTGGAGGCAAAATGCTTGGCCATACTTCTGCTCATGAGGAGATGCTCAATCCATTGGAAGATTTTCAGCGCTGCACTGAGGATATTCGTTCCATTGCAGATGCTGACTATGCAGTTTTTAATCTGCTGCGTTCGGATCATCTGGCCCTGGAAACGGTGGCTGTCAGCTATGCGGCTGGGGTTCCCCGTGAAGAGGAATGCCTGAATCGGTCTTTGCATGGAGCGGTATGGCCCATGCGCGAAAAGCAGGAGCGGCTGTTCGGCTGTAGTATTTCACAGGGTTTTACGGGGCTGCAGGAGCTCATCAGTTCCGACTTGGAGGAGGACGCAGCCCGACTGGATGAGTATTTATCCATCACATCTGTTGTGCTTGTGAGACTCTTCGATTATTCCCGAAATACCCGGATCGGCGATTTTGTTTTGGTCTATCGAAAGGGGCGGAACTTCCGCTTTGAGCATCCGGTGCGGGTCTTTGCTGATCAGATATCTCTGCGTCTGGAGAATATGCGTCTTCGCCGGGATAACAGGCGTTTGCATGAACAAGGCACTGCGCATAATTCCGGGCAGTGTAATGAGATGCTGACTGCCGTGTTGGAAGGAACCGGGGCGGGGGTATGGACATGGGATATTGGCACCGGTAACATAACCGTAAATGACCGCTGGATTGAAATGACCGGCTATTCCCGCAAAGAACTTGAACCTCTTTCCATTACAACCTGGGAAGAACTTCTGCATCCGGATGATGCCCATATCAGTCATGGGGCATTACAGGACCATTTTGCCGGCAGAACCTCTCATTACGATGTGGAGGTGCGTATTATCGCAAAATCCGGCATTATTACATGGGTGCATGATCGCGGCACAGTTTCCGAGTGGAATGAGGACGGTTCTCCTGCTCGAATGCATGGAACTCATATTGATATCACCCGGCGCAAACTGGCGGAGGAAGAACTCAAAGAAAAAGAAATTCGTTTAAGTGCAGCCATAGAAGGCACAGAAGCCGGCATCTGGGACTGGAATATGAACCGTAATACAGTCATTTTCTCAAAACAATGGAAAATGATGCTCGGATACAATGAAGATGAGGTTGAAAACTCTTTTGAAGGGTGGAGAAACCTTTGGCATCCTGATGATGTCGAAGGCATTGAAAAGGCAGTAAATAATCATCTCGCCGGAAAGACAAAAACGTATGAGGTCGTTAACAGACTCAAGCATAAAGATGGCAGTTGGCGTTGGATAATGACTCGCGGAAAATTGCTGAGAGATGAAAACAATACACCCTACCGCTGGGTTGGAACAAATATCGATATCACGTCTCAAAAAGAAGCAGAACGGAAATTGAGGGAAAGTGAACAAAATTTCCGGACCTTTTTTGAAACGATGAACGATATGATCATGATCGGCAACAGAGAGGGGGAGATATTCTATACAAATCCGGCTGTTGGAAAAAAACTTGGCTATTCAAGAGATGAACTGCAGGATATGCATATTCTTGATGTTCATCCTGAAACAAAAAGAGAGGAAGCTGAGCAGATCTTCGGTGAAATGTTTGCCGGCAAACGGGATGCCTGCCCGTTGCCCCTTGCTGCAAAAGATGGTTCATTGGTGCCCGTGGAAACCCGCGTATGGTTTGGTAGATGGGACGGAAAAGACTGTGTGTTTGGAATCTCCAAAGATCTGACAGCCCAACAGGAAGCCCTGCAGAAGTTTAACCGTCTTTTTCAAAATAATCCAGCTCTCATGGCCGTTTCCGAAATGCCGGAACGTCGATTTACGGACGTGAATGAATCATTTCTTCGGCATCTTGGTTTCTCACGGGAAGAGGTCATTGGCAAAACTGCAGAGGAACTCAGTATTTTTGCTAAAGAAGATGATAGTGCTGATATTACCCGCCGCATTTCAGAAAATGGGCTGATAGAGCCTTTTGAGGTTGTTGTGCAGACAAAGGCGCAACGAAAATTAACTGGCATGTTTTCCGGTGAGATTATTCGGTCACAGGGAAGATCATACTTCCTGACAGTGATGGTTGATGT
>JBNJDQ010000095.1:0-9368 GCA_051745065.1 Fibrobacterota bacterium
TCATGCCGAAAGCGACCAGCTTCTTGATACGGCAGACAGGCGCCCCGCCGAAGCGGCGCAGATCATACAGCAGCTGAGTAAGCTGGGAAATACTCCCTTCCGCCTCAGAAACTGTGATCTCTCCGGGGTAGGCCGGAACCTCTTTATCCCCATGGGCCTTCTGAACAGACTCCGCCGGGATGCCCTCCGGCAGCTCGTATCTTCACCACCCGCACCGCCTGATCTGCCCCGCCCGGCATCCTATTCGCCACAGGAGAAGAAGCTTATCGTACTCCTGCGAAACCCCGATGAACTTGCAAAGATTGCACCACAGAAGGATCTGCTCCTCTGCATGGAGCTGCCCCCTGCACAGATTGCAGAACAGTTTTCTCTGTTTGAGAATAGGCCTCATCTGATTCCCTGGTTCCCGGCCATCCTGATCGGTCACCATTTTGATGCGGCCTGTACGCTTCTTGATCGCTGCAGATTTTCACTCATCATTACAGAAAACAGCGGTATTGCTGAAGCTGCCCGCCAGAGAAATATTCCCTGGATTGCCGCAAGCACCCTCAATACCAGCAACAGCTACACCCTGCAGGCGCTTTCCGATGAAGGCGCCTGCGGAGCCTTTCCGGCGGAAGAACTCTCCCCCGGGCAACAGCAGAGCCTGCTCCCGCCCCCCTCCATGGAGCTCTACCTGCCCCTGTGGACACCGATCCTTCTCATGCGAAGCCGCCACTGCCTGGTACGTAACTGCACGGAGTGCGCAAAATCGGTCATGGATGCAACCTGCCTGCCCACCTGCCGCAAACAGGCCTCCATTACGGATGATCAGGGCAACCGTCTTCAGGTAGTAAAGGAACCGGGCTTTTACACGGCCCTCTATGCGCACCGCCCGCGGCTGAACCTTTCCGCCCTCACGGCTCCCGGTGCCGCAGGAATCTTCTGTGATCTGCGCCGTGATGATCAGGGCTTTCGCCCGGAAATGTCTCTTTCAAATACAATCGCCCTGCTTCGACGGGCCCTGCAGGGGAAATGCTCACCCGCAGAGGTAGAAGCAATCTTCCCCCCTTCTCAGCAAACAACCGCCGGATTTTCACCGGTCTCTCCCTGAATTCTCTTTTTTATGATAGAATGGGAAAGAGCAGAAACTCTGGAGGCACTGTGAAACATCTGATTCTGATTGTGGCAATTCTCTCTTTCGGCGTGCAGGGGCGTATTTTGACAGCAGCCCCGGATACGGGCTCCACGGGCCCGGATACCCTGACACTCTCCGAAGCACTGGACTCATGCGGCCCCGCTGACACCATTATTCTCAGTCCGGGAATCTACCAGAAGCGCATACTCCTGCCCCACTCCGGAAGGGCCGGGAACCCATTTCTTCTCGAGGGTACTGCAGGGGCAGCAATCGACGGCAGCGGGGTTTCCCTTTCAAACTGGAAGGACGCCCTTATTCAGGCCGACGGAAAAGAGCATATCGAAATACGGGGAATCACCGTAAAAAACAGTGAACGTGCCGGCATCCGTCTCAACTCATGCCGCGGGGTGCGGGTTGTCTCCTGCACAACCTGGAACACCGTCAGTTCCGGTATCGGTGTATGGTACTCCTCCCGGGTGGACATTGACAGTAATCGTGTGGAGCTGGCCTGTAATGACGGCGATCAGGAGTGCATCACCGTGGCCGAATGCGACACCTTCTCCATTGCCCACAACCATGTCCTCAACAGCGGGCCGGGCTCCGAGGGAGGCGAGGGGATTGATGCAAAACATTCACACCACGGCAGTGTGCGCAATAATTACGTGCACCATATTAACAGACTGGGAATCTACATTGATGCCTGGAACGCCCATGCCCACAGCATCACCGTGGCGGGCAACCGCATTCATGACTGCTCATCCTGGGGTATTGCCCTGGCCGCAGAAAACGGCGGGCTTCTGCAGAATATCGATGTCTTCAACAATATCTGCTACAACAACGATTACGTGGGGATCGGCGTCGAAGGAGACTCCGCATGGGGAGAAGACACCACCCACCGAATTCGGTCTATCCGTATCTACAATAATACCGCCGTGGCTAACGGAGATGACCTCTGGGGTCTTGGGTTCCACGCGTCTCTGACACCGGATGTTGACAGTATCTTTGTCTACAACAATATCTTTTCGGAAAACACAACGTCCCAGATTGAAATAGAAGGGGATACTGCGGGGCGTGTACTGCAGATCTCCCATAACAGTCTGCACGGCCCCCTCTACGGAGAAGGGCTCAACGCAGGTACGGAATACTTCACCGAAGATCCGCAATTTCTCAATCCGCAGGAACACTCCTACGCACTGCAAACCACGTCACCCCTGAAAGACAGGGGCAGCACGGCCTTTTTTGCCGCCACGGACATCAGTGGTACGCGCCGCCCGCAGGGAGATGCTCCCGACCCCGGGGCCTACGAAATCCGTGACGGAACGGGTATTTTAGCAGCACACAGGCAAAGCTCCTTCTATGAGCTTCACCGTCGGGGAAACAGGCTCGGTGTGAGCTCAGGGGGAAGAAACCCTCTCACCCTGCGGATCTATTCCACAACGGGGCGCCTCTTGAGGAAAGTATCTGCCCGGGGCGGATCTGCAGAACTGCCCCTCCCTTCATTCAGCCCGGGAATCTACCTTCTGCAGGTCAACCGCTTGCCCGCACAGCGTTTTCTCATTCCATGAGTTGCTGCGCGGCAGCGAACCGGCGCTCAATCAGAGACGGGCAAGGAGTTCCTGCGTAAAGGCAGCCGTACCAAGCTCGCCCCCAAGATCTGCAGTACGTGTCTCGGGTCGTGCTGTCACGGCCTTCACGGCCCGGCGTACCCGTTGCGCCTCCCGGGCAAGCCCCACATGATCCAGCAGGAGAGCTGCCGCAAGAATCAGAGCGGAAGGATTGGCCGTATCGGTACCGGCAATATCCGGGGCAGATCCGTGGACAGCTTCGAAGATTGCCGTATCATCACCGATGTTTGCTCCGGGGGCCATTCCGAGCCCTCCCACAAGGCCTGCACAAAGATCCGAAATAATATCCCCGAAGAGATTTGTCGTCACCATAACGTCAAAGCGTGAAGGGTCTTTCACCAGATTCATGGCCGCCGCATCGATAATCATCTCTGCATATTCAATATCCTCATACTCCTCTTTGACCCTCCGGCCGGAAGAGAGGAAAAGCCCCGATGTGGATTTCAGAATATTCGCCTTATGCAGCAGGGTCACCCGACGGCGTCCCATGCGGCGGGCCAGATCAAAGGCATACCGTACAATCGCCTCGGAACCGCTGCGGGTAATCACGGATTTCGCTTCAGCCCAGGAGCCGTCTTCCGCCGTAATCTGCCCTTCTCCCGAATACATGCCTTCCGTATTCTGGCGGATTGTTATGAGATCAATCCCTTCATAGCGGGAACCCGCACCGGGCCAGGTCTGTACGGGGCGCACGTTTGCATAGAGTTGAAAGATCTTACGCAGGGAAACGTTCACCGAGGTAAACCCTTTTCCCACGGGCGTTGTGATCGGCCCTTTGAGAGCAACCCCTGTCCGCCGAATCGAGGCAAGGGTCGATTCCGGAATAAGATCCCCCTGTTCATTCAGGGCTGTTTCGCCGGCCTGCTGACGATCAAAGGTAAGGCCGCAGTCGAGGGCGGAAAGCACCTGTACTGCCGCATCCATACTATCCGGTCCGATCCCGTCTCCGGGGATAATTGTAATTTCCATAGATCTGTATCCTTCTCTGAATTCACCTGTCTGCTAATATACTACCATTTCTGCACAACAGCATTTTAAAAAAAGTATTATCCTTTCGCTGTGCATAAAAGAGTGCTGGACAGAAGCGGGAGAGATGCTATACTTGATACTTACTTTCAATCCGGGAGGAATCGTGGAACACCGTGACGAACCCATGCTCAAAGAGGATCAGAACCGGGACAGTTATTTTACCAACACCGAAGATGATACCCAGGAACGTATTTCCCGGCTCATGGAGCAGCCCTTTATGGTTCTCTCCACCCAGGGAAACACCCAGCCCTACGCATCGCTGCTGGCATTTCATGCGTCCCGGGATCTTACCCAGATCTGCTTCGCCACATCCCGCAGCACCCGTAAGTTCCGCCTTCTGGAGGACTGCTCGCGGGTGGCGGCCCTCGTGGACAACCGCCGGGACAGTTCCAAATCATTTACCGAACTGGAAGCAGTAACCGCCACCGGCACGGCATACATGCTCGAGGGCGATGAGCGGGCCGGCGCAGAAAAGCAGCTTATGGGGAACCATCCCTACATGGCGGATTTCATCCGATCCGAATCGACGGAACTCTTCTGCATTAAAGTCATTCGCTACTTTTACGTCACCCGTTTTCAGGAGGTGCGTATATGGATCCCCTAAGCTGTATTCTGCCCGAACAGGCATCGGCGGTCCCCGCAGACCGTATCGGCGGAAAAGCCCATGTTCTTGCACGCCTTCAAAATATGGGATACACCGTACCTCCGGCATTCTTCATTACCACTGCCGCGTACAGCCGCTTCATACGTACAAACAGAATAGACCAGCGTATTGCCTTTGAACTGGGGCGCAAACCCCTTGCGGATATGCGCTGGGAGGAGCTTTGGGATGCAGCCCTGCGGATTCGCAGCTACTTCTCCCGGGGGATTCTGCCCGAGCCCCTGCTCAATGACCTGCGTCGGTACTACCATCATCTGGGCGGCGGCAATGTCCTGCTTGCGGTTCGCTCCTCCGCTCCCGGCGAAGACGGAGGCAGTTACTCCTTTGCCGGACTCCATGAATCACGGATCAATATCGCCGGATTCCGCGATTTTATAGACGCCGTGCGCGATGTCTGGGCCTCCCTCTGGTCCGACGGAGCCCTCCTCTACCAAAAGGAAATGGGCCTTGATCCCCACAGCAGCACCATGGGCATAGTCGTACAGGAAATGATTGAAGCGCCGGTGTCCGGTGTTGCCTTCAGCACAGATCCGACGGGAGCCCATCAGAACCGGGCCATCATCGAAGCGGTTGACGGCCTCTGTGCCAATCTCGTTGACGGCACGCGCCAGCCGCAGCGCTGGGACGTTTCCACCGCAGATGCCACTATTCAGCAGTTTACCCCAGACGATGAAGCACCCCTCCTTACGGATTCCCAGGTCACCAATCTGATGGAAGTTATCCGTAATATCGAAACGGAATTCGGCTTTTCCGTGGATATGGAATGGACCGGTACCGGCGATGGTCTGACCCTTCTGCAGGTGCGCCCCATAACCACGCGAACTCCACAGGACGGCCGATCCTGGTATCTTTCTCTTTCGCCGGGACGAAAACGCCTGAAAGAACTTGCAGAACGGGTATCACAGGAATTGATTCCCCGTCTGGCCCGGGAAGGGCAGGATCTGGCCGCACTGGATCTTTCAGCCCTGAGCAATGCAGAGCTGGCCGATGAGATCGACCGGCGTACGGACCTCCTTGCGTCCTGGCGCGATATCTACAAAAGCGATTTTATCCCCTTCGCCCACGGCGTACGCACCTTCGGACGTTACTATAACGATACGATGCACCCCGAAGATCCCTTTGAATTTGTGCAGCTGCTTCACGGCAAAGATATGATTTCTGCAAAACGCAATACCGCCATGACCGGCCTTGCCCGGCGTCTTGCGCATAATCCATCCCTGAAAGAGCGGCTCAAACGCCTGTTGCGCGATCAGAACCTGACCATGGAAACAATCTGCCGCACTGCCCGGGAGAGCACCGCCGGAGAAGTCTTTGCCCATGAGATCGAAGAGTTTTCCCGCACCTATCTCAGTATTACCTACGATACCACCCGCCTGAATTCCCGTCCGGATATTCTCCTGCATACCCTTCTGGAACTGTCTCAGAAGACGGATGTTACCGTGGAGGAAACAACACCTGCCGGCAATGATTCGCGCATGAAAACCCTGGAAGAACGGTTTCTGGCCGCAGTGGCCCCCGACGAGCAACAGGAAGCCCGGGAAATACTTAAAACAGGCCGGCTCAGCTGGCAGCTTCGTGATGATGACAACATCCTTTTGGGACAGATTGAGGCGCAGCATCTGCATGCTCTTTCCGCAGCTGCACAGCGATTGCAGGAGTATATCACGCCGCAATCCTATGAACTGCACGAAGAACACGCCGCTCTTCTGAGTGATGCCCTTCGCTCTCCCCGTTCCCTTCACATACCCGCCCCGAAAGTAGAACCCCGTCTCCCTCAGCAGGGCCGGGCCACTCCCCGGCAGCTTGTGGGACAGCCCGCTTCCGTGGGCATTGTTTCAGGGCAGGTGCGCATAATCTCCACCGTGGAGGATCTCGGTCTCTTCAAAAGCGGTGAAATTCTTGTCTGTGATGCCATTCAGCCCAATATGACCCATATTGTTCCCCTGGCGGCAGCTGTTGTGGAACGGCGCGGCGGCATGCTGATTCACGGTGCCATCATTGCCCGGGAGCTGGGGATCCCCTGTGTCAGCGGCATTCCCGATGCAGCAAAGCTTCTTCATACGGGGGATACGGTCACGGTCGACGGAAATCTCGGCATTGTAACGGTCGGCGGAACCGATTTTGATCTGGAGCTTACATAAGGATCAAACAAAACTAACAGAAAAGACGTCCCCGCCGGGGCGTATAAGAGATATACTTCTGTACGGATTCAACAGCAGGGGAAGTCAGTTGTCACAAAAGAAGATATCAATCAAAAAACTGCAGAAACAGTACCGCACGGAAACCGCTCATACAGACCATGTACGCAAAACTGCACAGAAGATCTTCGCGGGAATCCGCCCGCTCTTTACCCGTCCGGCGGCGGCTGAACATGTGCTGAAAGCGGCAGCAGATCTGCATGATATCGCCTATGGAATCGACCCTCGGCATCATGCCCGCACCGGAGCCGCCCTGGTAAAAAAAACGCACCTGAAAGGCGTATCATCGGCCGCACGCTCTCTGATTGCCGCATTGATTCGCACTCATACCTCTTTTGATGCCGCCAATCCCCCCGTGTATCCTCACACATCGGACATATCCGTGCGCGAAGCGACTCTCCTTGCCGGAATACTGCGCATTGCCGACGGGTTTGATCACAGCCATATTCAGGACTGCCGGATTGAAACACCGACCGTCCGCGGGTCGGCACTGAAAATTCCGGTGAAAGACATGCTCTTCAGGGGCAACCTTGATGCAGTGCGGCGCAAATCAAATCTTCTTGAAGAACTCAGGGGCCTCCAATGTGTCCCGCAACTTCGTGAGAATCACGGAAAACAGAGCAGCCCATTTTACCCCCATGACCGCTTGCTTCTTCCGGCTGCTTCTCTGCGGGAATCCCTGCGACGGGCGCTTTTCTACTATCTTCGTTGCACGCAGAGCACCTTAAAAAAAGCCGACTCTCTCACGGATCCGGAGCCGCTCCATAAGGGCCGCGTTTCTCTGCGGCGAATGAAAACCCTTTTGACCGTATTTCGTCCGATCCTTCCCCGCACAGAGACAGAAAAACTGCGTACCGCTCTCAAAGAAGTGTATACCCTTCTGGGCACAGCACGTGATTCTGATGTAAAGTACGCCGCCTTTGTACAGATGCCGGAACTCGCTGGAGAAACCAGGATTCTGACAGCCTGCGGCGAAACACGGCACCGGATAAAAAAAGACTGCCATGGAATACTTCGCAGCAGCTTTTGGGGCGGCTTTATGGAACATGCAGTTCCTTATCTGAGAATCACCCTGCCCCAATACACCGAACACCGGAAAAAACAGGGCGGAAAAAAGAAATACGCCCGCAAAGTTATTGCGCCCTTCATCGCCAAAACCACGGGCTACCGCTCACGCCGTGATGATCAGACTCCGGATAAAATGCACCGCCTGCGGAAAAAGTTCCGGCGCCTGCGCTACACCTGTGAATTCCTCTCCCCGCTTTTCGGCAAAAAGTTTTCCGCCATGACAGAGGACATAAAGGAATGCACGGCCCGTCTCGGAGATATTCATGATCAGGATATGTTTCGGGCCTACCTGTTAACCATGGGCCTGTCCGAAGACCATGCTGCCCTGCAGGGAATTGCCGGAGCGCGGCGACAATTTCTCGCCCAATTTGAAACCGCCTTTCACCGCTATCGCAGAGGCGATTATATGCGCCGCCATTTTTCGGCATAACTCGTGGAAAAACACTCTGCTCATACCTCATTCCCGGCACGGGTCCTGCGGCTGCGTACGCGCTGTATCAGGGGGGAAAGTTTCACATTGAGCACTCGCCGGGTGGGGCCGTAGACCTCCGGCAGCAGAAGGGCTCCGTTCTCGATATGGGTATTGATCAGTGTCAAAAGCGGGTGGATTTTTCGGCTGAGCGCGTAAGGGCCCGGGATCATTCGCCGGGCGGCGGCTACCTCCCGCCGCTCCTTTTCAATGGCGCGCAGCTCTTCGTGCACCTCCCGCAGTGAGGTTATCAGAGCGGTCACACCGGCACCGTCCAGTGTCCGGGGGGACAGCTCCTGCAGAATGGAGTCAAAGAGCACTATCTGCTCACTCTTCGGTTTTTCGTACAAACGTCGGCCATGGGTCTGAATAATAGCACGGATTTCTGCAGCATACTCCGCCCGCTGTCCGAGCTCCTCCATCTCTGCGGTGAGCTCAACATAATCGCGAAGGCGGCGAAAGCCCGTGTTAAAGCGCCCGTCCAGCTCACGGGACTCCGCCGGCAGAGAAGGACGGTCATGAAAAGCGATGGATTGGCGCAACTCTTCATGCAGTTCTGCAAGTTTCTCACGGGCTGCTGTGAGAATATCACTGTCTCCCCGGCTTCCGCTCAGAGTGGAGAGTATCGCTTTTGATGCTGTGTAGGTTTCTGTGGCGCTGTAATGATGGGTGTACAATGCTTTCATGAATCAACTCCGAAAATAATAAGAATCAGTCCGACAAAGGAGAAATGCAGATATTCTTTTTATTTATCACATCCCCTTGCATTGACTTTACGATAGACATAGCCAAAGACTTTTCCTGCATTTATTATAATATTTGTAATAGAATATAGCCAGCTTTTGTAAAAAACGCTTAAAAAATCACTGATTTGCATAAACTCCTTCTCTTAAGTTAAACTGTATATTAAATAACCAACAACCTTTTTAAAGGAGTCTACTATATTTCAACAAATTTAAATCGAATTTGAATAAATGAGCATAACTATCAAATAAAAGCAATTAGTTTATTAAACGTGTTATCCAAATTATTCAGCAGTATACAACTCCTGCTACGGAGTACCTTTTTTTATAATGCATATACAAAACTTTATTACAGGAGTATGATTACAGCAACGCTTGTCACTGACAGGCAGAGATCCGGCGAAAACGCATCACGTATCTTGATTGTAATGAACCTAAAATCCGCAGTTACGGGTTCA
>JBNJDQ010000096.1:0-9349 GCA_051745065.1 Fibrobacterota bacterium
TTTCACTCAGGAAGGGACGCATCCTTGCCCTTCTGGGAGATACGGTGACCACGGATCACATCTCTCCCGCCGGTGCCATTGCAGAAAATTCCCCCGCAGGCCGCTGGCTCAAGGAACGGGGTGTATCGGCTGATAATTTTAATTCCTACGGTTCCCGGCGGGGAAACCATGAAGTCATGATGCGGGGCACCTTTGCCAATATCCGTATTCGCAATGAGATGCTTTCCGATGTGGAAGGCGGCTATACCAGGCATATTCCTTCGGGACGCATTCTGCCCATCTACGATGCGGCCATGGCCTATGCCGAAGAAGGTACTCCCCTCGTGGTGATTGCCGGTGCTGAATACGGGACGGGATCCAGCCGTGACTGGGCAGCCAAGGGCACTCGTCTTCTTGGGGTTCGGGCGGTTATTGCCGAAAGTTTTGAGCGGATTCACCGTTCAAACCTCATCGGTATGGGGGTACTTCCCCTGCAATTTAAGAAGGGCGATGGGCGGAATGAACTGGGCCTCACGGGGCTCGAGGAGATCACCCTGACACCGCAGTCAGCTGAAATTGCTCCCGCCATGGAGGTCACCATGACCATTACAGATTCCCGGGGACACACCAGCACCTGTGAGCTGACCGCCCGTATTGATACGGAACAGGAGCGGCATTATTTTGCGCAGGGGGGAATTCTCCATGCGGTCCTGCGGGACATGGCAAGGGCCTAAGCTGCATATTCATTACCCCTCACAGCCCCGCAGGCATGAGGGCACTCTGTCCCCCGAAGGCACGCAATAGGGCTGCATCACAGCGACGCAGCCCCCCATTTTTCCATTAGAGCAAACACCTACTCTTTAATGTAGATCTCCTCGGGATTATGTAAAACCGTTTCACTGCGGTTGAGGGTTCCTGTCAGATGGATATTTCCAAAGCGCGTTGATACACCCAGGATCAGCTCCTTTACGGGCAGATAAATTGAGTTACACTGCCCCTGCTCAATGGCCTGCCACTCTTTGTACAGGGCCGCCCGTTTTTCATGATCCATCTCAGTAACGGCCTCTTCAAAGATCTCAATAATGCGCTTTTCCCAGGGTTCATAGGTTTTGCCGATTGTATCTCCTGTGCTGTCCAGACGAAGAGGATTTATGACATACCTGCGGCTGTTGGGCAGATGAGTACTCTTGCCGAAATGGGGATCTTCGGTGACACTCAGGGCGTAACATATCGCATCCCATTGAAAAGTGCTGGAGGTTCGCTCGATAAGCGTATTAAACTCAGCCGGATTCAGGAACACAGCAATCTTACGATGCTTGAGATCCTTGCGGATCATCCCCGTAATGTCCTCAAGCATCTTTACCCCCGCCGTCACGGAAAGAGCAAAACGAACGGGATTTCCCGCACTGTCCTCACGCACTCCGTCTCCGTCACGGTCAATCAGACCGATATGGGTAAAGAGAGAATCCGCTTTCTGCGGATCATAGTCGTACGTGGGCGCTTCGGGATTGTACCATTTGGGATGCCGTGTGCCGATAATCCCCGTGGATTTTCGCGCAAGACCGTTGTGTATAATATTTATGAGATCATCGTAATTGATGGAATGAGCCACGGCGCGGCGGAAATCGCGATTGCGAAAGAGCTTCTGCTTCCACTGCGGCACAAAAGGGCGTCCGTTCTCATCAACCTGATTGTTCTGGTTAAACTTAATAAAGCGATTGTACCACCGCGGCCCCGTGCGAAACACCCGGTAGGTTCCGGCGGATTCTCCGGATTTTACAATGGAATACTGTTTCCCCGACAGCTTGATATGATCGATTTCACCCCGCTGAAAGCTCAGCATCTGCTGGTTGGGTTCTTTGATAATCTTAAAAAGCACCTCATCCAGATACGGCAGTGCGTTGCCGGCGCTGTCCTTCTGCCAGTAATGGGGGTTTCGCTTCAAAAGAATCCGCTGCCCCAGCTCCGCTTTTTCCAGCATGAAGGGCCCCGAACCGACCACCCGGGCAGGGTCACCGGCTGTGGAAAGATATGACTTGAGATTTCCCGCCGCCGCTGCATCGGCATAGGCGTGTTTGGGCAGAATGGGCGTGGTGGCAATGGTCAAAAAGGGCGCATAGGGATGGGGCAGATCAAAGCGCACGGTAAAGCTGTCCGGTGCAGTGACACGAAACTTCTTATCACGGACGCGAAAGTTAAGATTCAGGGGGGAATTCAGAGTATCGTTATAGATAACATCGTTGAAAGTAAAAACCACATCATGAGCAGTCAGGGGGACCGAATCTGAAAAGAGCACATCCCGGCGAAGATTAAATATCCAGGTCAGCCCGTCATCGGAAACATCCCAGGAGCGGGCAATATGAGGAACCTTCTCCAGGGTAACGGGATCCGTGGTCACAAGGCCTTCATAGAGGAACCCAAGAACTTCCATGGAATAGCCGGAGCTGGTCAGAGAAGGACAGAAATTATCCGGATTTGCGCCCAGAGGAAGCTTGAGAGTTCCGCCGTGAGTGCCGATCTCCGGCGTGTATGCCCGCCCCAGAGAGTCAAGCTGATCACGGTTCAACACCGGTGGTTCATCCTTCCGGGGCGAAGAAGTGTCGCTGCAGCCGCTCATGAACAGAATCGAAAGAATCAACAGAAACAGATATCTCATAGGTACCTCTCCGATATATTTTAAAATAAGTCATATCTTTCAGAAAGTATATGTTATGCAGACATTTCGGGACAGAGTAAAAACACTCTTTTTTTCTTTCCTCTGCTTTTGGGCCGCTGCGGGAGAAGCCGACAGCACCTGGCGGCATCTGGAACAGAAAGTCTCAGGCAGCTGCTACAGCCAGAACGACCGGGATTCCCTGCGCAGGATTGCCGGTATTCCCGCCGGCACAGTTTCACAGGCGCAAATCAACCATGCAGAACAGTCCCCCTACGAAAAAATTGTCTGGAAATTACGCTGGGGGCCGGTCTCGGTCGGCTATATTATCATCGAAAACTACGCTGACAGCGGTGTTCTGTACAACGTAGGCAAAGCTGTAACCACAGGAGTTGTCAAAACCTTTGTGGAAGTTCGGGATATGGCCATCTCCCGCAGTCAGCGCGATTCCTTTCAGCCGGCCTCTTTTCAGGAATGCATTTACGAAGACGGCTTCGGCGGTGATCTGTACACAGCGGGACGGCTCACCTTTTTTGATACACAGCGCGATTCAATCTTCAAATTCTCCCGCCGCGACTCACTTATCCGGGACTCTCTCGCACAGGGAGCCCATAATTACCTTTCTCTTGTGCACGCTCTGCGCCGCAGCCCCATGGCCGTGGGTGACACAATAGAACTCCCCGCCTGGGTGCATGAAAAGAATCACATAATCCGCACAATCATTCACGGCCGTGAAGAAGTCAGAACCGTGCAGGGCACTTTTGAGTGCTTTAAAACAGAGCCCCTCCTTGTGGGGGATGGACGCGGACTCAACCGCAAGGATTCGGTTTTCGTCTGGTTCACGGCAGACAGTGCACGAATACCTGTAAAAGCATCCCTGGGAGCCCGTCTGGGAAAATTCCGGGGGGAACTGGTTCATACAATGCTGGAGGAAAAATGACCCCTGTTGACCTCGATCATGCCCTTTTTCGCTTTCTCAATCGCGATCTCGCCAACCCTCTCTTCGATTTCCTTATGCCGATTATATCAAACTCAGATATTCTTATTATCACCCTGCTGAGCCTTTTGGGGCTCTACGCGATCCGCCATAAATTTCGTAAAAAGGCCCTGATCACCGTGGGGACCGCCCTCCTGCTTTTTGCAGCAACTGACTTGCTTACATACCGCGTACTTAAGCCCCTCTTCGGGCGCAAACGCCCGGCCAACGCGGCCTATTTTAATGAGCAGGGAGAGCATCGTTTCTTTCCGGAGTGCAACTTCTTCCATAAAAACAAGGGCGGCTATTCCTTCCCCTCCAATCATGCCGTAAACATTGCCGGTCAGGGAGTCTTCTGGGCATGTGTCACGGGTGGTGCTTCTGCAGTAATCATTCTTATCTCCGCCGCAGCCGTGGCCTACTCCCGCGTTTATCTGGGAGTTCACTATCCCTTCGATGTGCTGACAGGATTCCTCCTGGGCGCTGTCATGGGCTGGAGTGCCTGGTTAATTGTACAGAAAAAGAAGGCTCCCCCGAACACCGGTCCGGAGGAGCAAGCCTCTTCAGAGGAGTAACTTTTTACTCCACAGTTGCAACAAAGCCTACGGAAAGCCCCAGCGTACCATCTTCATCATCACCGGGAATATCCCAGGAAGCCTCGGTGATCAACTCGACGGCATCGGAAAGAACACGATTAAAACCGATGGCAACAGCCCCGACATCGGTACCCTCTTCCGGACCGCTGTGGATAAAGGAAACATCAAATGCTGCAAGGATCTGCGCCGCATCTGAAAACGACCAGTACACCAGCGGTGCAAGGGCCGTGGCTGCCGCAACGGTATCTGCCCCGCCGTTGGAAAATGATTCTTCAATCCCGAGTTGAAGCCCCATTGTACTGAAATCCGCATTGAGCTCTGTGCCCAGGGAGATACCATCACCGGGAACAACCCCTGCAGCCACATCGAGATCAAAAACATCCTGATCAATCAGCGTGGCAAAGAGGCCCAGGGTGGCACCGCCGGCAGCATTTGCAAAATACTCATTGGACTCATAGGTGTAGGCGAAGGATGCAGAGAGGCGATCCGTAATCCCCACACCGATCACCTGCTCCGCCGTGATACTGCGGGCACCATTCTCTGCGCCGATTCCGCCGAATCCCCCGTAGAATTCGATATTGGTAAAACCGACATCAAATGGTTCCGTTGTGTCCAGGGCCGCTGCCTGCCAAACAAGAGCGGTGATAAGGGTCAAAACATTCATGGTCAGCTTTTTCATAGTAATCTCCTTATTTTAGTTACTGGTTTCGCTGAATCTCTGTATTATTCTGTATCCATCGGTATCGAAGAATGTCGCCCGGGGCAGAACAAAACTGTTGCGCGCGTCCCGAACAGGAGCAGCTGCCCCCGCACACCGGAATCTCTTCAATTTCCTCCACCCGGCCTGCACTGACCCACTCCCGCATTACGGGAAGAAGATCATCAGCAGAAACGTCTGCAAGAAAGGCAAGTTCTCTGAGAGAAAGGGAGTTCTTTTGCCGCAGAACACGTCGTATATTTCGTACATTCATTATTCCTCCAAATGAGTGGAATTATACTGCAGGTCCATTTTTTTCTGCATACCCGGCATACCCACGTATCGCGGCAATTATCAGGACAAGGCCTGCCACGGCCGCCGAAATATAGCCGACAGAATGGCCCACAGTTATCTGATAAAAGAGGGTCGCCGAAATCCAGGCAAGAGCTGTGGCATAGGTTATCTGAAAGAGCGTATACGCCCATCCGATCTCCCGTTTCATAGCTGCAACCGCCACTAAGCAGGGGACATACATCAGTACAAACAGAAGATAGGCAAAAGCGGCCTGCCACGTACCAAAACGTTCACGCATAATACTGAAGACCTGCGGCTCCACCTCAAGCTCCTCGGATGCAGCGGCACGATCTTCAACATTTCCCACGTCCATTCCAAGCGGGTCCTGCAGGGTTTGGGGCGTAAATACCTCCCGAAGATTTGCAGGAATCGTTGCAACGGCCTCCTTCAGACCACCAATCAGCGAGTATGTAACGTCCTCATTTTCAGAGGCTTCAATCTCACCGGCATAGAGGGTATTAACCGTTCCCACAATCACCTCCTTGGCAAAAAGCCCTGTAAAGAGCCCCACTGATGCAGGCCAATTTTCTTGCGTCACACCGAACGGGGTAAATATCGGCGTAACCGCTTTGCCCGCAACGGTCAGTACAGATTTGTCGCTGTCTTCGTTACCGAAGGTCCCATCTGTCCCGAGGGAATTAAGAACACCGAGAATTGCAACGATTATAATAAGCACCTTCCCGGCGCGCACCACAAAATCCCCCAATTTATCCCAGGTGTGAATAGCGACATGCTTCAATCGTGGTGTATGATAGGGCGGAAGCTCCATAACAAAGGGCGCCGAAGTGTTACGAAAAAGCGTATTTCGCAGAAGAAGCCCCGTTAAAACAGCCACCACCATGCCAATCAAATAGATTGCAAATACCACATTTTGCCCGTTCTTCTGGAAAAAGGCCGCCGCAAAGAGGGCATACACCGGCAACCGTGCCCCGCAGGACATGAAGGGGGCCATAAAGATGGTAAGAATCCGGTCCCGTCGGCTGTCGAGGGTTCGCGTGGACATAATCGCCGGAACCGTGCACCCAAAACCGACAAGAAGTGGGATAAATGCCTTTCCGGGAAGACCGATAAAGCGCATGAGGCGGTCCATCATAAAGGCTCCCCGGGCCATGTAGCCGGAATCCTCAAAAAGGGACATCATAAAAAAGAGTACAAAAATGATCGGTACAAAAGTAGCAACAGTCTGTATGCCGCCGCCCACGCCTGTTGCAAGAAATGCTATTATCCAGTCCGGAGCATTTACGCTGGTGAGGATTTGGGCAGTACCGTCAATAAAAATCGTTCCTGCAGCAATATCAAAGAAGTCGATAAAGGCCCCGCCGAGATTAATGGTGGCCCAGAAAAGCAGATACATCATGGCAAAAAATATGGGCAGCCCCAGAAATCTATTGAGTACAAAGCGGTCAATAAGGTCCGTTGCCGTCTTGCGCGGCGCTCCACGCTGCACCGATGCCTTCATAATACTGTGAATGAACCCGTAACGTCCATCGGCAATAAGAATATCCGTCTCATCTCCCACGGCACTCTCCACGGCGGACTGCATACGCTGTACGGTCCGGCGAAGATCCTCCGAAAGTGCATCGATGATCTCTTCATCATTCTCAAGAAGCTTAATCCCCTGCCATCGGAGACTCATTCCGGAACAGGGCTCCTGCTTTTCCAGCAGAGGCTTCAACGTTTCTATTGCCTCTTCCACTTCGTTCTCATAGTAAATCTCTGCTGAAGGACGGGGCTGATCCTTCAGTCCCTGTGCAATAAGAGCACGGGACCGTTCTGCAGAACTGTTTTTAACTGCAGAAATGTACTCCACGGGAATTCCCAAAAGGGAACTGAGCTTTTTGCGATGAACATGAATATCCCTGGCAGCGGCAATGTCCTTCATATTAAGGACCAGTACCATGGGGACGTTCATCTCGATCAGATGCGTTGTCAGGTACAGGTTTCTCTCCAGATTGGATGCATCGAGAATATTAACATAGAGATCCGCGTCGCCTGAGAGTATAAAGTCCCGCGCGGCCTTTTCATCCTCGGAATACGCCGAAAGGGAGTACGTTCCGGGCAAATCCACCAGACGTACTTTCTGCCCGTCAATAGTAAGGGCGCTCTCAACGAGTTCAACAGTGACACCGGGCCAATTCCCGGTCTTCTGCTTACCGCCGGATACCGTATTAAAAAAGGTTGTTTTCCCGCAATTGGGATTACCCAGAATACCCACAGTCTTTTCACTACTCATTAGACGCTCCTATCATAAGAATATCAGCCTCATTTTTTCTCAGGGAAAGACGAAAGCCGCGAATTTCAATCTGCACCGGATCGCCCAGAGGAGCCCGTTTAATAACCCGAAAAGAAGTCCCCCGCGTCACTCCCATAGACATAAGCTTGCTCAGATACTTCTTGTCAGCATTTTCATATCCCCGGATTACACCACAGTCTCCGGGGGATAGATCCTTGAGTTTCATTCCACCTCCAATTTTGTTTTACCGGACTAACAATATACATAAAAGACAGGAGAAATGAAACAGAATGTTAGATGAGTGATACTTTTTCTTCGTTACACTTTCACTTCCCCTGATTCAGTACACTGCAGACAAAAAAACAGCATTTTTGCAGACGCTGATTCTCCTGCGCAGCAGGATCTGCCCTGACGGGAAGAACACCTCTTTGACTTACAGAAGAACGCCACTCGCAGCCTGCGGCGCAAAATGTCTTTTCTCAAAAGGGAGATATTTTGAATTGTTCGTACAGGTATGGTATATTATATAATGAGAGGCAGCATCGTACTTTTCGACGAAAAATCACAACACCCGAAACAGGAAAACTCAAAATTAAGGAGATGCCATGGTAATTAACTATGAAAAAATGGTTTGCACGCGTCTTGGGGAAGCGGGTATCCAAATAAACGGTCCCCGCCCTTTTGATATTCAGGTACACCGCAGGGAATTCTACAAACGTGTGTTTCTTGACGGCAGTCTCGGTCTGGGTGAATCCTACATGGATGGATGGTGGGACTGTGCGGAGATTGACAGCCTCATATATCGTATTCTTCGTGCAGGCACACACCGTCGGGACATGTCAAAACATCTTCGAATGCTGCATTCTCTGTTTTTTAATCTCCAGTCCGCCCGACGCTCGTTTATCATTGGGCAGAAACATTATGACCTTGGCAATGCACTTTTTGAGAATATGCTGGACAGCCGCATGAATTACAGCTGTGCATACTGGAAAAACGCTGATACCCTGGAGCAGGCCCAGGAAAACAAACTGGATCTCATTTGCAGAAAGCTCTTTCTGAAACCGGGCATGCGGGTCCTGGATATCGGCTGCGGATGGGGATCCTTCGGTCAGTATGCTGCCCGGAAGTACGGTGTGGAAGTAGTCGGCGTAACCGTATCAAAGGAACAGGTTGCCCGGGGTAAGGAGCTCTGCCGCGGCCTTCCCGTGGAGTTTCGTCTGATGGATTACCGCAATCTCAATGAACGCTTTGATCGCATTGTCAGCGTGGGAATGTTTGAGCATGTGGGGGTTAAGAACTACAAAACCTTCTTTGATGTGGCCCGGCGGTCACTCAAAAAAGACGGGCTTTTTCTGTTGCATACAATCGGACAGGGGCGCTCGTCCCATACCGTGGACCCGTGGATACATAAACACATCTTCCCCAACGGTATGCTCCCCTCCCTTGCACAAATATCCGCGGCTTCGGAGGATTATTTTCTCATTGAGGATATTCATAATTTCGGAACGGACTACGACAGAACCCTTCGGGCCTGGTATGAAAATTTTGTATCCGCCTGGCCGGATTTACAGGATAATTACTCAGAACAGTTTTACCGAATGTGGGAATATTATCTTCTTTCCTGCGCCGCGTCATTCCGGGCACGCAAAAACCAGCTGTGGCAGATTGTTTTGTCCGGACACGGTGTATCGGGAGGGTATGAATCCATTCGGTAAAGAACAGTCCCGTGGCCACGGGTATGTCTCGGCATCGTTCCCATGCATGATTCACATGGTTCGTACAACGGATTTTCCGGGCGGATTAATTCCCCTGTTGGAATGGTGTTGACCGGCATACTTGCAACACATCGGTCAAAAACAGG
>JBNJDQ010000097.1:0-9262 GCA_051745065.1 Fibrobacterota bacterium
AGATGACAAATCGTACGTCCACGGGACAGATGACTGAATTATCAGCCCCCGTCATTACAGTGAGTGATATGATACGCACTATTCATGGCCTTCGGTATCAGGGATATTGAACTGTGGGCTCCGGAATTTTTCTTTGCCGAGCCAGAGATCTATCCTGAACCCTTCATTACTGCGGGAAAGATCGGCATGTTTGATCTGCATCAGGAGCGCCGCAGGGCCCGGATCCGTGCGGCCAGGGGCGGATGGGAGTACTCCAGGAGCACCTTCAGAGGGTGTGGGGTCAGGTTCGTCAGGGAGTGTGCCGACAGCCGTTTCAGGGCCCTGATCAGAGCTTCGGCAGAGCTTGTTTCACAGGCAAAGGCATCTGCTTCAAATTCGTTTTTGCGGGAGAGTGCCTGCTGGCCCATGCCAAAGATCAGACTCAGAGGAATAATAAAGAAGGAGAAGAGCACCGGCAGCAGGTAGAGAGCGGAGGGCTCGGCGCCGAAATCACGATAGAGAGCCGGTTGCGTCATGAGCTGTCCCATAAGAAAGAACAGTATTCCCGAAAGAGCTGTCTGCATCAGCAGCATCTGTCGGATATGACCTTTCTTGAAATGCCCGGTCTCATGGGCAAGTATGGCTTCCACCTCCTCCGGGCTGTGGCGGTCAACAAGGGTGTCAAAGAGAGCGATCCTGCGGGTGCGGCCGAAGCCCGTGAAGAAGGCGTTTGCCTTGCTGCTGCGCCGGGAGCCGTCCATGATCCATATTCCCCTGATTGCCAAACCGACCTTTTCCGCATACGCCGTAAGCCGTTCACGAAGGGGGCCTTCCGGCAGGGGAGTAAAGCGGTTGAAGAGGGGGAGAATCACTGCCGGAGCCAGCCACATCAAGAGGATCTGCACAAGGGTGAGCCCTGCCCAGGCAGCAAGCCATGCCCACTCTCCCAGACCCTGGAGGATGAGCACCAGCCCCGTGTAGAGAGGGACTACCAGGAGCAGAGAGATGAAAAGCTCCCGTACGCGATCGGTCAGAAAGGTCTTCATAGTGGTGCGGTTGAACCCGAAGCGCTCCTCGACGACGAAGGTTGAAACGAGGGAGGCCGGCAGGGAGAGTACCTGCATCAGAAGGATCATTCCCGCGGAAAAGAGCACCGTCTGGTGCATCAGGGAAAATGATGCAAGCCGGCTGTGGACAAAGCCGAAGCCTCCTGCAGCAATACAGGCGATGAGAAGACCGCGGCTGATACCCGAGACCGTCAGAGAGAGTTTGGTCCGTGCCCGCAGATACTGCTGGGACCGGCGATATTCAGAGTCGTCGTAGATACTGCGGCACTCCACGGGCGGGGCTTTCCTGAGGGCCGTGAGGTTGAGCAGGTCAGCAAGGGCCGAGAGGAGCCATTCCCCGGCCAGAAGAAGTATTGCAAGAGAAAGATAGGTCATAATTCATCCTTTCATCGGGCGGCATGAGGCCACCGGGTCTGTTACAGCAGGGCGCAGATCTCATCGCGCGTATCATCATCCACGAGGGGCGGTTTTCCCGCCTCAATTGTCAGAACCCCGGCCCCGTCAATGCACTCCTGTACCAGGGGCTGCCAGTCAAAGCGGCTCTCGTAATCACGGCATTTTTTCAGGGTCGGTGCCGTGGCGGGGGCCGTGGGCAGAAACACCGTGCAGCAGTCCTCGTAGGGGCGAATGGCAATCTCGTAGGTATCGATCTTGCGGGCACGGTCCATGATTTCTGTTTTATCACGACAGGCAAGGGGGCGCACCACGGGGTAGTGGATCGCCTCTTCGATTACCTGAATGCTGCGGGGCGTCTGTGAAGCAACCTGGCCCAGGCTCTCACCGTTGGAGATCAGGGGGGCATCCCGGTTCTTTGCAAGGCCCGCCGTAATTCGATACATCATGCGGCGCATAATCGTCATGGCGTAGCTTTCGGGGACGGCCGCAAAGATCGCTTTCTGCAGTGTGGTAAAGGAGATCAGATGCAGAAGCATGCGCTCATCCGGCATGAATCTCGCAGTCTGAGCGGCCAGATCAAAGACCTTTTGCCGCGCCCGGGGTGATGTATAGGGAGGAGATTCAAAATGGATACTCTCCACGGCAAGGCCCCGCTTCATCATGTAGTAGGCCGCGACGGGAGAGTCGATCCCCCCGGAGAGCATGAGCATGGTTGATCCGCTGATGCCCACGGGCAGACCGCCCCGGCCGGGAATTCGGCGTGTGACAACATAGCTGCCTTCACTGCGTACAACCACACGCACTTCCTGCATGGGGGTTTCCAGATCCACGGGAACATCGGAGCGCTCTGCCACGTAGAGCCCCACGGCATGGGCAATCTCCGGAGAGGTGAGGGGGAATTTCTTCCAGCTGCGTTTTGCCCGCACCTTAATCGTACGCCCATCCCGGGGCAGGGCGTTTACCGCAGCCAGGGTAGTCTCTTTGATGGCGGCCATATCGGTATCGCATCGCGTAAAGAGAAGAAAGGTCTGCAGCCCGAAGACCTCCTGCAGCCGGTCAATCACTGCTTCCGGATCGGTGCCATTCAGGTCAACCCGCAGATGGTCTTTCTCTTTGATCACTGCGGCTTCGGTACAGGTGCGCAGTTTCTTTTTGACCGTTCTGCAAAGCTGATTGATAAAGCGGTGGCGGTTTTTGCCTTTTAAAAAGAGCTCGCCGAAACGGAGTATCAGACCATCATATTTCATATATTCATCCTCAGGTTTTCAGGGTTTTAAGGGTTGTGGAAAAGATATCCAGAAAGGAGCGAATTTCCTGCTCAGTTGCTGCAGGCCCCGGAGAGATGCGCAGGGCCTGACGGGCGCGCCGGTCATCACCGGTCATGGCATAGATTATCTCTGAGCGGGGAGTGCTGCCGGAGGAGCATGCTGAAACCGTGGAGATGCAGATATCCTGCCGGGCAAGGCCGTGGAGGAGCGTCTCCGGTTTGACTCCGGTGACACTGCAGTTGAGAATATAGGGGGATCCATGGGCGTCGGAGTTTATCGTGATCTGCGGGTGGGGATCAAGCCCTTGCCGCAGCAGTTGCGACCATGTGCGGGCACGGCTCAGGCTGGCCTCGGCCTCGGTGCAGGCCAGACGCAGGGCCTTTGCAAGAGCCGCCGCGCGGGGCGTGTCTGCGGTTCCTGAACGGAAACCGTCCTCCTGTCCGCCGCCATGAATCAGGGGTGTCAGGGGCGTTCGCTCGGGAAGAATCAGGGCGCCGCTGCCCTTGAGCCCGCCGAATTTATGTGCCGAGAGGGAGAGGAAATCCACGGGGTATTCCTGCAGGCTGAAAGGGAATTTCCCGATCCCCTGCACGGCATCAACATGAAAGAAGGCCTGATGCCTTTGCACAACAGAGCTGATCTCATGAATGGGGGTAATTGCACCGGACTCATTATTCACCCAGATCAGGGTAACAAGAACCGTGTCCGGCCGCAGGGCCGCCGCCACCTGAGCGGCCGAAATTCTGCCCGCGTCATCCACGGGAAGCCGGGTGATTTCCCAGCCCCGGGTCTCCAGCACACGAAGGCATTCCTCCGTGGCGGGATGTTCACTGTTTGATGAGATCATATGCCGCCCCCGCCGGTCAAAGCGCGATGCAACGCCCTTAATGACGGTATTACTGCTCTCCGTGGCGCCGGAGGTAAAAACGGTCCGGTGGGTATCGGTTCCGCCGACAAGCTCCGTTACCTGCATACGGGCCTGTTCAAGAAGCTGCTCCGCCCGTTCTCCCTGATGGTGCAGGGAGTGCGGGTTCGCCCAGAAGGAGCGGTTCACCGCGGTGTAGGTTTCCAGAACCTCTTTTCGGGGACGGGTGGTTGCGGCCGTATCAAAATAGAGCATGGAAGGGGTCCTTTCGGGCATGGAATTCAGGCAAAAATAGTTGATGCGGTCCGAAGGATGCGCAGTACTCCCGCAGACCGGGAGTACCTTCTGTCATCAGAGTAAAAAGAGAGGAGCCGAAGCTCCTCTGGCAGGGTTACATATTTTTGATAATCTCGTCGCCAAAACCGGAACAGGAGAGCAGGGTTGCTCCCTCCATGAGGCGTTCGAAATCGTAGGTGACACGCTTGGAGGCGATCGCCCCTTCAACACCTTTGTTGATGAGATCCGCCGCTTCATCCCAGCCCATGTACCGCAGCATAATCTCCGAAGAGAGAATCACCGATGAGGGGTTCACCTTGTCCTGATCAGTGTATTTGGGTGCTGTTCCATGGGTGGCTTCAAAGAGACCGAGCCCCGTATCGTAGTTGATGTTTGCACCGGGAGCAATGCCGATTCCGCCGACCTGTGCCGCCATGGCATCGGAGGCGTAGTCACCGTTGAGGTTCAGCGTGGCGATTACATCGTAATCTTTGGGCCGTGTCAGAATCTGCTGCAGAAAGGCATCGGCAATGCAGTCCTTAATAATAATCTCACGGCCGTCCACGGTGATCTTCTGCCAGGGGCCGCCGTCGAGGTCAACACTGTTGAACTCTTCTTTGGCAACTTCATACCCCCAGTCACGGAAGGCGCCTTCCGTGAACTTCATGATGTTCCCCTTATGTACAAGGGTTACGGAGTCGCGGTTATTGTTGATGGCATACTCAATGGCAGCACGGACAATGCGCTTTGTCCCTTCCGCAGAGACGGGTTTCACGCCGAGCCCGCAGGAGTCGGGAAATCGAATATTGGCATAGCGTTCGGGGAAATGCTCCTTCAGAAGGTTCTTGAAGGTTTCCGTGTCCTCTTCACCGTGCTTGAACTCAATCCCGGCGTAGATATCCTCGGTGTTTTCACGGAACACCACCATGTCGATATCCTCAGGGCGTTTCACCGGCGAGGGAACTCCCGTGTAGTATTTTACCGGACGAAGACAGGTGTAGAGATCCAGTTTCTGACGCAGGGCCACATTGAGTGAGCGAATACCACCGCCCACGGGGGTTGTCAGAGGGCCCTTAATAGCCACATGATGCTCGCGGATTGCATCGATAGTCTCCTGGGGAAGCCATTCGCCCGTGCTGTCATAGGACTTCTGCCCCGCAAGGATTTCCTTCCACTCAATCTTTTTTGCCCCGCTGTAGGCTTTTTCCACGGCCGCATCGATTACTTTTTCCGCGGCATTCCAGATATCCGGTCCCACACCGTCACCGATGATAAACGGGATAATCGGAGAATCCGGTACCTGCAGAATTCCCTCGGAAATTGAAATCTTCTCACCCATTATGAGCTCCTTCGTCGTTTATAGTTTATTTAAAATAACTGCATAGTTCTGTATGAATTTTGCCGTTTGAAACAAGGAATCCGCCACCGTAAATGGTGTCACGTCCCTGCAGATCGGAGACTCTTCCCCCGGCTTCTTTAATGATAATTGCGGCCGGGGCCCGGTCCCAGGGGAAGTCGATCAGCGCACCGGCACAGTCCAGACGTCCCGCCGCCACGGCCATGTAGGAGTAGGCGTCCATGAATCCGTAGGGGTAGTCGATACCCTGCATCAGTTTCAGAAGGGCGGCACCATCGGCGGCGTCAATTCGTTCTGTCAGACCAAGAAAGGCGCCCATGGCCTCATCGGCGCGGGAGGTATCGGAGACATTAATCGGTGTGGAATTACAGAACGCTCCCGCTCCTTTGGCGGCATAATAGCATTCCTGCAGAGCCGGCAGAAAAACCACCCCTGCCACGATTTCGTCCTGATCCTCCAGACCGATAAGTATGCTGAAGGTGGGAATACCTTTAATGTAGGGCCGGGTTCCGTCGATGGGGTCGATAATCCAGCGACGGCCGCTGGTGCCCTTTCGTTCGCCACGCTCTTCGCCATAGATTCCGTCGGCAGGGTAGTGTTCCAGAATGGTCGTGGTAATAATATCCTCGCTGTTGCGATCCACTTCCGTTACGGGAGAGCGGTCATCCTTACGGGTGATATCACCGATGTGTTTTTGTTTTTCAAGCTGGTAGGCACCGACCTCTTCGGCAATACTGCGCAGAAGGGTCAGTTCATTTGAGTATTTCACAGGGGACATTCTCCGGTTACACGGTTAAAAAGATCCGGACTGATATCGGAACAGTTGGATGCTGTGGGGAACTCTCCGGCACGCACAGCTGCGGCGTATCCCCCATAGGCACTGCGTACAGCGTCACCGGCGGGGGCGAAGATACGGGAGTGGCGGAATACTTTTTCGGACATGCCGAGAATATCGTAGCAGACCTGCACCTCACCATCGCAGTCCGGGCCGGAGCCGATGCCGATGGTGGGAATTGGCAGATGTTGTGTGATATAGGCGGCAAGACTGCGGGGCATGAGTTCCATCACCAGCATCTGCGCCCTGCTTTTGCGGATGCGCCGGGCCAGTTGGAGCAATTCCTCGGCGCGGTGAAAGTCCTTGCCCTGAACCGCTGTATCCAGCCAGGGGGTTTGCGGGGTGTAGCCGATATGCGCGCAGAGGGGTATCTTTTTTGCGGAAAGAAGGTGAAGATGGTCCAGGCGGTTTTCTTCTATTTCCAGCTTAACCGCGTCGGCGCCGGACCGAAGGAGACGCTGTGCATCAGTCAGGCAGAATTCGGGATCCAGGGTGGATCCGAAAGGGATATCCGCCAGAATATAGGTATCCGGTGCTCCCCGGCGGACAGCGGCGGTATGGTGCATCATATCATCAATGGTTACGTCACGAACGGTGTCATAGCCCAGGGTGTTGGGGCCCAGACTGTCGCCGACCAGGATAATGTCGATATCCGCAGCTGCGGCATAGCGGGCTCCCGGCGCATCGTATGCGGTCAGGACACTGAGGGGGGCGTTATTTTCTTTTGCAGGGGTATATTTCGGCATATTAAAAAATCCTGTTCAGAATAGAATGAAAAATAATATATTGTGAGAAGAATATAAACACATCTCTGCTGTTGCAGATCAATTAATCATTAGAGGAGGTCCTATGGCCGGCGGCTCGGTAAACAAGGTAATACTCATTGGTAATCTCGGTGCGGATCCGGAGCTGCGACGAACTCCCGGCGGTGCAGCCGTTACAAATTTCTCCATTGCCACCACCCGGCGTTTCAAAGACCGTGAGGGGCAGTTTCGTGAAAATACAGAGTGGCATAATATTGTTGCCTGGAACAGATCGGCGGAAGTAATGTGCCAGTATCTGCGTAAGGGGAGTAAGGTTTACATTGAGGGCGCTCTGCAGACCCGTTCCTGGGAATCCGATGGCGTGCGCAAATACCGCACGGAAATTAACGTGCGCGAATTCAACTTTCTTGACAGCAAACCCGCTGGCGGCGGTGGAAACTACGGCGGTCAGCAGCAGAATCAGGGCTATGCTCCCCAGCAGGGGCAGGGAAATTACGGCGGCGGTCAGCCTGCTGCGCCTCAGAGCAGCTATGACCAGGGGCCGGATTACGGCGGTCAGTCCTACGGCGGTTCTTCGGCGGACAGTATGCCCTCACAGCCCTCGGATATGCCCGTTGACGACGATCTTCCCTTCTGATATTCTGAACTGATGGACATACAGATTTCTGCAGGGGAGTTTGGCAGAGTTGCTGATTTTCAGGAGAGTATTCCGGAGTTCAGGGGCTCCTGCGACTCCCGGCAGGACATCATCTACCGCGGGACCCATCTTGACGGTCGCATTTTTTCCGTTCATGATGAGAAGGATCACATTGCGGCACTGCTTTTTGCCTATCGTGAAAAACAGCGCGTCTGGTACAATCATATCACTGCTGTCCACCCGGATTTTCGCGGCCGTGGGGCAGCTTCAGCTCTGATAAGGCGCCTGGAAACCTTTGCCGCAGAGGACGGGGCAGAGCGCATCACCGTAAAATCCATGAACCGCTTTCCCCGTATGCTGCGCCTGCTGATCAAAGAGGGCTATGCCATTGTGGGTATGGAGCAGACAAAGATTCTCTTTTCCAAAAAACTGTGATGGCGGCGTGCTCAGCAGTCAGGCGGTGAGTAAGACCTCTGAGTGTATTCGCGGTGCTCTCCACGCTCTACGGGAGTATGCCCAAGCCTTTAGCGGTGCTCTCCACGGTCTACGGGAGCATGCACGATGCAGCGGTGGCAGTGCTGGCGGTAACAGAGAGAGTAGGGCGGTCGGGTGAGACAAGTCGCTGCAGATGCAGCTGTTCAATCCCATTTATTTGACAGGGTAATCCCCCCTCATTTGACCGACCGCTTACCAATAAATTCTCCTTGAACAGGGGTATACCGGCACGCTAAATCAGGGTGAGTAAAAACCTCATTTTTAACTGTCGTTGAAGCTCATTTCTAACTGTCGCTGATCATTTATCTAAAAGGTGACGTCGAACTGCTGTTACTTTTTGTTCTTCGGAAAATCGTCTGCGTTTTTTCTGTGCCATGCCTGGCCTCCTTCTTTATTGGTTAATATAATTCAAACCAATTAAGGGAGGGTTTTCATTATTAGCTTTCCATCTGAGGCGGGACACTCTCATTCATTGGTTTGAATGTTAATTCCGAGTTTATCTTTATATCATCAAGTTCAGTTGTCATAAATTCTTTAGGGATATTATAATGGCGAGAAATACTATTAAGAATTGAGTCTTTCGAACAGTTACTTGTGCCTGTATAAACATTGTCAAGGCTCCAAATATCGGATATCTCTGTAAAAACAGTGTTATCAGCTAAAAGCGAAATTAGCTCGTCTTCATCATTAAACTCTCCTGTAATTCTAACAAGCTTATTTGCTTCAAATATTTTGTGAATAATATTAGGATTTGTTTCTTCAAATTTCTGTTGGATAAACTGTTTTACTTTTTCATATTTAGATTTGTTTATTTCTCTATTTATAGTTTTATAAATATTGGGAGTGACTTTGGGTGTATCGCGAAGCTCGCCTCGGCGATTAAAGTAGATTTCAAAGACCATTCCTGCAAGTATCATTTTAGAAACATCTTCTGGAAAGGAATTAAAATGTCTGTCATTTATAAATTCTAAAGCAGACCAAGAATTTCCAACAGCTGTTTGTAATATGTTCCTCCCAATGACGAATAAATCATCAATGGTGTAGTTTTGAAATTCCGTACTATTTAAGTTCTGATTGATCCAAGTGATAGCAGATGACTGTGGTCCCCAGCTGTATGTTTTAAAGAGACTTATTACTTCTTCAATCTGATCATTACTTGCAATATAAATATCGTCTCTTATTGCACCTTCTGATAATGGAAAT
Source organism: Fibrobacterota bacterium (assembly GCA_051745065.1). GTDB lineage: Bacteria > Fibrobacterota > Chitinivibrionia > Chitinivibrionales > Chitinivibrionaceae > Chitinivibrio. Next base: position 9,143 of record JBNJDQ010000097.1, read on the forward strand.
TGCGTTACTGGTGTTTCAGCCTCAGATGTTTCGTCTTCAGATGTTTCGTCTTCAGATGTTTCGTCTTCAGATGTTTCGTCTTCAGATGTTTCGTCTTCAGATGTTTCGTCTTCAGATGTT
>JBNJDQ010000098.1:0-9157 GCA_051745065.1 Fibrobacterota bacterium
ATGATGCTTGAGCCGATCACCCGCAGCTACCATTTCGACTGCCAGGGCCCCTGCCGGTCTCTGATCCACAAAAATCCGATGGAGCATAAGCAGACTCAGGCTCCAGAAAAACGCCAGGGGAGCATCCGGGAGAATGAGGGTGCCCGCACCGACAGCGAAAAGCGGTGTTGCCGCGGCAATTCCCGCAGTCCACAACGCTGCACGACGGGAGAAAAGACGCGTGGTCAGGGTGAAAAGAACTCCCAAGGTTACCGTAAAAAGCAGAATACTGCCCAGGCGCATGGCATAGAGCGGCGTACCTTCGGTGAAGACGGAAAAAAGCGCCCCCGTAAGGGCAACCATGGAGGGATGATCAAAATAGCTCAGGGCCGGATTGGCAGTGTAGAGACAGTAGTACGCTTCATCGTTGGAGGCGGGAATCACCGCAGCCCAAAGCAGACGCACCACCAGGGAGATGCCCAGAATCAGAAGAAAGGCCCGATCCCGAATCGGGGAAGTATGCTCAGGAGTTTCCATGGCGGAAGACCCAGAGATGACTGATAAGGAAATTTGCAGAAAAAGCCGTGGCAATGCCTGCAAGATTGGCAGAGAAAACCGGAACTGCCAGCTCTTCGTGCAGAAGAATCAGCATTCCCCAGTTAAAGATGAGCGCCGTTGCACCGGAGGTGAGATTGAACCTGAGAAACGTACGCATCCAGCCGCGCAGGGAGTCCGCCCGCCGGTCGGCCCAGGTCCAGTTTGCATTGATGAGGAAGTTACTGATGATGGCTGTTTCGATGGCACAGAGACTTGCAGTCCGATAGGGCACTCCGATGGTGTAAAGGATCATCAGAATGGATTGATTGACCGCAATTCCGCTGGCACCGGTGATGCCGAACTTCAGGAGACGGTGAAACTGCGCGGGGATTATCATCGGGATCTCCGGATATGTTGAATGTACTGAAAGAGGGTCACCGCAAAAAGCAGCCCTGTTAAAATGCTCTGGGAGAGGCGGGCATCGGCATAGCGGCTGGTGTAGGAAGAGAGTACCAACAGAGCAATGGCCGCGGCAAAAAGCCCGTAGAAATGGACAGTCTCGCGCCGGTAGAGAAGCTTTACGCGACTCACATAGGGTTTTGTCAGGGTCACCGTCAGGGTTGCCACCATAAACCCGGCAAGAACATCCAGAGGCCAGTGAACCCCCACGGCTATGCGGCTGATTCCCACAAGCAGGGCAAGGCAAATAAAAACCGTCTTGATCCATGCTTTGGCAATTCCCGCCACGGCAATGGCGCAGATAGTGGTGATTGTTGCCGTATGCCCCGAGGGAAAGGAGCGGGATACCAGGGCCGGTCCGAAGATATGAAACTCCTGGGGATTAAGCACCGCCGGAGGGCGGGACACGCCCATGAGTTCTTTTATCAGGGCAACCTGTATGCCGCAGATAATGCCCGCAAGAAGAAAATGCCCCACAAGACGGGGGCGCTTTCGAATAAAAATAAAGAGAAAGAATGAACAGATAAATCCGTCCCCCAGGTTGGTTACATCCACCCAGAACTGCTCTCCTGCAAAGGCGAGGCGATGATTGATCAGCAGAAAGAGCTCCTCATTGGCTCCTGTTACCGCCACCGCAGTGAACAGGAGCAGGGAAAATCCGTACCACACCAAGAGCCCCGTTGAACGGAGCCGAAGGGGATGGACCCGCGGATCAGGTACGTGCGCGCTGGGTTTCATAGAGAAAGAGAGCCGCAGCAACGGAGACATTGAGGGATTCCACACTGCTCTGCATGGGAATAGCGCAGATCTCCGTACACAGTTTTTCAAGATAGGGGGGAATACCGCGATGTTCTCCCCCCGTGATAATACAGAGCGGACCGGTCATGTCGGTCTGAGACAAAAGGGCATCACCCCGGCCGTCAGCACCGATAATGCGGACCCCCGCGTCTTTGAGCTGTTCCACCCGGGCCTGCAGATTGCGGGGCTTGGTGATGCGCATGTGGTCGATCATGCCGGCGGATGTTTTGGCCACAGTTCCGTTGAGGGAAACGCTGCCCTTGCGCTCCATGAGCAGTGCCGAGACACCAAAGGCTGCTGCCGAACGAATCAGGGCGCCGAAATTTCCCGTGTCCTCGATGGCGGCGGGAATCAGAAAGAGCGGTGCCTTTTCCTGCGAGAGGATTTCATCAATAATACTTTCATCATCAAAGGGACGAACCGTTTTGAAGGCGACCACTCCCTGATGATTGGTACCGCGCAGAACCATACGGTCCAGTTTTGCAGCAGGAATATTGGCATAGTTAATCTTTTTGCGTTTTACCTCTTTCATTAACTCAAAGAGAGCCCCCCGTTTTTCGCGGTCCGAAAAATAGATCTTGTCGATGGATTCCGCGTTGGAGCGCAGAAGTTCCTTCACGGGATGTACTCCGTAAATGCGGTTATCTTCCTGTTTTTTTTCCTGTTCAGCCATGGGCATATCCTTCGTGTTTCTTAAATATATTCATTGTCATCTTATGCAGTTGCTCAAAATACGTTATGGAAGAGACTTCTAACATGAACCTTATACGTTCTGCACAGAAACGGGGATAATCTTCGCGGTGTTTTCGCTATGAGCAGAACAGGAGGACAGGGAGAAAAGTATGATGATCTGGCGAAAAAAGAGCATTCCCGCTACAGCGAAAATGCCCATAAAAAAAGATTCCGGTCCTGCTTTCATGTTTGGTGGGAGGGGTATAACAGAAAAAGCAAAAACCGAAATCTTATTACACTGGTAATATACGTCGAATGATAAAAATAATCATTTTTTATGGTAAAAACATCCACCTAAGTGTAGACACCCCGTCCACAGCAATGAATATCAGTTCAGTTCGGATATATCGGCGATAAGTTTTTTGAGATCCAGGGGTTTTGCATAGACCGCGGTAATTCCGCTTTTGAGATAGAGTTCACGATCGATGGAGTTTACCGAGGCCGAAATGCCGAAGATGGGAACCGGACACCGGTTTAACTCCGCCTCGAACCGGCGGATAGCCATGGTTGCATCAATGCCGGACATGACGGGCATTTGAATATCCATGAGAATGAGATCAAATTGTTCTTTGCGGAAATAATCCAAAGCCATCCTGCCGTTATCCGCGATGATTGGTTCCATATTGTTCTTTTTCAGGAAATGCTGAATGTAGATTTGGTTGACCCTGTTATCTTCTGCAAGGAGGATACGCCGTTTTGCCGTCAGGTGTGGAGGGGACAGAGTAAGGGCGCAGTCGTACAGCTGCTGCCTGCGAAGGTTTTCCTTTTGCAATTCAGAGGAGGCGGTCTCCGCCGTCAGATTAAATGAAAAGGTGCTTCCCGTGCCTTTGGTGCTTTCCACATGGATCTCTGAATCAAAGAGGGCCAGCAGCTTTTTGGTGATAGCCAGGCCCAGGCCCGTTCCCTGTTGCAGTTTGGTATAATGATCGTCAACCTGGGTAAACTCATCAAAAATGATCTGCAGATCTTTTGTATCCATGCCGACCCCCGTATCGGAAACGGCAAAACAGAGGGTGAGGGTATCCACATTTTTTTCCACGATGCTGCATTTCACGGTTACCCGCCCCCGGGGAGTGTATTTCACGGCGTTGGATATAAGGTTTGTGAGTATCTGCCGCAATTTCATGCGATCCGTTCGGATACCTGCAGGAACATCATCGGTAATTGAGGATTCAATTTTAACGGGCTTATCCCCGATGGTCTGGTGCAGACTGAAAACAATCTTCTCCATGAAGGGCCGGATAGTAATATTCTCATATTCCAGAGGACTTTGTCCGGAATCTATCTTGGAATAATCCAGAATGTTATTGACAATCCCCAGGAGATTCTGTGAAGCATCAAGGATATGGAGCATGTTATTGCGCGTTTTGTCATCATGGTTTTCCGAAATAATCATCTGACTCAACCCGATGATGCCGCTGATGGGGGTCCGGATCTCATGGGACATATTGGCCAGAAAATCGGCCTTTGCTGCCCGGGCCGCCTCGGCCCGTTTGCGCGACTCCGCCAGGGAGGCATTGATCCTGTTGATGCGGTTGATCCCCCGAAAGAGGACTTCCAAAACAAGAAGAAGAAAAAAAGGAACCACCACGGTGGATACCATGCCGTTGAGATATAACGCCTGTACCGTTGGGGAGGGGGTAGAAAAATAACCGCGACAGATAAAGGTCATGGCAATGGTGGATTTCATGAAAAGAGCGATGATGGTGGTGCGGCGGTTGGTAATGAGGGGAAAAAGCAGGAGCGGGAAATAGGAGAGATTGTTGAGAGAGGGGGGAAGAAAATCCGTGGACATAATAATATGACGCATAATGCTGTCAAAAAGAATATAAACCGAAACCAGAAGCACACTGCGCTTCAGAGGGGATCGGGGCAGGAAGGAACAGAACTGTGTGTCTGTTTTCATAGGCCTTTCTTTCCGGTTATGGCGAGATGATTGTAAAATATATTCTGATACATTCCTGTGGGAGATTCACATGCATGTACGGCACAGGCCGGTGTAGGGAACGGCCCGAAGCCGTTCCAGAGAGATCTCGCGGTCACAGCGTTTACAACAGCCGAAATCTTCATTATCCACGGAGTTTTGTGCCTGCTGCAGGCGGGATAAAAGCTGACGGGCAGCAGCGAGGCCGGCTTCGTTGACACTCTTACTGGCCAAAGCGTCCATCCGTGTCAGGCGCCCGAGGCTCTGATCGGGGGATACCGGGCGGCTTGCTTCCTCCAGTTGTGTTATCTGCGTGGTAATATCTGCAATTTCTTCTGCAATGAGAGCGGCAACTTCCTGCCGTTTTGCCTGTTTCATTTTTTCTCCTTATTAAATGACGTCGTGTTGTTTACGTGAGCGCGGTGCACACGGGTAACTGAAATGACTGCAAGGAAAAGAGCCAGGAGAATCAGCACAGCTGCGGTAATGCCCAGAAAATACGATGGGCTGTCACTGTGCAGAAAGCTGAACATCTGCAGTGTGAGGGCGGCAATGGTTGTTGCCAGCATAAGTACTGCGGGAATTGCCGTAAAAAGGGAGGGACGCCGGCGCTCAACAAGCCAGGTGGTGGCAACAATCAGTACCAGACTGGCGATCAGCTGGTTGGACGCGCCGAAAACCGGCCAGATTGCCTGCCAGTTGCCCAGGGCCAGAGCACCGGAGAGTATACCGACCAGAATGGTCATGGCGTATTTATTTTTAAAGATTTTGATGCCGAAGGTTTCGCCAAAGAGTTCATTGCCCATGTACCGGGTGATGCGGGTGGCTGAATCCAGGGTTGTCATGACAAAGGTTTTTAAGATCGTTGTCCCGATCAGCATGCCGAAGGTGCCGAAGATGGGGCGGGTAAGTTCGCCGTAGCCCAGACCGAAGGCCTTGAGCGGGCCGGCCTCTTTCATAACTGCCCCGAACTGCAGTTCCACGGGGCCTGCAGTCCAGCCGAGGCCGGCGGTCACGGCAATAACCGCAACAATGGAGAGCAGGGTTTCGGTCAGCATCGCGCCGAACCCGATGGGCCGGGCGTCCTGCATGCGCGGAAGTTGCTTTGCCGTGGTTCCGCTGGAAACCAGGGAGTGAAACCCCGAGATAGCTCCGCAGGCAACGGTCACAAAGAGCATGGGCCAGAGAAAACCTTCATCGGATTGGGCTGAAATAAAGGCCGGCGCGGAAATGTCCGGACGGGTGAGAAAGATACCGACAATCCCGAAGAAGAGTCCAAAAAACAACACAGAGCCGGCAATATGATCCCGGGGCTGCAGTAAAACTGTGACGGGGGTCACGGAGGCGGTCAGGCCGTAGATAAGGAGGATTACAGTCCACCATTTCTGCGGCTGTGCCACGGGCAGGGACAGGGGAATGCGATAACCCAGATAAATCAAAGCCAGAAGGAGAATAAGCCCGACGATGGATGAGAGAAGAATTGAGGCGCCTTTATGATACATCATCCACCCGACAATGAGGGCGACAAAGATAAGACCGAAAGTGGGCAGCACAACCTGGGGGGTTGTGGCCAGGGTTTTGCCCGCAACGGCAGCAAAGACCGCCACCACAAGAATCAGGGCGAGAAAGGCAAAGACAGAAAAGAGGATTCTGCTGGGTTTGCCCATTATTTTTTCGGTTACTGTGGTAATGGATTTCCCGTCATTCTGCACGGAGATCACCAGGGATGTGTAGTCATGGACTGCACCGAAAAGAATACCTCCGCCCAGAAGCCAGATCACCGCGGGTCCCCAGCCCCACATGGCACAGGCAACGACGGGACCGATGATCGGTGCCGCCCCGGCGATAGAGGAGAAATGATGGCCGAAGAGAACCGTCCAATGCCGGGCGGGAACATAATCCACGCCATCCTGCAAACGCCGGGCCGGAACGTCCGTACGGGAATCAGCATCAATCCATTTTTGTATGAGAGGACTGTAAAAGCGATACCCAGCAAAAATCAGGGCAAGGGAGATCAGCAGAAGAGTTACGGCATTCACATGAGACTCCTTGAATTGGTCGGTATTCAATACTGATTGGTAATCGGCTATAATATAAAAAAACGGACCATGCTCTGCTGTAATTTTATGCAGGAAAAAACCTTTCGTAAAAAACGGTCTCTATTTTTACCGTGTGAGTGAGCAGGTCCTCTTCATTTTTACAATTTGGGTGGCAACCCCTGAAAAGACCTTTTTCTTTGATTTCTCCGTTTGATTCTCTGAGGAGAGATTATATTTTCCCGCAAAAGGAGAAACGATGAAACGAGACCGGGTCTTTACCGATCCCGCGCGGGGCGGGGCAGCAGAATTCACCTTTGACAATTCCGTTGCGGCGGTGTTTGATGATATGCTGCACCGTTCCGTTCCGGGCTACGGAACCATGCTTTCTCTCATTGCAGTGATTTGCCGCCGGTATTCCCGACCGGACACGGTACTCTACGACCTCGGGAGTTCTCTTGGAGGCGCAGCCTTTGCCCTGGCGGCAAATAATTTCCATGCGTGCCCGATCTATGCGGTGGATACCAGCAGCGCCATGATTGCGGGCCTGAGAAAACGCATTGCTGAACATGACAGGGCAGACACCATTATTCCCGTCCATGCTGATATCTCCGAGCTGGCCATGGAAGAATGCTCTCTTACGGTTATGAACCTGACCCTGCAGTTTATTCCTGTGGCCAATCGTGCTCCTCTTCTGAAAAAAATTGCTGACGCAACCGTCGGCGGCGGAGCATTTGTATTAACCGAAAAAACAGCCGATCACAGCCAAGGGGAGTGCATGACAGCACTCTACTACGATTTCAAACGGGCCAACGGCTACGACGATCTGGAAATCAGCCGCAAGCGAACAGCCCTGGAAAATGTGTTGATTCCCGAGGAGGAACAGACCCACCTGGATCGGTTATACGATGCCGGGTTTTCACGGGTGGAGCGAATATTTCAATCATTTACCTTTCGGACGTACCTGGCATGGAAATAGAACATATCTTTGACGATTTCTTTAAGACCTTTGAAAAGAGCAGCCTGAAAAAGATCTTTCCCCCGCTGCAGAAATCTTTGAATAATTTCTTTGATACGTCCCGGCATGGCGATCGGGCAAAGCAGCTGCGTATTCTCCACGCCCTGAAGGAGTTTCCCGCCCAGGCCTGGCATGAGGCCGGCAATGCGGTCTGCGCCGGAGCGCACAGTGCCCGCCATGATGAGCTTAAAGGGCTTCTCATGGGGCTGCGTCCCTGGCGGAAAGGTCCCTGGAACTTCTGCGGACTTCCTGTGGAGAGCGAATGGGATTCATCTCTCAAGTGGGCACGCTGCGCTGATGTTCTTGATCTGAAAGATCGGCGTGTTCTGGATATCGGCAGCGGCAACGGCTATTACTGCCAGCGTATGCTTGCCGCAGGAGCCCGCTGTGCCGTGGGAATAGACCCCGGTTCCATTGCGGTGCTGCAGCACATGGCCTTTCGTCTCCTCAGCGGTGATCAGCCACCGGCCTGGGTGCTTCCCCTGAAAGTCGAGGATCTGCCCGGGCAGCTGCCCTTCTTTGATACGGTGTTCTCCATGGGTGTACTCTATCACCGCCGATCCCCCGTGGATCATCTGCGCCATATCAAGGGCCTGCTGAAGCCCGGCGGTGAAGCCGTGATTGAAACAATTGTTGTGGATGAATCCTGGGGAGAGGTCCTCATTCCGGAGGACCGCTATGCCTGTATGCCCAATGTCTGGTTTATTCCTTCGGTGTCACTGTTGCATAAATGGCTGCGCCGTCTGCGCTTTACGGATATCGAAACCCTTGATGTTTCCCCGACAGACACCCGCGAACAGCGGCGTACGGAATGGATACACTCACAGTCTCTGGAGGATTTTCTGACCTCCGACCGCCGCCGCACGCTGGAGGGATATCCGCCGCCCCGGCGCGCTCTGGTACGGGCCCGGCGCCGTTAAATCAGAATGATCTTTGCTGCGGGATGTCCCCTCTTGTATATTCACCTCTTCAAATAAGGCTGGATGAATGATTTTTACGACGCTTTTGAATCCTTCCATTGATGTGATTTACCCATTGCAGAACACTGAGCCCGGAAGAACCTATCGGTCCGTGGATGCACGGCAATATCCCGCCGGCAAAGGACTGAATGTTGCAAAAGCTGTACGCCTTTTGGACGAAGATGTGCATCTCTGCGGGGTTATTCCGGAATACAGTCATAATTATTTTACGACCTTCTGTAAAGATCTGGGGATCGAAACAACCCTGATATCAACGCCGGGGGAGTGTCGCATTAATACAACCATCACCGAAGATCAAAGCAATATTATCACCCATATCAACAGCGAAAGCAAAGAAATCTCCCCTGGGGCAGCACAGAATCTGCTGCAGGAAATCTCCCGACTCATGGCGCGTGAAGCGGGCATCTGGTGCTTCAGCGGAAGTACGGCGCCGGGGTTTCCTGACAGGATTTACGGAGATTTGATTTCCCGGGCCCGTGAGCACGGACTGGTGACAGCTGCGGATACCCGGGGTATCCTCCTTAAATACGCCCTGCAACAGAAACCGACAATAATCAGTCCGAATATCACGGAACTGGAAGAGATCAACGCGGAACCCGTGGAAGGGGTTCGCCATATGGCTCTGAAGGGGAAGCGTTTGATCGACGAGGGGATCAGCCATGTGTTTATCACTCTCGGTGACGACGGTGTTATT
>JBNJDQ010000099.1:0-9009 GCA_051745065.1 Fibrobacterota bacterium
AGCGATGAAGACGAGTGTGATGTCCCTTCAAAAAAAATTCATTCTTATTACATCTTCAGTTCTTGCAGTGATTCTGGCAGCGCTTTTTATCGGTATTATCATGGTATCGCACAAAGAACTGCGCCGCGCCAAAGAGCGGGAAACGGAGATTGTCAGTAAGAATTACAGTGAAAAGGGGGATCTTCTCGTCTCCCTTGTTTCTCAGATTTCACCAACAGCACTTATGACTCAGGATCAGTACACCCTCAGCACTTTTGCCCGGGAGCTGCTGAAAGACAAAGATGTCGTTCGCGTTGCTTTCACGGATGCTGATGGAGAGACCGTTGTCCGTTCGCAGGAAGATTCTGTACAGGTGTCTGAAAACAGGCTGATCACCTTTTCGAAGAAGATCTTTACCGATAAGGAAACCATGGGGGTGGAGAAACATCTGGGTTCTCTGCATCTTTTCATTGATCCATCCAGAATGATTGAGATGGAAAAAACGGCGAAAAACCGTTTGCAGGCGGCTTCGCGTAAACAAATTGCCAATTATCTGATAATTCTTGTGGCAGTGATAGCGGTTATCTCAGTTACAGTCTATTATCTGCTGAAATTTGTGGTTATTCGGCCCGTGCGGCAGGGGATTTCCCTGCTTAAACGAATTGCCGATGACGGGGATATTTCCGTTTCAGTCAAAAAAGACTTTCCTGCTGCCCGTAACTCCACGGAAACCGCGGAGCTTGCTGCAGCTATTGGTGATATTATTGAATCTCAGTGTGAAATTGTAAGCATTACTCAAAGTATGGCGGAAGGCAACCTTGACATCAGTGTGGAAGTACGCTCCGATAAAGATGAACTTCTCTCCTCTTTGGGAGTGCTGCTGCAGAGCTTCAATAATGCCATTGGAAAGTTCCGCAGCCTTTCGGGCAAGGTTATGGATGTGTCCGCGCAGCTTTCCCACGCTGGCCAGGATATTGCCGACGGCGCATCGCGTCAGGCAGAGCGTATCGATTCCGTAGCAGAAACCATGACAGGCCTGTCACGAAAGACGGAAAAGAACGCTGAGAATATTGAAGCCCTGCGCAAGAGTTCCACTCTGGTGAATCGTCAGGCGGAACAGGGCGGGGAAAACATGGAGAACCTTAACAATTCCATGGCGAGCATTCAGGAGTCAAGCCGAAATATCCGCAAGATCATAAAGACCATTGACGATATTGCATTTCAGACCAATCTTCTTGCTCTGAACGCCTCTGTTGAAGCGGCCAGGGCCGGAAGGCACGGAAAAGGGTTTGCCGTGGTTGCCGAAGAGGTTCGCGCTCTTGCCACCCGCAGTGCAAAGGCGGCGAAGGAGTCCGAAGACCTGATAAATCAATCCAATGCAAGTATCGATACGGGGCTTGAGATTTCCGGTAAATCCACGGAGTCCTTTGACGCGATTCGTGAAGGAGTACAGCAGTTTGCTGAATCCATCGAGATAATATCGGCCCGCTCTGAGGAGCAGGTCGGTGCCATGAACAACAGCCGTAAGGATATTGCCGACATTGAAGAGATTACCGGGAAAAATGCAGCATCATCCCAGGAAACTGCCTCTGTCTCGCAGGAACTGAACCGGGAAGCAGCTCAGCTCAGTGATGTTATCGGCAGGTTTCATTTGAAAGAGAACGAACCGCAGATGACCACCGGCAGAGATGCCGACCACCCTCTTCGGATTGAATAAATACTTAATAAGCTCCGCCCTTTGTCCGTATTAACAACTCACAGTAACCTGAAAAAGGAGATGGGCTATGAAAAGTATTACTGCAGGAATGAGATTTCAGTCGGTTCTGCTTATTATGACAACCCTGTTGGTTTTCAGCTGCTCAGCACAGGAGGAGCGGCCGGAAAAGGGGAGTATATCCTTTGGTGCATCCCGTTCACCGAAGATAGAAGGTATAGAGCAATTTAAGCAAATGCATTCAGTTTCTGCTGAAGTGGCAGATGCTGTACTTCCTACAGTGGTGAGCATTACTTCGACGAAGATTGATACGGTTCTCTACCGCAATCCCTATAACGATGAATTGTTCCGCTATTTTTTCGGAGGCCCCCGCGGGAATGGATCGTCCCCCAGGGGTGGTATCCAAAAGCGTGAGCAGCGAAAGAGCGGGATCGGAAGTGGTGTGATAGTTTCCGATTCGGGGTATATTCTCACCAACAGTCATGTTATAAAGGGGGCTGATGAGATTACCGTTCGTCTCTACGATGAACGGGAGTATTCTGCAGAAATTATCGGTATTGACTCCCTGACCGATGTAGGGGTAATCCGCATCAGCGATGATTTTGAAGAGCTTCCCGTGGCAGCTCTTGGCAATTCTGATTCTCTGCGCGCCGGTGACTGGGTGATGGCTGCGGGAAACCCGTTTAACCTTAATTCCACGGTTACCACGGGGATTGTTTCCGCCCTCGGTCGGCGCGCCGGGCGAGGTTCGATGTATCAAAACTTTATTCAGACCGATGCGGCAATTAATCCCGGCAATTCCGGTGGCGCTCTGGTCAATATGCATGGTGAGCTGATCGGTATCAACACCATGATATACACGCGCTCCGGCGGGTATATGGGTATCGGCTTTGCTATTCCTGTGAACATGGCCAGATATATAATGGAGCAGCTGGTCTATGAAGACGAAGTATCCCGCGGGTGGATCGGTGTCAGCATCGGTGAGCTTGACTACAACATGATGCAGGCCTTTAATATTGATAAGAAAGGTGTCCTTATTAATGATGTCTTTAAGGGCCAGCCTGCAGATAAGGCCGGAATCGAAAGCGGAGACATTATTATTTCCATTGATGGGAAGCGTACGGAAAACCCCAATGATCTGCGTAATGCCGTTGCGTCCATCCGCCCCGGAAAAGAGGTGACCCTTCGGGTAATTCGTGACGGAAAGGAAAGGAAACTTTCTATCACCGTGGCGGATAAGGAAAAGGCTGCAGACGGAGAGTACGAAAGCTCTGCAGGAGCTGCTGACAAAGGCGCACTTCTTGACCGTAAAATGGGGATTTCTGTTTCAAAAACAGACCAGGGAGTTGTTATCGAATCTGTTGATCCATCTTCCGTTGCCGCCCGGGCGGGTCTGTCAGAAGGTGATGTTATTAAAGAAATAAAGACAGCACGCGGTTTTGCGGAACTTACATCCATCGATGAACTGACGAAATATGTAAAAAACTATAACGAAGGGGATGTAATGCTTCTGCGAATACTTCGCGGCGGACGCCCCTTCTATGCTGCAGTGAAATTTTAAGAACAGGGAATTTAACTTTTATTGGCGGGAGGCTCCCGCCAATTTTATTTTAAGCAAAATATCAGTAACTGTTTTGGATAATTGAATGGAGGCAACGCGGTGAGTGTTTACGGGAAATTTAATGATAATGGTCAGTTTGAGATAACCGACCCCTATACACCTCAGCCATGGCTGCACTATCTGATCCGGCCCGGTCAGCCGGGTACGGAGACGTTCTGCTCCGGGGTTACCTATACAGGGGGCGGCTTTGATGCCCGGGGAACCCACGAGAATACATTTATCGATACGCGTATTCATCTGAATGACGCTGATAACCGCGGGCGCTACATCTATATTAAGGATGTGGACAGCGGCGAATATTTCACAAATACATGGCAGCCTGTGCGTAAAAACGGGCAGGATTTCAAGACAACTCTCGATTTCGGCGCCATTACCTTCGATTCAGAATATCGGGATATTGCTGTAAATACTGTGATGTTTGTTCCCAAATCCTTTGACGGATGGATCCAGACCGTACGCATTACGAACAAAAGCTCAAAGCCCCGGGATATAGAGGTATACCCCTACGTTCCCATGCACATGGGAGACGCCCTGGACCGGCTTGTTGCCGGTGATAATGACGGTTTTTTCGGCGGCGCTAAATGGGACGGTGATTTAAACGCCCTGGTGTATCGCCGTAATCACGGTATCAGTGTGAATGATGATGCCGAAGAGATCAACGGAATGCTCGGCAATGTCGCCGCATTTGTATCCACTCTCAATGAGGATGATACGGAGTACGAAACCAATGAAGAGCGTTTTTTTGGTAATCGTTTCCGTGATCTGTCCAATCCGGAAGCGATTGAAAAGGGCTCTCTTTCCTGCACGGATCAGCCTTATTTGCGTCGAACATGCGGGGTGTATAAAAACAGCCTCAGTCTTGCTCCCGGAGAAACGAAGGAATTTGCCGTAGCTCTTGTTGTGGCCTCCACAAAGGATTATTACCTTCAGAATAAAGGTGAAATCCGCTCCTATATCGCGGAGTTGATGGACGCGGATGCACGAAAAAGAGCTCTTGCTGAAGTAAAAGAATGGTGGAAGGATCATCTGGATACACTGACGGTGCAAACGCCGGACGAAAAGCTCAATCGCGCATTCAAGTGGCTGCAGTATCAGTGTCAGGTGGTGTACATTCTCAATCGTATGAAATCCCGCTTTCATACCGGATACGAATACGGATGGGGATTTCGCGATATTCTCCAGGATGTGCTTTTCAATCTGCCCTACGGCACCAAAACTGTTAAGGATGCCCTGATCCTGATTTCAACACAAATGTTTTCTGACGGAATCTCTTATCATAACTTCTTTCTGAACCAGCCCGGAAACAAAGATGTGCAGGCTTCAGATGATCCGGTGTGGTTTCCCAATGCTGTGGTTACCTATGTAAAAGAAACAGGAGATTTTTCCTTTCTTGATGAGGTGACCGCATACGCCGAAGTCCATGAGGGCACGGAAGGTGTGGAAGGAACCATTCTTGAACATTGTCTGAAAGCCGTAGACCGCGTCTGGACAGATCGTTCCGAACGGAATCTGCCGTACATGAAAGACTGCGACTGGAACGATGATCTGAATGAGCTTCGCAAAGGCGGACAGCCTAATCGTGATGTTGAATCAGTAATGGTTGCTCAGCAGCTCTATAAGGTTTTTATGGACATGATCGGTCTGTTTCGGGCAAGTGGTAAGGCTTCTGATCTTATCTCCGAGTATGAATCACGGGCGGAAACTCTTCGTGATGCCATCGAAAAATACTGTGTTGACGATGAAGGGTATTACAAGCGTGCCCTGAGTCTGATCCCGGACAAGCCGGATCTCGGTTCCAGCCGCAATGAGTTCGGCCGTATTTTCCTTGAGCCCCAGGCCTTCGGCATTAACTGCGGAGTGGCAGATACAGACCGTATGGAAAATGTTATGAAAGGGGTTGAGGAATATCTTGATACGGATTACGGGGCGGAATTGTGTTACCCTGCCTTCACAGATCTGGCGGAACGGGATATTCTTCCCGAGCGGACCTGGAACATCGAGAAAGAGCCGCCGGGGATCAAAGAAAACGCCTCAATTTTCATGCATCTTAATGCGTGGCTTATTCAGTCCTATGCGAAACTGCGCAAGGGCAAAAAGGCCGTTGATTATTATCTCAAATGCCTGCCGGAGAATCTTGCAGCAGATCAGGATCGCTACGGCGCGGAACCGTACGTGTATCCGGAATATCTCTGCGGACGGGCGGCGGAAAGCTTCGGTCGCGGCGGCCATACCTGGCTCACCGGTACTGCCCCGACCATGCACCAGTCTCTTATTGAGTCGATTATCGGCCTCAAGGCAGATTACAGGGGGCTTCGTGTGGATCCCTGTATTGATCCGTCCTGGCCGAAATTCACGGTGAAGCGTTCTTTCCGCGGTGCAGTTTTTCATATTACCGTTCTGAATCCCGATTCCGTTGAAAGCGGTGTGAAATCGATTACGGTGAATGGAGATAAAATTGAAGGTACTCTTCTGACGGGAGAGGCCGGTGAAACCTATGATGTTGAGGTTACTCTGGGATAAAGAGCTGCTTTCATACAAGACAACACAGGGCTGTCCGTTCGTGGACAGCCTTTTTAATTGCCCCTTTCTCAACTGATCCTTGCATTGTCGGGGAAGTATTGTATTCTCACAATGGAAACGGCGTAAAGGGGGAATTTTGAAAAATATCATTGGAATCCTGTTGCTTCTTGGTGTATCAGGCACCGTTTTTACATCCGGGGCTGTTGAACTGAAGGACGTTACCTTTTTTCTGAACGGTGATGCTCTGTCCTATGACTGGGAGCCCCTTCCCGTGCGAAAAGAGGGCATCTATTCAATCTCCGGCCGCTTTTCGATTGACTCTGCCAAAAATCAATACGCACTGGTTCTTCCTCCTGTGCCGTATCCGGTTAATATTTATGTAAACAGTTCTTTTTTGTATCAGCGCGGCGATCTGGATAAAACAGAATGTTTGGCTAACTTTTCCCCCCGGGTCATTCATTTTAATACTCATGACCTCAAACAGAACAACACCTTTGAGATCATTTTCTACACGGATGGGCAGCGTGTGGCTTTTCCCCGTATTAAGATCCTTGCCCGTGATACGGCGGAAACCAGGGGCGCAATTCAGAATATCCTCAACTCCGTCATTGTACAGCTCATAAGTATTAATTCATTCTTTATTGGTGTTATCTTCCTGGTGCTTTCCTTTTTTACGATAAATCAGACAGGAAAATATCGCGCCCTTGCCGGTCTTTCCCTGTGCGTTGCGTTGGCATATCTCCCTTTTCTCCTCAACTACAGTTCGGCGCCGGAACTGCTTTTGACCAAAATTTCGAAAACGTCCTTTGTTCTTGTCGCCTATTTCCTGTTTATTTTGACAAACAAAATTTATGCTGTGACCGTACACCGCTATATTACCTATTTCATACTAATACTTATTGCTTCTGCAGCAGTATGGATCTTTATGCAGCCGGATAAAATCGGTGTGAATGATATTTTCGGAATATACTCACTGGTACTGATGCTCCCTCTTCTTTTGTACGCATTCATGCTGATATTGGGCCGTCTGAAGCATCAACACAGTTTTGACAACAGTATCCTTGCTGTTGGTGTCGGAATTATGCTGCTTACCTCAATCACGGATATTTACTACGTAAATAATTATCTGGAGCCTTTCTTTTGGACTGCTCCGTACGGATATCTTGCCATTGTCATTGCAGCTTCTGTGGTTATGATGGTTCATCATAAAGAGGAAACCCGCCGTGTTGAGCTGCAGCGCAATGAAATTGAGCAGACCAGCCATAAGCTCGAAAACTCCAACATGATGCTTCTTGAGTCAACACGTAAACTGGAGGAACTGTCCCGGGCACGTAAGAAATTCATCAAGAGTATTTCTCATGAAATACGTACGCCGATTAACGGTATCGCCAGTTCTGTTTCATTTCTTCAAAACATAGAATTTCCTGATAATTCCGTAGATGAGTACCTGCAGATTCTCACCGTATCCTATTACAACCTGACAATTCTTTTTCGAAACATCCGCGATTATGCAAATTTTGATGAGCCGATTTATCTGGAAAACCATAAGTACGATCTTGTGACCTCCCTTAAAACGGTCCTGAATTATGTTGATGCCGTGGCGCGCCAGAAGGGACTGACCTTTATTGAAGATGTTCCCTTTGATGATTTTCCCCGACGGGTCTACGGTGATGAAAAGCGGGCGGCTCAGGTTTTACTGAATATTCTGTCCAATGCGGTAAAGTTTACTCAGCATGGGTCCATCTCGTTTCATGCAGAGTACCGTAATAACACTCTCTTTGCGGAGATTACTGATACGGGAGTCGGTATTCGTGAATCGCAGCGTAAAAGCATATATGAGGCTTTTCGCCATTACGACAATATCAATTCCAGTGAAAAGTTTTCCAATATCGGCCTCGGTTTATCGATCACCCTGAAAATAGTAAAAACCATGAACGGAACAATCAGTTTCAAGAGCCGCGAAAATTACGGTACCTCATTTTATATTTCGATACCTCTGCCCCAGCGTACGTATGAGCCTGCACAGATATCCCGCTCATCCCAGGCGCATATCCTGGTGGCGGAAGATAACCCCTTGAATCGAAAACTGATAGAGATGCAACTCGGCAAATTAAATTTTTCCACAACTCTTGTCAACAATGGCAGAGAGGCAGTGAAGGCCTCGCGGGACTTCTCCTACGACCTCATCCTTCTGGATATTCAGATGCCCGTCATGAACGGAATGGAGGCTGCTCAGGAAATCCGCAGGCTCCATCCCGGTGTCCCCATAATCGCCTGGACGGCAAATGCAGAGGTGAAAGAATGCATCGATGCCGGGTTTGACGGTTTTCTATCGAAACCGGCATCCCGTGAATCCATATATCATGAGATCCTGGATCGATTATCCTGAGACGCCGGATCTGAAGGAACCGGCAATGGGTACCCGGTGAATAGCCCGGTTTCCCCATGTGAAAATAATTATTATTGCGATAAGGTTTCCCGACGTGATGCCCAGCCAGACACCGCGTGGTCCCATCCGGAATCCAATAGCAAGAACCCATGCGAAAAGAAGCTGAAGTACGACCGTGCGCAGAATGGAAGCAAGAAATGAATCTCCTCCCCGTTTAATTGCCCGAAACATTGCTGAGGTAATAATTCCCAGCGGGGAGAAAACAAATACCGGTGAAAGATACAGCAGTATTGTTACGATGATTGGCCGCAGATGTCTTGAATCCTGTGTATAGGAAAAGATGTAAGCGATTTTTCCTGCAAAGACAATAATCAATGTCGCAGAAATCAGATGGATTATGACACCTGTTTTAACAGCGTAATGATAGGCTTCAATCATTTTATCCCGTTGCTGCGCTCCGAAGGCCGCCCCGATTACAGAG
Organism: Fibrobacterota bacterium; assembly: GCA_051745065.1. GTDB lineage: Bacteria > Fibrobacterota > Chitinivibrionia > Chitinivibrionales > Chitinivibrionaceae > Chitinivibrio. The sequence goes on from JBNJDQ010000099.1 coordinate 8,705, forward strand.
AGTGCTGCGCCGGCCAGACCGAAGGCGGGAATGTTGATGAGCATCAGGATCCGCCAGCAACTGTTATATGCTGCCAGATGATCGCCGGTTCCAACAATGGTAATGATTTTCATGATCAATGCCGCAGAGACAGACATCGTTGTTTGTGCAAAGGCTGTGGGAATCCCCACTTTCAAAATATCTTTGGCAATTTCCGGATCAGCGGAAGAGGCAAAGGAAACGGTTACGTGGGTGTTTTTTTTGATAAAAATCCAGTAAATACACAGGGCGGAAGAGAGTAGAAAGGAGAGGGCTGTTGCCAGGGC
>JBNJDQ010000100.1:0-8998 GCA_051745065.1 Fibrobacterota bacterium
TATGGATTAACAAGCCGAAAAGTGAGGAGGAAAGAGAGCTTGTAAAAACCGGAAAATAAAAATTGAAAAATTGTCTCATTTCTATTGACAAGTACCGAAAGTACCGACATCAGAGCAAAAGTACCGACATCAGAGCAAAAGTACCGACATCAGAGCAAAAGTACCGATATCAGAGCAAAAGTACCGATATCAGAGCAAAAGTACCGACATCAGAGCAAAAGTACCGACATCAGAGCAAAAGTACCGACATCAGAGATATAGTACCGACATCAGAGAGAAAGTACCGGAATTAATGCTAAAGTACCGGAGTTTACACCAAAAGAAGTCCGGTACGGAGCAAAAGAACCTGCTTTGAAAACAAAAGAACTCATTTTTGAAGCCGCAGAGGTGCTCCCCAAACACAGAGAGCCGAAGCAATGCTCCGGCTCTGTGAGAAAAAAGGTACAGGAAAGATCAGTTATACCGTTTTTGAATATACCCGGCCTGATAAGCTGAAAACCGCGGGGTTCCGGCAAAGACAAACTCTCCCCACGCACGCAGTTCATACACCGTACGATGATAATGGGTATAGGCCTGCTTCAGCTGCAGAGCCAGCTCATCGCGATGCTCCTGCGGGTTTTTGGCAGCAGCCCGCAGCTCTTTGAGATGGTTATGCAGGGCAAGCGCCTCCTGAACCCAGGCGGTATCAAATTGTATCAGCCCGGCGGTCATCTCCGGATGCTGCGTAAAAAGCTGATGCAGACTGAGAAGATCCAGAATCATATCGGCATCCCCCGCTCCCCGCCTGACTTCATCCAGGCGCGCAGCGAGAGTGGTAAGATCGTTCAGGCGGCAGCCGAAATCACCGTAGCGCAGCAAACGCCGGCGCAGATCATAGCCCTCCTTCTTTTTCCGCTGCCACTCATCACGGAGAGTGGAATCCTCCTCAGCAGCAGCTGCAGCGCGTCCTGCCACCCAGCTGAACCCCTCGGCAGCGGTGCAGAGATCTTCAATCAAATGCTCGGGCATCCCCTCGGCCGTAAGGGCGTCAAGATCCTGCCGGGCAACGGCAATCTGATCCCAGGCATCGGCCACAACGTCATCTGCTCCGGCCTGAATCTGAATACAATCCTCTTTTGTAATTGCCGCATAGGTATCTGCAAGGGCGGCAAAGGATTCCTGTGGACTACTCATAATAAACTCCTTGATAGAATTGCAAAGTGACGAAACGAGAGGAGAATGCAGCAGTTCAAACCCCCGACACGCTGTGCGAAAAAACACCGAAGTGCCGTGAGTGAGATAGTGAACCTCCCGACTCCCTTCATCAGCATCATACGGGCAATATATACAGAAAAAATGAAAATTGCAGGATCTGCATGACAGAAAAATAATTCATCACAGCATTACATGAGCGCATCCTGCTCCCATGGCCTGTCGCATACACCGACAGAAAGAGCAGACAGGCTCCACTCGTTTTTTTCAGTAACCATGGTACCGCCATGCCGTTAAAATGAATTATTTTTACAGAAATGTAACATTCCCCCGCCACCGCGCGTCCAAGATAATTTCCTCTGCGATCGGAGAAAAAATGCAGAAACTGAAAAAATGGGGAATACCCCTTCTTGTACTGACAGCAGCCCTGCTCGCCGTCCGGGCAATGACCGCCCCGGAACCCCGGGGGCCCCGCCGCCGCGCCGGAGCCGCGCAAACGCGGATTGTCCATGCCCTGCAGGTAACCGCGGATACTCTCCGGGCGGAAATTGAACTCTCCGGACGGATCATTGCTCCCCGGCGCATCAACCTTGTTCCTCAGGTCTCCGGGCGTATTCTGGAAAAAGATTTCCGCTGCCGCGAGGGCCAAACCTTTCAAAAAGGGGATATTCTCTTTCGCCTCGACCGCAGAGAGACCGCTCTGGATATCCGTACGGGCATTCAGAAACTGAAAACATCTCTCAGCAGCCTCCTGCCGGAGCTGCGCAGTGATCTCCTTACAGAAGCTGATAAATGGGCCCGTTTCTACGATTCCCTGCGGGGCATGTCTCTGCCCCCTCTGCCCGAGGTGACCTCGGACCGGGAAAACACAATTCTGGGACGCTACAATGTGCTGCAGCAGTACTTTGCTCTGCAGAAACAGCTTCTGCTCTACGGACGTCATATCTATCGCGCTCCCTTTGACGGCACAATTACCCGGGAGATCAACAGTCCCGGCGGCTATCTGAGCGGCGGTGCCGCCGTGGCCGAAGCCATCCGCAGAGATTCCGCCCTGATCAGTCTGAGTGTATCTCCGGCGCAGGCAGGCTTTCTGCATGAGGGTATGTCTTTGCAGATTCTGCGTGACGGCGTATTTCTGGACTCCGCCCGCATTCTGCGAATTTCCGATGTACTCTCCGAAGACATGCAGAGCATCCCCCTCTTTGCTGCTCTGGACTCTGCCGGCGCAGTCTTTCCCGGTGAGTACCTGCAGGCACGTCTGCAGACCGTGCCCATCCCCGATGCGGCAGCACTGCCCCGCCGGGCGGTGCAGAACAATGCCGTCAGTGTTATTGCTGACAGCACCGTTACAGAACATCCCGTGCGTGTAGTATTCCGCACGGATGATTCCCTCTACATTGCAGCCTCACAGCTGAATGGAAAGACTTTGGCCGCGGACTTCATCGGAAATGTCCCCGCATCTGTGAAAATTAAAGCCCGCCGTACAAAAGAGCAGTAAGAGGCCCCATGAAAAAGCTGATTCAGTATTTTATTACCTATCCCATCTGGGCAAATGTCTTTATGGTTACTATTCTTGCCGCCGGATGGATCAGTCTCAGAAACATCAACACCTCCTTTTTTCCCGAAGCGGAAAGCAATCGCATCTCCGTGAGCGTCTCCTATCCCGGAGCCTCTCCCAAAGAGATTGAATCCTCCGTGGTGAAGCCCCTGGAAAAAAGCCTGCGCGGTATTGCCGGAATCGAACGAACCACTTCCACCTCACGGGAAAACACCGCCTCCATACAGGTGGAAGCCGCCGATAATTACGACCCGAAGATTATCTACGAAGAGGTTCGCAGCGCCGTGAACCGCACCAGCCTTCCCGGTGCAACGGAGCCTCCTGTGGTTCGCCACAACACGTTTCGCGCCCGGGCTGTTACCATCGCCGCCCACGGACAGGAGGACCTCTGGACAATCATGGAAGAAGCTCAGGCCTTTCGGGACAGACTCCTCGACCGGGAAGGAGTCTCTCAGGTGTCCCTTTCAGGAATACCTCAGCGGGAAATTGCCGTACTTCTGTCCGAAGAGGGACTGCAGCGCTATGATCTCACCCTGTCCGATGTCTCCGATGCCCTGGGCCGGGCAAATATTGATATTTCCGGCGGATCCATTCTTACCCCCCGCGAAAAAATCCGTATTCGCGCCTACGGACGCCGTGACCGCCCCGAAGCTATTCGCGACATACCTGTCAAAAGCGACGGAACAGGAACGGTTGTGCGTATTGGCGATATCGCCCGGGTACAGGAGCAATGGGAGGAGGAGGCCGGACGCACCTATTACAATGGCGATCGCGCCCTGCTGATCCGCGTGGAGAAAACCCTCGATGAAGATATTATCGATGTAGCCGGCATCGTCCGCGAGGAAGTGGCCAAAGCCTCATCCCGGGGCGGGCCGGTTACTCTTACCGTGGTCTCCGATGCGACAGTCTCCCTCAGTCAGCGAATTTCCATTCTTGTACGTAACGGAATTATCGGTTTTGTCCTGGTCCTTGCGGTGCTGGGATTCTTCCTGAACGGACGCCTGTCCTTCTGGGTGGCCGTGGGCATGCCCGTCTCCTTTGCCGGCATGTTTATTGTCGCCCTTCTTACGGGAATCACCATCAATGTTATCTCTCTCATGGGTATGATTATCGTTGTGGGAATTCTCGTTGATGACGCCATTGTTGTTGCCGAAAGCATCTACCAGAAACATGAAGAGGGACTCCCTCCCTTTCAGGCAGCCCTGGAAGGAACGCGGGAAGTTGCCGTCCCTGTTTTCACCGCAGTTCTTACCACGGTCATCGCCTTTCTGCCCTTCTTTTTCTTTCAGGGGCGCATGGGCAGTGTAATCTACCAGCTTGCCCTGGTGGTCATCGCAACGCTTGTGTTTTCTCTCTTCGAATCATTCTGTATACTTCCGGCTCACCTGGCCCATTCCCGGGGGCTCACCCCTCAGGCGGCTGTAACGGGCCTGCGCCGTGCCTTTGACCGGGGCTATGCATTTCTGAAAGAACGCATCTACGCTCCTCTGCTGCAATGGGCTGTCACCAACAAGGTTCTCATAACCGCCCTGTGTGCAGCCTACGTTGCCATGACAGCGGCCCTCATCGGCGGAAAACATGTGGAATTTTCAGCTTTTCCCTACACGGCACGGGACGACGCCACCCTGTCCCTTGTCATGCCCGCAGGAACCCGCACCGGTGTAACCGACTCTATTCTGAACAAGCTGGAAGCAAAGATCGGGCGTTTTAACGACTCCCTCCGGGCTGAACGTCCGGACAAAAAATCCGTAATTACCAGTATCTACCGAAGTGTGGGAGGCCATGAGGGCAGCCTGCATCTTGAATTTCTCCCCGGGAAAGAACGCGACATTCCCGCCTTCGCCCTGCAGCAGCAGATCCGCCGGAATCTGGGCACACCGGCGGGCAGCAAAACCCTCTCCTTTCAGGCCGGTCGCTGGGGCAAGGCAATTTCCCTGAGCCTTCGCAGCAGCAGCACACAATCCCTCATCGCGGTGCGGAATAAACTGAAGGATCAATTCAGCGGCTATGATGAACTCACGGACATCACCGATTCTGAAGAGGACGGCGGACGCGAAATCCGTCTGGAGCTGACTCCCACGGCCCATGCGGTGGGAATATCCCTGCAGGAGCTTGCCGCACAGGTGCGCGCTGCATTCTTTGGTCACGAGGTGCAGCGGTTTCTGCGCGGTGACAACGAAATCTACCTGCAGGTACGCTACACCAACGCCGATCGCCGTTCTGCGGGAGATCTGGAAAACATGAATATTCGCACCCGGGATGGAAAAACCTATCCCCTGCACACCCTTGCCCGCTACAGCATAACCCGGGGCCGCTCCGCCATTACCCATCTGGACGGGCGCCGGGAAATCCGCGTGGAAGCGGACATGAAGAACCCCGAAGCATCGGTTAATACCATGGTGCAGCGTTTGAAGGCAGAGGTGCTTCCCGACCTGCGCGCTGCTCACGGGGATGTGCAGTTCAGCTTTGAGGGACGGGAGCGGCATAACCGGGTATTTGCAGATTCCCTGAAAAGCTCCTATACCCTTGCCCTTGCAGCAATTATTCTGGTGCTGATTCTGGTGTTTCGTTCTCCTGTGCAGGCCGGCATTATCATTGTCATGATTCCTCTGGGCATGCTGGGAGCCGTGTGGGGGCATTTCGCACACGGCTTTATGATCAGCCGCTTCTCCATTTTCGGTATGATCGCCCTGGCAGGGGTTATTGTAAATGACAGTATTGTCTTTATTGACCAGATCAACAGAAATCTCAAAGCAGGAATGCCTGTGGCGGAGGCGGTATTCATGGCGGGGCAGAGCCGGCTGCGCCCCATTCTCCTGACAACTTTAACCACAGTTGCCGGCATGGCTCCTTTAATAATGGAAACAAGCAGGCAGGCCCGGTTTCTGGTGCCCATGGCGGTATCCCTTTCCTACGGACTTCTCTTTTCATCCCTCTTTATTCTGTTTCTTGTTCCCGTCCTGTTTCTGACAATCAATAAACTGCGCCGTCGTGCCGGCAGCCTCCGGGATCCTTCAGTTACGGCGGAATCCGTGGAACCGGCTGTGCGGGAGCTGATGGCGGAAAGAGAGAGTTCCCTGTGAAAACAGTATACATCCTTCTCATTCTGACTGTTACCGCCGCCGGTGACACCCTGACCCTTGGCGATGCACTGAAACGGGCTCTTGCCCACAACCACCACATCGGCATTGCCCGCCACGAAGCACGGGCGGCACAGCTGCGCAACCATGCCGCCGTGCATACCTTTCTTCCCAGTGTTTCCGCAGGCGCCCGTGCAGGAACAAATCGGCAGTATCCTGCACCGGTTCAGGAGCGCTCAGGGACGGTAAGAGGCGGTGTTTACCTGGACTGGACCCTCTTTGACGGATTTAAAATGTTTTACGAAAATGAATCTGCCAATCTGCAGGAAGATATTCAGCAGAAAAAATCCCGCCGTGCTGTGGAAGAGACCGTTCTCGACGTCTGCTCCCGGTTTTATCGCTATGCCCATGCCGCAGCGCTTACAGCCATTGCCCACACCCAGATTGAACGCACGGCAAACCTGCTACAGCAGCGGCAGAACGGGTATGACCGGGGAGCTGTACCCCGGGGGGATCTCCTTGCAATGCAGGTCCAACTCAACAGTGACTCCTCGCGCCTTGCCACAGCACGCCTGGATTCCATGAAAGCTGCCCACGAACTGAACACCGCCCTGGGACGGGAACCGGACCACGATCTTCGCCTGCGTATCGCCCCGGAATCCCAGCTGTTGCACAGAGATCTTGCCTGGTGGCTTCAAAAGGCCCGGCAGGAAAACCGTGATGTGCAGATTACCCGCAGTACTCTTCGCAATGCTCATCTGCAGGAAGAGATTACGAAAGCGGCCTATCGCCCGAATATCCGCCTCAGCAGTTCTGCAGAACAGAGCCTCTCCCCCGGGGATTACACTGAACTCTCCGCCTCTGTGCAATTGAATATCCCTCTGTATGACGGTCATGTTCGCAGCCGGGAGATAGATGCAGCCGCGGCACAGACCGCTATTCTTCAGCTTCAGCAAAAGCAGCAGCGCCTGAGCCTGACCGCCGCTGTAACAACACTCTGGCAGGAATACCAAAACGCCCGTGATCAACTGACCTTTGAAGAGGATGCCGTGGCCCTTGCAAAGGAAAATCTTCGCCTGCGGACACAGGAATATGAACTGGGCAGCGGAGACAGCCCGGCCCTGCGGAAGGCACAGATTGATCTGCTTGAAGCACGCAGCCGGCGGGAATCAGCCCGGTACGAAGGACGCATCCTGGCATTAAAAATCAAATATACCGCCGGTCAGCTGCAGTTTTAAAGACGCGGATCCTACAGCCAGCGCTTACGCCGGAAAAAGAGGATCATCCCCACAGCAATACAGAGCAGGACCCCAAGAAAGACAAAGTAACTGTAGCGCCACTGCAGTTCCGGCATGTGTTCAAAATTGGTGCCGTAAATGCCGGCAATGAAGGTGAGAGGAATAAATACGGCGGAAAAGATGGTAAGAAACTTCATGATCTCATTGAGATGATTATTCAGCTCCATGTTGCACAGATCCCGATGATCCGCAAGCATGGTCCGGTAGAAGTCCACGCTCTCCCGGGCCTGCGTGGCATGATCCAGGAGATCCGAAAGAAAGGGTCCCGTTCGCTCATCAATGAGGGGACTGCGGCAGACCGAAAGCTGGCGAATCAGTTCACGCAGGGGACGAATGCTTTTCAAAAGCAGAGCGGTCTCCCGGCGAAAGGCGGTGATCCGCGAGATAATCCGGCGGTCAAAGCCATCATAAATCTCCAGTTCGATATCCTCAATGGTATCTCCAAGCGACTCTATTAAAGCCAGATCCGCATCAACCACGGCATCCAGCAGCGCATAGAGCAGATAATCCGCCCCCCGTGTTCGAATGCGCCCTTCGTGTTCACGCAGCCGCCGGCGCAGAGAACCAAAGGGATCCCGTGCATCTTCCTGAAAGGTCAGAACATATCCCGCACCACCGATGATACTGAGCTGTTCGCTGCGCAGGCTCTGCCCGTCATCTTCCAAAAAATGCAGCTTCACGGTCACACACAGGCAGTTTTCATACTCCTCCAGTTTCGGGCGTTGCCCCGTATTGAGAATATCCTCAATCACCAGGGAATGCAGACGGAAATACTCCCCCGCCCGGCGAATAATCTCCGTATCGTGCAGGCCCGTGACGGCAATCCAGCGAACGCCCCCTTCCGGGAGCGGGCCGGGCTCATCAAAATCCCGCACGGAATATTCCCGAACCTGTTCAGCATCGTAATCCGTCACTGCTATGGACACACGCTCCGTGCGGCGCTGCCCGATAAATACAGCCTGACCGGGATAATTCTGCTCTGCCATGGGTCCTCACTTCCACTGAAACCGGAAGAGGAAATATACATTTTTTATACACGACCATTTTATCTTTTCTGAGTGATACCCTATGGAGGGAGAAGCTACCCTGCAGGGGCCTGTTTTTTTGTGGCATTCCATGAACATTAATTCCGCTTTCAGCGGGCGGCCAAAACCTCCTTCCCCTTCACGTCCTGCGGCAGTGGCTCTTCCCGTCGCACGCGCCGCTCATCACTCACGCCGCAGTGTGTGCTGGCTCAGGGTATTTTTGGCGCGCTCCCATCGCGGCGGAGGCACGTTCTTTGCTTCGCTCCCGCTCTGTAGGCAGGCCACAGGCGAAACTGAGACGTGCAACAGAAACGGTAATCGAGGAGATCGAGGCGAAATACCCGTACTGGAAAAGGTCGTACAGTCAACCGTCCTGTGAGTATCATGTTCATGATGCATCCTCTTTCAGAGTACCACCTGCTCTGCATTTCGTCGGCCCTCAAAACAGAGGGGGCGAACCTGAAAAAGTCCGCCCCCTGCTCAATGCTTTCTTATTCTCAGAATACTACTTTTGAATCCCGAGGACTGAGGTCCAATAAAAGCGTTTGCCATGCTCATCTTTGAGCAGAACCACAACCCGATATGTGCCGGATGCAACCGCAGCACCGCCGGGAGTACGCAGGTTCCAGGATACCTTCCGCGCAGTACCCGCCCGGGTCACAAGTCTGTTCCCCACGGCATCGTAAACTCTCAGCGTCCAGGAGGGAAAGTCCGTTCCGAAGAAAAAGGATACTTCGTAGTCATTCAGGTGGACGGGATTCTTCGATATCCGCACAGCCCCGGAAGGTGCTGTTTCTTTCATGACTCCCACCGTTGCAAGTATCGTATCCCTTACCACATCAAGAA
>JBNJDQ010000101.1:0-8837 GCA_051745065.1 Fibrobacterota bacterium
CGATGGAAAAACAAAGAACCCGTAACTGCGGATTTTAGGTTCATTGCGTCTTTTTATCGATTTGGTGCAATCAGGAACATGGGGTATGGTTCTTCTGTCAATGTGGTGGAATGAATATGGGGATGTTCTTTCGAACACCCCTCCATGCATTGGTGCCACGGTGATTATCAGAGGCAGGAGACAATCACTTCGCCAGAAAATACAGGGATCCCGCCAAAAGGAATACTCCGGCAATCTTCTTAATTATATCAGAATGACCGGTACTGCGGTTCCATGACAGGTAGCGTTCAAGAACCCCCGTAAAGGTCCCCGCACATACGATCAGCAAAGAATGACCGAGCCCGTAGAGAACGAGAATACCTGCATTGAGAGCAATCCCCGAATCTGCATTGAGAAAACTCACTGCAAGGACCGGCGCCATAAAGGCAAAGGTACACGGGCCGAGGGCGATCCCGAAAATCAACCCGATAAGAAACGCCGCACGGCGCCCTTTCTTTTTAATGGGAACACCCTGTATTCCATTGAAGTGTAAGGGAATAATATCAAGAAAGCTCAGGCCGATCACCGCAAAAACTGCCGCACCGATCCAGTTTGCCCAGGGGCCGATATCCCCGGCAATACGGCCGGCCGAGGCCGTGAGAGCACCGATGAGGGCAATGGAAACGAGTATGCCCCCGGCAAAGAGCGCAGACAGGGTAAAACGCCGCCCCGTGCCGGTCTCTTCCGTGCTGTCAACAAAGCCGATGATCAGAGGAATCGATGTGAGATGACAGGGGCTGAGAACAATGGATAACACCCCCCAGATGAAGGATGCTGCCAATGTCACGGCGGCACCGGCCTGCATCATTTCGGTAAGTTCAGCAAAGAGCCCCTGCATTACTGATTCTCCTGCAGGACAGAAAGATCCCGCAGTTTTTCTTCGATTGCGGCAGTTTCCCAAAAGCCCGTGTGGCGAAAAATCTCCCGTCCGGATTCATCCAGAATAACCTGCGTCGGAATCGAGCGGATGCCGTATTTCTGCGCCGCCCGGCGGTTCTTCATAACATCAATGAACTGAATTGAAATATCATCGGAATATCTGGTGCGCAGAGTATCAAGAACGGGAACCATCATTTTACAGGGTACACAGTTTTCTGATCCCAGCTCAATAAAGCGTGCCCGGGATGCTTTCTGTGCAGATGTAGTGGCGCCATTGTTCTGTTTGGGCGCTGTGGAGGAATCCCCTTTCTGTACGGGCTGCTCTTTTCCGTTCGCGGGCTTTTGCTGCGATGTCTTACGCAGAACAACAATTCCCGCGGCAAGTATAAAGAGAATAAGAACAACTGCTTTCAGTCCTGATCGTTTCACGCTGATTCTCCTGTAAGATATGCTTCAAGATCCTTTGCCTTTTTCACCTGTCCGGAAAAAAGCACATTCCCGTCAACCACCAGGGCGGGGGTACTCATCACATTAAACTTCATTATTTCGGCAAAATCCTCCACCTTTTCCAGATCAATCTCCATGCCGAGATTATCCGCGGCTTTCTGCACTTCCTTTGCAAGGGTTTTGCATTTTTTACATCCCGACCCCAAAACCTGCACTTTTTTCATACATTCTCCTTTTTTGTTCTTAAAATACCCAGTTCATTATCCAGCCGACCACCGTAAAGGCCGCAAGGAAATAGAAAAAGAGCCACACAAGCAGTTTTACCTTCAGCACCTGCCTGAGCAGGATAAACTCGGGGAAACTTGCCCCCACCGTGGACATCATCAGGGCCAGGGCCGTACCGATGGGCAGCCCCTTGGCAAGCAGGGTCTCCACAACGGGAATCATTCCCGTGGCATTACTGTACAGGGGGATCCCCATCAATGCCGCTGCAGGAACGGACCACCACGCCCCGTCACCGAGATGCGTTGCAATCCAGCTTTCGGGAACAAATCCGTGCAGGGCAGCACCGGCACCAACGCCGATGATAATCCATTTCCAGATACGGCCGAAGATTTCCGCAACCTCCTGTTTGGCAAAGTCATGACGCATTTTCAGGGTCAGCTTGCGACCAACATGATCATGCTGCATCCGGCTGCCTTCTTTGCGGGCTTTTGCCGCCATGGGCTGCAGGTAATCATCCGCATGAAGAGCGTCAAAGACAAAGCCTCCGACAATCCCCACCAAAAGCCCTGTGCCAATGTACACGGCGGTGAACTTCCATCCCAGCAGCGCCCCGAGAAGAACCACGGCAACCTCGTTGATCAGGGGGGAGGTTATGAGAAAGGAAAGGGTAACCCCCGTGGGAATTCCCGCCGAGGTAAAGCCCAGAAACATAGGGATACTGGAGCAGCTGCAGAAGGGCGTGATGCTTCCGAAGACTGAAGCGACACCGTAGCCGAAGAGCCGGGAGCGTCCCTGCAGATGAGTGCGGACAACATCCATATTCAGGGACGCCCGAATCACCGCAATGATGTAGATCATCACCACAACCAGAAAGAATATCTTGGTTGTATCCTCAATAAAGAAATGCAGAGCCTCGCCCAGCTGTGTGGATTTCTCAATCCCCGGCAGCATCCGGAGGATTACATCGGCAAGATCGGTAAAAATATGGAGCATACCTTCTCCCTGGTTAATTGACGTTCCCGACATGGCGGATCACAGACACAGTTATTCTTCAAAGCAGGAGAAAAAATCCAGAACACAGGGCTTTTCCAGAGAGTAATGCACCTGGAGCCCTTCTTTGCGGCTGCTCACCAGTCCGGCATTTTTCAGCACGGAAAGATGCTTTGACACCGTGGACATATCCGCAGCAATCATGCCGTGTATTTGACACACACAAAGCGATCCTCCGGCAAGCTGCTCAAGGATGAAAAGCCGTGTCGGGTGCGCCATGGCCCTGAGGACGGCACTGCGTTTCTCAAAGCGGCGGAGACAGGCATCTTTTAATATTACATCTTTCACTGTTTTCATATTTGGCAATATAACCAATTAGTCCGGAAAATGTCAAGGAATACGTCACAGGCGCTCATTTTTACGGGAATCTTGCAGAAAGCTAACTTCTGTTGTATCATATTACCACGACAGTCAGCGTTCTGCAGAAAGGTTTTTCATGAAGATGACTCTCTCCCGCATTTCCTTTTTAACAATACTCCTGACGGCGTTGGTATTCTCCATTCTCACGGGGGTATTTGCGTTTTATATTACAGGAAACTCCTTTGACCGAAAAGCCGCGGATCTGGAAGAACGGTATATTGCAGAGAACAAACGCCTTGTCAAGCAGGAAGTACAGCGCCTGGTGGGGGAAATCACCTTTATCGACAGTCTCGCAGCACGTACAACACAAACCTTTCTGAAAGAGCGTGTGGACCGGGCCGCCCGGCTCATGCCCGGCTGTTCGGCAAAACGTGCAGGATCGCTCTGCCTGCCGGTCAGCCATGAGGGGAAACGGCCCGATTCCGGCTCTTTTTTGACAATCACCGATACACAGGGAACTATTCGCTATGACAGCAGAATACAGAGAGAACACCGGCAGGACTCACTCCTGCAGCTGATGAGCCGTTTTGATGCACAGGATACCTTCGGTACATATCCGCACGAAAACACTTCGCAACTTCTGGTATACACCCGCCGCATCGACTCCCTGAATGCCGTCATTTCAGCGGGAACCACCCGCCAGGGTGTACGCAATGCCGTGGAGGAGATTCTCCTGCAGAACATTCGCCGCGACCGCTTCGGCAGGAACGGCATGGGATACTTCTGGATACACACCCTCCAGGGGGAGATGGTGATGCACCCCCTGGGGAAAGACCTCTTTCCCGCCGATCTTGACACCTTCACCAATGCCGAGGGACGGCATATATTCCGTGAAATGGACTCTGCAGCCACACAGAATTCCGGCGGCTTTGTGCGCTATCGCTGGCGGCTCCCGGGAGACACGGTCACGGACACAAAGATCTCCTTTGTTCAGTATATCGATACGTATGACATTGTTGTCGGTGCGGGATTCTACATGAAGGAACTGCGCCAAAAACGCCGGGGGGAACGGCGTATTTTGTATGAGAGCCTACATCAAAATATGGAAGAACTCCTGACCCTCCTTGCCGTGCTCTTTCTGCTCAGCACCATCGGTGCATGGATGGTCTCCCGACGCATCGGAAAAATGGAGACGCGGCAACGGCATAACGATGTACTTCTCAAACAGTACCGCCAGATTCTGGATCACAGCGCCCTGGTCTCGCGGACAGATACAGACGGAACCATCGTGTACGTAAACGATGCCTTCTGCCGGGTCAGCGGCTATCACCGAAATGAGCTTCTTGGCCGGCCTCATAACATTGTCCGCCACCCCGAGACTCCGCGCAGCCGGTTCCGCCATCTCTGGGCAACCATCTCTGCGGGCGGTGTATGGCAGGGAGTTCTGAAAAACCGCGCCAAAGACGGTGAAAGCTACTACAGCAATACAACGATCCTCCCGCTCCGCGATGGATCCGGAAGAATCTCCGGCTATATTTCAGCCGCCACAGAAGTAACGGAACTTCTTGAAAAACGGGAACAGCTGAAAAAAGTCTTTCGCACGGACCCCCTGACAGGGCTGGGCAGCCGTTCTGCACTCCTGGAACGTACGGCACGGGGAGAACAGGCGGTGTTGGCACTCATCAATATCGATCGCTTTCGGGAGATCAACGATATCCACGGCCATACACTCGGTGACGGTATCATTACAGCCTTCGCCGACCGATTGTTTCAGGCCATCCCCGACGAAACCTACACCCTCTATCGTGTACAGGCGGATGTCTTTGCCCTCTTTACTACACGGGAAAGCCAGGACGCGGTTTACTCTCGGGTCAGGACGTTTATATCCAGCCATGATAACCGGACGTATCTAATTGATAATAATCGTTTTATTGTCACCTACACCGCAGGTATCGCCCGGGGACTGCAGGATCAGCTCAACTATGCGGACATGGCGTTGAGCGAGGCAAAACGTTCGCATGTGCAGATTCAGATTTTCGATGAAACTCTCAGCCATGTAGAGGATTACCGCCGGAATATCGCCTGGGTGGAACGACTGCACCGCGCCCTGCAGGAGGAACGCATTGTTCCCTATTATCAGCCCATATACAATTACAGAACCGGGACCGTTGAGAAATACGAATGCCTGATGCGCCTTATGGAAGAAGGCAAACCGGTGCCGCCGGGAGAATATCTGCCTGTTGCCAAAAAGACCCGCCTGTACCCCGAACTGACATATCAGATGATCAGTCAGGCCATTACACGTTTCAGCAGTACCGACATGGATTTTTCTCTGAATCTTTCCGTGGAAGACCTCATGAACCGGGAACTCATGATCTACCTCTACGATTTTGCTGAGCAAAAAGGGGTTTTCGATCGTCTTATACTGGAAATTGTTGAGTCGGAGGAGATTAAAGACAGCGATTCGGTCACAAAAACCCTGAAACGCTTTAAAGAACAGGGAGGGCGCATCGCCATTGATGATTTCGGCACAGGGTACTCAAACTACGATTATCTGATACGTCTCAACGCCGACTTTATTAAGATTGACGGATCCATCATCACCCGTATTACCGATGACCCCCGGGCCGTGGATATTGTCCGATCCGTGGTGAAATTTGCCCGCAACAGCGGTATGCAGACCGTTGCAGAATTTATCAGCTCACCCCAGTTAAGCAGAAAAGCACAGGAGCTCGGTGTGGATTATGCCCAGGGGTTTTTCCATGGACGGCCGGCACCGACCCTGCAGGTCACTGCCGACACTGAATAAAGAAAAAACTACTGCAGAACCAGAGAGTGGATGCTCAGGTGCGCTGTTCCGCCGGCGTCCTGATCGATCCCCGGCACAAAGTAGAGGGCTGTGGCGTTTTCACGTTTCATTGGCACGTCTGCTGCTGCCGACGGGGCCCACTCAGGCTGTGCAAGAGCGTCCAGAGCAACAACAGTGCTTCGGGCAGAATCGGTGGCGGGAAGGGTCATCTGATAATAGGCATAGCTTTCATCACCGGCGGGACCGAAATCACTCTGGGCAAGCTTTACCGTAAGAGGCACCTCGCTGGTGTAGGTAACAACTGCTGAATCGATATCCTCAAAGGAGATCACCGGTTCGCAGATCAATTCCACATAGGGCCATTCATCGCCGGTTTTCGGAGCCAGAGTAAAGGTTGCCGCCACACGGTCACCCCGATGGAGAGACGGCGTTGTATCCACGGTGGAACCGAAATCATCCGCCGCTGCGCGCCAGGCGGCACCGGACTGAACCAGATTCTGTGCGGACCGCTCCGATTTCGACAACTCTTTTCCGGTATCATCCTGCGGTGAAGAGCATGCCGTACAGAACAGAGCAATGGCCGTGAGGGAAAGTACAATCTTTTTCATGAATATCATCCTTTCGTTAATGAAAGAAGTAATATACATCTGCGCAGTGGCGGTTTTCTGTATTTTCATATCTCCCCGTCAGTGGGAATGCCCGTATCTGCAAAAAGGGAAAGAGCCGCAGCCCTTTCCCTGTAATCAGAGGATAGGTTCGACAGATTAATTGCCGATCGCCTCAACGGGGCATCCCGCAAGGGCTTCACGGCTCGCGTCCTTCTCTTCTGCAGATTCGGGCTGTTTCTGCACGTAGGCCATGCCGTCATCATCCATGGCAAAGTTTTCCGGTGCCGTGGACACACAAAGCTCACAGCCGATGCAGGAGGAATCCACAAAGAAATCTCCCGCTGCATTTTTTTCATGGGCATCAGTACGATCAGCCATATTACGCCTCCGTTCCGACAAGTTCTTTCATATCCTCTTCCACTGTTGAGATCGGTGCAATACCGAATTTCTCAACAAGAACATTGGCAACATTCTCCGAGAGAAATGCCGGCAGAGTCGGGCCGAGATGAATATCCTTCACACCGAGCGACAGCAGGGCAAGAAGTACAATAACGGCCTTCTGCTCGTACCAGGCGATGTTGTAGACAATGGGAAGTTCGTTGATATCTTCCAGCTCGAAAACCTCCTGCAATTTCATGGCAATGACTGCCAGAGAGTAGGAGTCGTTGCACTGTCCCGCATCAAGAACACGGGGAATGCCGCCGATATCGCCCAGATCAAGCTTATTATACCGGTATTTTGCACAGCCCGCCGTCAGGATCACCGTATCATCGGGCAGTTCTTTGGCAAATTCCGTATAGTAATCGCGGGATTTCATCCGCCCGTCACAGCCGGCCATGACGACAAACTTGCGGATAGCACCGGATTTTACTGCATCGACAACCTTGTCCGCAAGCTCCATCACCTGATTATGAGCAAAACCGCCCGTAATGGTTCCTGTTTCGATCTCCTGTGGAGGATTACATTTTTTCGCATGTTCAATAATGGCGGAGAAATCTTTCGTGCCCTTTTCGTCAGCAGCGATATGCGTACAGCCGCCAAAGCCCGCTGAACCGGTGGTATAAATGCGGTCTTTGTAATCCGCTGCTGGGGGAGTAATACAGTTGGTGGTAAAGAGGACAGGCCCGTTGAAGGTCTTGAATTCCTTATTCTGCATCCACCAGGAGTTACCGTAGTTGCCCACAAAATGATCATACTTTTTAAAGGCCGGATAGTAATTAGCCGGAAGCATCTCCGAATGGGTGTAGACATCCACTCCTGTGCCGTCGGTCTGCTCCAGGAGCATCTCCATATCCTTGAGATCATGGCCGGAGATGAGAATCGCCGGATTATTGCGCACACCGATATTCACTTCGGTCAGTTCCGGATTACCATAGGCTCCGGTGTTGGCCGCATCAAGCAGGGCCATGGCATCGACACCGAACTTCCCTGTTTCCAGAACAAGGGCAGTCAGATCGTCCGCCGAGAGAGAATCATCCAGGGTTGCCGCAAGGGCCCGGTAGACAAAGTCAACAATCTCCGTTTTCCGTTCACCCAGATTGGTAGCATGATCGTAATATGCCGCAAGGCCTTTTACGCCGTACGTAATCAGCTCGCGCAGGGAACGAACATCCTCATCCTCCGTAGCAAGAACCCCCACGGCCTCTGCCTTTTCACGCATGGTATCTTTGCCGACAATTTTCTTTAACAGATTGGTATCCACAGTAAAGGTGAGCGCATCCGTATCTGCAGTAATACCGTTTTCCCGAATCAGACTGTCCCGATATTCAACGGCCTTTTTGATATCCTCCACAAAAACATCGCTGTCAAAGTTTGCGTTGGTGATGGTCTTAAAAATCTCTTCAATGACAAAGTCATCAAGAGCATCGTCCCGCTTGGCCCCGCGGCCTACAGCCTGGGCAATCCCTTTCAGTGCATAGATCAGCAGATCCTGCAGATCCGCCACGTCAGCAGGTTTACCGCACACACCTTTTGTATGACGACATCCGATTCCGCCTGCTGCTTCCTGACACTGATAACAAAACATATAACCTCCTGTGGTTATTTATAGTTCGGTGCCGGTGTTTTCACCACAAGCACTCTGGTTTCTTTTTCGCTGGTATTCTTTAAAGTATGCGTGATGTACGCAGGACTCTCAATAAGAGTATCCGCCGCAAAGGCCTCATCCTCATCCCCAATCACCACGGTGACGGTCCCGGCAAGGACGTAGAAAAACACATCCACCGGCGTTTTATGGGGAAGCAGTTCCTCCCCCGGTTTCAGGCGGATATGCATAGCCTGGGCATCCTTCTGGTGGTACAGCTCTGCCACAGAAACCTTATGGTTTTTGTGAACAAACTCCCGGTCGGTAAAACGGGCACTTTTCATAGACTGACTCCTTTTTCTACAATTGATATACCACAAAGATACCTTTACCTGAAACTCTGCGCCGTATCATTTGTTACAAGTTCGATAATATCGATAAACTTTTTGAATGCAAT
>JBNJDQ010000102.1:0-8787 GCA_051745065.1 Fibrobacterota bacterium
CGGCCTCGCGGACGTGCCGGCGGCCCAGGTTGACCATGGGCTCGCCCCGCCGGTCTTGTATACGGTTCCGGGGCAATTGCAGGGATCATAAACATCGTAACAGAAATGCCCTCAGATGCAATCGAAGTTGACGGAGCAGAAAACGGCCTGCTCAGCTACAGCAACAGTCAGTATGACTTCGACAACGGTATGCAGGCACTGTCCGCGTACGGAAAATACAATTTTGATTTTGGCCTGGACCTCGGCCTGTCCGGATATATTCAGCAATCCGACGGCGTGGGCCGGGAAAACAGTAAGCTCTACGGCCTGCCTTCATGGAACTTCCCACAGTGGATCTCTCCGGACCCCGGCTATAACGCATTCCCCCCCGCCCCGTACGATGCTGTTGGAAGTAATGGAAAATTCCCGGCAAAATACATGATCAGCACTCAGGCCGAATTTAAAGGATTTGACCTGTATGCACGCTATTCCCATGCAGAAAAATACGGAGCCGGTCTTTTTTATCATGAACCGGATGGATATAACGATGTTGTATCTGACGACAAACAGACCATAGAAAACTATTTAACCGAAATCGGGAAAGAATTTCTTATCTCAAACCCAAACCACCTGTTCTGGGCAGCTTCCGAAGCATGGGGAGAAAACCGCAGGATATACGGAACACACAGCGTTCTTGCAGCTTTAAAGTATACCCATGATACTCCCCTGGAAAACAAATGGGAGTTTAAGCTGTCACAGGCTCTGCTTTCTGAATACATTGAGTATGAAGATATAGCCACATACTCAAGCAAAGATGAATCGGAAGGATACATGGAGCAGTTTGGAGAAAAAAGGACAACCTTTCAGGCACTCTATCTGTTGAATTCCGTAGAGAACCTCAAGCTTGCCCTTGGTTCCCAGTACAGATATGACAATATTGGTGAAGACATGCAGGGAAACAATCAGCTCTATGAAGATAGTAAAAAGCCCATTGTCAGTAACGTGGAATATCATAACTTTGCCCTGTTTACAGAAGGAAGCTATGACCTCCGTGACGAAATCACCCTCCACGGCGGCATTCGATTGGATAAGCATACCCGGACAGATATCGTTCCCTCACCCAAACTGTCAGTAATATACAAGCCTTGGGGCGAAGTTATTCCGCAGCGATTTAAGCTCTTTTATCAAACATCCTCGAACAATGGCAGTGCCGATTCTTATGAACCCAACCGATACACCCCGCGTGATGATGAAGGTAATGTAATACTTGGCGATTACTTTGAAGACCCCAGCAAAAAACCCCAACCCACTGAGGATATTATCCGCTCGGTTACGATGGAAGAACTGCATTCTCTTGAACCGGAAAAGACGCGATCCCTTGAATTCAGCAGTTACAGTGCCTTTCTGAACAATTCTGTTCAACTGGAGACAAGTGTTTCCTATAACACCGTGGAAAATCTCTTTATGTGGAATCAGGATTATTATCACGTTTTTAATACAACGGATTACAGTTTCGGAGTTGCCGAAGGAGAGCTCCGTTATGTCACAGATAAATTCAACATCGGGCTGAATCATTCCTTCACCGAATTGCACAACATGGACTACAGAGACCACTACACAGTTATTAATCGAAACAGATATGACCGCCAGGATACGATTCAGGTAAACGGAAAAGATTCAATCGTGCCCACCGAGGACTGGTACAAAAACACCGGGACTGCAGAAAACCCCTATTACGTGCCCGTTGCCTCCGGTACAGCGGCTGACTCGATGAATGCCATATACAACATGGTGTCCATCGACAATTCCAATTTTCTCAATCTGGCCCCTAATCTGAGTAAATTCTACATTGATTACTATGCGACAGATAAACTTCACCTGCACTTTGACACCAGAATTTTCTGGAGTCCTCTTAAGGGCCGAAAAGTACTCTTTGACAACCAAAAAGAGCATAACAGCGGAAATTTCTGGTGGGCTGAAAAAGCTGATTGGATGGATGATGCCACCTGGAACCGTTACAGTGAATGGTATGCGGAGAACGGACGTCCCACAACCCTTGGTATTGAAGATAAACCTGTCGTGAAGGCAAACCTTGCCACCTCCTACGATATAAATGACGGCGTCTCCCTGTCCATGGGAGTGAAGGATTTCCTCTCTGATCCCAACAGCGACAACGAATTCATCAAAAGGAACAGTCTTCGCTGGCAGGTCATGGTCGACCACGGACAGCAGGGGCTTTTCACGTCGGATGTACGCCGGGTATACGGCCGCATCGACATTTCCTTCTAGGGCTTCAGGAGTATAACCGGATTTTTAAAAAGGCTCTCCTTACCGGGAGAGCCTTTTTTTGAACAGTGGCAGGGACGGATCTACTCAAGGTCTTCAGCCAACCGCTCCCGACGCTCCATCTCCTCCCGTTCTGCATCGCGGATAAAAAAGAGTGTTTCCCCCGTATCGACATCCTCACTGGATTCTTCCCAGATACCGGATAATGGAGAAAACGGGGTCAGCTCCCCGCGGGAATAGAGATGCCAGATCTCTTTGCCGTATTTCGTGGTTTCAAGATGCGGACAAAAGCGGCTGAAATATCGTCGCAGATTAGCAATATCGCGCAGGAAAAAATCCCGTGCCCGGCTGTTTGCCGCCGCATTCACCCACTGGGGAAGGTCAATAATAACCGGACCGTCATCGCTGAGAAGAATATTGAATTCCGAAAGGTCCCCGTGAATAATCCCGGCACACAGCATTTTCACAGCATCCCGTATGAGAGACGCGTGATATTGTTCGGCCTCAGACTCGGAGAGTGTCACCTGGGAAAGGGGCGGAGCAATAGTGGCGTCTTTACGGCTGACCGCCTCCATAAGCAGCACACCGTCCAGAAACAAATGCGGCCGGGGAACACGGATATCCGCTGCCTGAAGAGTGTAGAGCGCATCCACCTCAGCACTTTGCCAGTCACTCTCCTTCTCCTTCTTACCAAAGCGGCTCTTTCGTGCCATGGCCCGGGCCCGGCGGCTGTTTTGGGTCTTTCGCCCTTCCTGATAGGCGGTCTGCTTGCTGAAACTCCGATCATTTCGCTGCTTATACACCTTGGCACAGCATACCTCTCCGCCAAAAACCACCAGAAAAACATCAGCTTCTTTTCCGCTTTTCAACGTCTGCACAACCCGGTCAACAATCCCTTCATCAAGAAGGAGAGCCAGAGGTTTGGGTATTTTCATAGAGATCCTTTACTTCAATTCAGTCCATAATATATATGCAGCCGGCATCACGAAGGCATACATTGATCCATGCCCCTGTTTTCCAAAAATCATTGAATGGACACAGCAACAGACTTCTCCGTGAAGGTTTTCGTTTTACAAACAGTATTTCCACATCAGGAAGCGTCGGTTCATAAGCAGCGGAGGAAAGGGGCACGAAAAATCTTGCTGAGAACCGATACAATCACACTCCATGTTGTAAAGCCGGTCACAGGATAGCTTCTCCAATAGCGCAGAAAACCCCCGTTGTACCGAAGAATAGTCGAGCTACAAAAACAAGGTGGTTTCGCTGATAAAAGCACATTTAAAACTGAGGAGAGTGTAGAAAAAAAGGGCAACTCCCGTAGGAAAAAGCCCATAAATGGTACACCCGCAGGGATTCGAACCCCAAACCGCCTGATTCGTAGTCAGGTACTCTATCCAGTTGAGCTACGGGTGCTAACGGGTCTAATATACATCGCGGAAAAGACCGGTGCAATATTTTTTCAGAAAAACTGCGCAAGTTCCTCCCGGATATCGCGGACATTCTGTGCAGTGATTCCTTTCACAGCACTGATTTCAGTATCACTTTTATGCGCAAGTTCCTTTGCAGATCCGAAATGCTTCAGAAGTTTTCGGGCCTTCTTCGGGCCGATACCGGGAACATCCTCAAGCAGAGAGCGATTAAAATTCCGTCCGCGGATTTTACGGTGGTACGTAATGGCAAAGCGGTGTACTTCATCGCGGATACGCTGAACCAAACGCCGCACCGGATGCCCCTCCTTCAGACGCACAGGTTCGTCGCGCAGAGGCGAGAAAATCAGCTCTTCCTTCTTGGCAAGAGAAATAATCATGGGAGGATCTTCAAAAGCCTCCAGGGCCCGTGAGGCAGCATTCAACTGTCCCTTCCCGCCGTCAATCAGAAGAAGATCCGGATACCGCTCTCCCGCCTCACGGCATCCGCGAAGTCGCCGGGTGACGGCCTCCATCATCATGGCAAAGTCATCCTGCCCCTGCACACTCTTGATTTTAAAACGCCGATACTGCGATTTATCCGGTTTTCCCAGGCAAAAATGGACCATTCCCGCTACGGTGAATGTCGCTCCGAGATTGGATATATCAAAGGCTTCGATTGTTTCGGGAACTGCAGGAAGACCGCAGAGATGGGCAAGTTCCTCATGGATAGCGGGAAAATCACTGATATACTGCTGACTGAGATGAAGGCGACCGGCTTTTTCCGCGCGCTCGACAAGTCTCTTTTTATCACCGATTTTGGGAATTCTTACAGAAACGGTCTCCCCGGAACGTTCAAACCACCGGCGAATCAGATCCAGCTCATCTTCAAAGTCGGCGGAAAGAAGTATCTCCCCCGGCAGGGCATGAGCGCTGCGCCGGTAGTAGTCGATCAGGGCGACGGCGATATTGTCAAAGGTGAGTTCATGGAGGGAGTAGACATGATTATTCTGATTAATGATGACCCCCTCACGCACCATGAGAACAGTCAGGCAGATGTAGCGGCTTCCCCGGTAAAAGGCAAATACATCGCAGTGCAGATCACTCTTTCGCAGATCAACTCCCTGCCGGACAATCAGGGTGCGGATATCCCGAATCTGATCACGGAGATGGGCTGCCTTCTCAAAATTGAGTTCCTGCGCGGCGGTCTGCATGGCAGAATTCAGAATAGAAAGAATCGATGAACGGCGTCCGGCAAAAAATCGCTCAATCATCTCAATCTGCTGCAGATATTCCTGCTGTGAAATATATGAGGCACAGGGGCCGCTGCAGATTCCGATACTGTAATTCAGGCACGGCCGCTGGTGATCCCCCTGCGCAATCTCCCGGCGGCATGTGCGGATCTTAAAGAGCTTGCGCAAAGAACGAAGAATCCGCCGCATTTTTGTGGCATCCGTAAAGGGGCCGAAATAGGTAGCCCCGTCCTTGCTAATCCGCCGTACAATGAAAACGCGGGGAAACACTTCATTGCGGGTTATTTTTACGTAGGGAAAATGCTTGTCGTCACGTAACTCAATATTATACCGGGGCTGATGTTCCTTGACCAGATTTGATTCCAGAACCAGAGCTTCGGTCTCGTTGTCCGTAACAATCCAGTCCAGCTCGGCAATCTTTTCAAGAAGAGCCGGAATCTGGACACGCTCCTCACGCCCGGCAAAATAGGCGCCCACGCGATTTCGCAGAACCTGCGCTTTGCCGACATAGAGAAAGCGCCCCTGATCATCCTTAAAGATGTATACCCCGGGTAATGCCGGTATTGAGGAGCGGACAGATTCGAAATCAAACATGAAATATAAAAAAACAGCTCCCCCGGCGGGCAGAGCTGTTTATTAAATGAACCGTAATCAGCCTTACTTGTTCACAGCCTCTTTGAGCGCTGCACCGGGCTTAAACTTAACAGACTTGGACGCAGGGATTTCAATCTCCTGCTTTGTCTGGGGATTAAAACCTTTGCGCGCTTTTCTTTCAGCAACGCTGAAGCTGCCGAAACCGATGAACTGAATAGATTCGCTGGAATCTTCAGCAAGAGTTGTCTCAATTGTATCCAGGAAAGACTTTACAACCTTTTCCACGTCGCGTTTTGCAATTCCGCAATCATCAGCCACAGCATCGATGAACTGGCTCTTGTTCATAGTTCCTCCAAAAAATCAGTTTGTACCATTTGTAATAGCAATATCAATATAGAAAGGGATATTACCAAATTGCAAGAAAAAGTCCATACTTTTCAGTTTTTTATTTTTTCATGAATTCAGACAAGGCAGGGCTTACTGATTTATTTTACCATAGATAACAGAAAGGATAAACTATGTATACAATTCCGGCACTCCTCTGCGCACTGCTTTTTATAACCCTCACAGGGCTCTGCCTGTTTACCGCCCTGCAGCGGCGGCGCTACACCCCGGGAACACAAAAAAACTTCAACCCCGCATGTGCAATCATAATCCCTTGTAAAGGAGCATGTTCCGATCTTGAAGAGAATCTTGAATCCTTCTTTCATCTGGAAGAAAAATCCTACGAAATACTCTTTACAGTGGAAAGCAATGATGATCCCGCCGCCGCCGTAATCGACCGGATTACCGCCCGTCACAGCAGGGGCAAAAAGGTGATTGCCGGGATCACAACCGGAGGCTGTCAAAAAAACCACAATCTTCTTGCCGCCGCTGAAATCGCGGAATCCACTGATATTCTGGTCTTTGCCGATTCCGACATTGACACATATCCGACATGGCTGCAGGCCATTACGGCGCCTCTTGCAGATTCCTCCGTTACAGCAGCGACGGGGTTTCGCTGGCTCTACCCCGATACAGTCACCCCGGGGGCAGCGGCCCATGCGTTGCAGAACCAGACGATTTTTGCAACATTCTCACTCAGTTCCGCTCTCTGGAACGGCGGGCTCTGGGGCGGTTCCACGGCCATACGGCGAACGGATTTTGACCGATTAAACGTTGCCGGTCGGTGGCGGGAAACTGCCGTTGACGACCTGAGCCTGTCCGAACTGCTGCGAAAAAACGGGGCCAAAACAGTCCTTGCCTATGATTGCATCACCCCCACACACCGCACGATTTCACGGTGGAGAGATGCCCTGCGCTGGTATCGCCGTCAGGTAATGTATCTCAAAATCCATCAAAGCCGTGACTGGATTGCGGCCTTCGCTGCCGCCATTATCTATACAGCCGGCCTTATCCTCTCCCCCTTCGCCCTGGCTGAATTTATTCAGGGAGCCCCCTTCATGGAGAGCGCTCTTCTGCCGACGATACTCATTCTCGGACCAATGCTGCAGGCAAGCACCTTTCCTCTGATGGGAAAGAGCCGCCATACTGCGGCATTGATACTCCTTGCTCCTCTCTCCATGGTATCGATTATGACGGCAACCCTCTGGACTGCTCTCAACAATAGAATTTCCTGGAGCGGATATATATATTCAGTAAAGCAAAAAGATGGGACCGTAACACATATAGAGAGGCTCTAAGATGAGATGTGCCGTATTTGCCTCCGGGGGAGGATCCAATTTTCAGGTTCTTGCGGAACAGCTGGAACAGAGCCCTGCAGAGATAGTGCTGCTTATATCCAACAACAGTACGAGCGGCGCAATGCAGCGGGCTCAGAAACTTGGCATACCGGCTGTTCATATATCCGGCAGGACACATCCCGACAGCCGTGAATATACAGCTGCCCTTACAGCGTTGATGAAGGAGTATAACGTAGACACAATCCTTCTGGCGGGCTACATGAAACGCCTGCCGGCGGATCTGATCGCTGCCTGCCCCGAAAGAATACTGAATATTCATCCGGCTCTGCTCCCCGCTTTCGGTGGCAGAGGAATGTACGGCATACACATTCACCGCGCCGTAATTGACGCAGGAGTTAAAAAAACGGGAGTCACGGTTCACTTTGTCAATGAAGAATATGACCGCGGACGTATTATTACCCAGGTCCCCGTCCCCGTGTATACAGATGATACACCGGAAAAGCTTGCACAACGCGTGCTTGCTGTTGAACACGATACGTACTGGCGGGTTGTGGATCGCCTTGCACGGGGGCATTCTCTGCATGACTAATACCGTCTTTGACAGCCAATGGAAAGACAGATCCACCCTCGTTGGTGTTGACGAAGCCGGGCGCGGCCCTTTGGCGGGGCCTGTTGTTGCCGCTGCAGTAATTCTGAACCCGGAAACTGCTCCCGTCACCGGGCTGAATGACTCAAAAAAACTCACGGAAGCAAAACGGGAATCCCTCTTTCCGCTGATCCTTGAAAATGCCGCAGCCTGGGGAATCCATGCGGTCAGCTCCGGCATAATTGATGAGATCAATATCCTCCAGGCAACCTTTCTGGCCATGGAAAAAAGCATCGATAAACTGAATATTTCCTGGAAACATGTATTGGTGGATGGTAATCACCGAATTCCAACACTGCCCCCGACAGTACAAACCCCGCTCGTAGGCGGCGACGGCCGCAGCGCCGCTGTAGCAGCTGCATCAATCCTTGCCAAGGTAACGCGTGACCGCATCATGCGCGGCTACGACCGCCGCTGGCCGCAATACGGCTTTGCTCAGCACAAAGGATACGGTACCAAAGCACATAAAGCCGCCCTGACAGATTACGGGCTTACGTCAATTCACCGGCGAAGTTTCTGTCGCTTCCATACTCAGGCGGTACAACAGTCTTTCCTCTGATTCTTTCCCGTCCGGGGCAGAAACGGTACACCTCAGCTCTGTACCTACCGTATTGTCAATCCCCCAATCAAAAGAATACACACAGAAAAATCTTAAACGTACCGCACAAGCAAAAAAATCTCCCTGCCGCAAAAATATTCCGGCACAACACGGGATTTTTGTGTATTTTAGTATATAAACAGTGAATGAAAAAGGAGCTCCTCATGAGAATCGCAGTAAAATCTCTCCTGTTGATGTTTTTAATAACAATTCTCGCGGCGGCGGAAGTATTTAACGTTCGTCCTACCTCACGGATCGGAATCTATAAGAACCGTATTCGCCAGGTCAATGAAGACCCCATCGAGAAAGTTGATGACGATGACAAACTCCTTGTAAAGAAGAC
>JBNJDQ010000103.1:0-8516 GCA_051745065.1 Fibrobacterota bacterium
TGGATACGACGGAAAATTTCAAGCCTGCAGCCGGAGAATATAAAACCGTCTTCGATCTGAACCCCGGTTCCTATGAAAAAGTAACGATTGACGGAACGACCTATCTCGGCTATCGTCCCGATTCGCAGATTGCACAAACCAGCTGGCATCTCATGGGGCTTATTCCCTACAGCGAGATTATGGCGCCGATCTACCGTGCCCTGACAGCACTTGTTTTCGGTATGCTTCTGCTGACAGTTTTGATTTCCGTAACGGTTCTTCTTTATCTGAACAGGGCCGTCGTGTCGCCCCTGAAAGAGGTTCGCCGGGCTCTGACGGCAATTGCGGCGGGGGATTTCAGTGTCATAGTGGCGCATACCTCCGATGATGAAATCGGTGATATTCAGAAAGCAATGAAGCAGATGATTGCCGCCCTCACGGCAAAAGTCGAGATGGCCCGGCAGATTGCCCGGGGAAATCTGACAGATCGGGGAGAAATGAATTCAGACAGAGACGAGTTCGGCCGGGCATTTCAGGATATGGTGGATGGTCTCAACCAGCTTATTGCAGGGATTCAGACCTCTGCAGGAGAGGTGAGTCTTGGTTCCAATCAGCTTGCTTCAGCCAGTGAAAGCCTCTCCGATGGTGCAACAAATCAGGCTTCTTCCATCGAGGAGATCAGCAGTTCCCTGAATGAGGTAAAACATAAGGTCGATGAAAATTCCGATAAAGCCCGTACGGCGACGGACCTTGCCTCCGAAGGCAGCACCAGGGCTGATACCGGCGCTGCTCAGATGAAGGACATGGTTGCTGCCATGGAGGAAATCAGCGCGGCAAGCAAGGAGATCTCCAAGATAATGAAAGTAATTGACGATATTGCATTTCAGACAAATCTTCTTGCCCTGAATGCTGCAGTGGAGGCTGCCCGGGCCGGGAAATACGGCAAGGGTTTTGCCGTTGTTGCGGAGGAAGTGCGCAAGCTGGCTCAAAACAGTGCGAAGTCCTCCACGGAGACGGCCGAACTTGTTGAGCGTGCCCTGGATAAGATCAAATATGGTAACACCATTGCCGAGGATACCTCCAAAACGTTTACGCATATTTCCGAGAATATCAAAAATACCTCCGATCTGATCGGGCAGATCGCCGGATCTTCCGAAGAAGAGGCCACCTCCATTGGTGAGATTACCGAGGCGGTCAATCATATTTCCGATATTACCCAGCAGAATGCCGCCGGTGCCGAAGAGACGGCTTCCACATCGCGGGAGCTGGAGAATCAGGCGGGCAAACTCAAAGAGCTGCTTCAGGGGTTTCAGATTTCTGAGAACATTGAAAGCCCGGTTCGGCAGAAAAATTCGCAGATTGAACATGAATCACCCCGGCACGGGGAGCATACCAGGGCTGCCCTGGGCTATAATTCTGCACCGCAGCACCATGAGGACGCTGAAACTCAGCATGGCTACGGCGAAAAGGAACAGGATGAATCCGGATACGGTAAATACTGATTCCTGCAGAATATGGTACAGCGGGGGCGGCATCGGGAAATCGGGCCGCCCTTTTCAGTGAAATCGGAACTCTCCCAACTGGGGGCAGTATCATAAACTATATTATCGAAATATGTTATTTTTAACAGAACCAGCATAGTATATATTACTACGTGAATTTTTTATCGCAGAGGGTGTATGAACATACAACGAGGACTTCAGTCACTATTGTTTTCCGGCCTGATAATTTCTGCTGTGTTTATCGGCCTCATTTTTGATGTAACCCAGGCGCAGTCGGCACTGCCCGATGAAAAGACAACCACCCGGGAGAATAACGATACATTTTACAGGGGGCTTCATACTCTTGAAAAGACTCTGCAACGGGTTCATTCCGGATATGTTGAAAATGTAGATGATGATACCCTTTTCAAGAATGCTATTGACGGTGCTCTTTCAATATTGGATCCTCATACATCATTTTATGAACCCCGGGACTATAAAGAACTCAAGATGCGCACGGACGGTGAGTTTGGCGGTTTGGGTATTCAGATTTCCATCCGTGATGAGGTGCTGACCGTTATGACGCCCATCTCCGGTACACCGGCAGAACGTGCGGGGATTCGCTCAGGTGATAAAATTATTGAGATATCCGGTGAATCAACCAAGGGGATCACCCTTGAAGAGGCGGTGAATCAGATGCGCGGAAAACCGGGAACCGATATTACCATCACCATCTCCCGCGAAGGTGAGCCGGATCCCATCGATTATACCATAACCCGTGATATTATCGAAATTAAAGCCATTCCCTACACGGGGGTCCTGCGGGACAGTATCGGCTACCTCAAGCTCAATTCCTTTTCCTCTGTTGCCGGGGATGAAGTCCGGTCCACGGTGGAGGATCTTCTCGATTCCGGTGCAACCTCGATTGTCTTTGATTTACGTTCCAATCCCGGCGGTCTTCTTGATCAGGCCGTGGAGGTGTCCAATGTATTTCTGGATAAGGATCGGCTGGTTGTGTTCACCAAAGGACGGATCCGTGACAGCAATAACGAATATGAGACACGCCGTTCTCCGGTGCTTCCCGAGGGCATGCCCCTTTGCATTTTGGTCAACGGTGCTTCTGCATCGGCTTCGGAAATTGTTTCCGGTGCGGTGCAGGACTGGGACCGCGGTGTTGTTGTCGGTAAGCCCACCTTCGGTAAAGGATCGGTGCAGACGGTGCTGCCCATTGACAAATCCGAAGAGAAATATCTGAAAATGACGACTGCCCTCTATTATACGCCAAGCGGCCGCTGTATCAATAAACCCCTGAATGGTGTTCGTGCCAATCAGGATGATTCTGCACCTCAGGATTCTCTGGTTATTCGGGATGACTCCCTGAAGATTGATTCCTCCGAGGTGTATTACACCAAACGTCTGAACCGGGAGGTTTACGGCGGGGGCGGCATTATTCCGGATACCCTGATTGATGCGCGGGAAATCGATTACATTATCAGAAAATTTTTGGTAAAGGATCTGTTCTTTAAGTTTGCAAATCATTACTATCCATCTCTTCCGGATTCCGTAGAGATTACTCCGGATTTTTCTGTCCGGGACACCATGGTCAGCCGGTTTCTGGCCTATGCCGATTCCATCGGATTCAATTACCGCTCCGCAGCGGGGGAGCGTCTTGATAAATTTCGTGTCTACGCCGGTTTTGAGAAAGACACCTCCATGGACTCTGCGACCCTGGAGTTTCTCCGGTCCAGTTTCAGTCCTGCCGATTCAGCTGCCCTGGAGGCGGTCATCGACCGTGCTGATTCTCTGGTGCGCAAAAGTGAAGAAACTGCCCTTCGCAAAGATCATGAAGCCATACGCCGTGAACTGAAGAGTGTTTTGCTTATCCGTGAGATGGGGCGGGATAATCCCGTTGTGCAGCGTATGCTTCTGAGTCGGGACAGACAGCTGAAATCCGCCCTGGATATTCTGAGCACCCCGGACGTCTATGAAGGAATTTTAAATAAAAATGAAAAATCAAATTAATTTGTTACTGACAGGAGTGGTATATGCTTGAATGGATGCGTGAGAAGGCGCCGATAGTTATGGGATTTGTTCTTGTAGCTTTTATTCTGACCATATTTGTATCGTGGGGAGCCGGCGGCGTCGGCAGTCTCGGCGGATCCAGTATCGGTGAAATTGACGGCACAGATATTTCTCTGCAGGAATTCGACCGTATGTATCAGCGCCAGCGAGAGTTTTCTGACAGCCTGACAGGGCCGGATCTGGCTCAGGCGACCTGGAATAACCTGGTGAGTCAGGAGGTTCGCACAAAGATTGTGGACGAGCTTGGTCTGGAGGCATCGGACAGTGCTGCGGTTACATTTCTTATGAATAATCCCGATCCTCAGGTGCTCAATATGGACCGGCGGACCTTTTTTAAGCTCTTTGCAGATACTGCAACGGGTCAGGTCGATATTGGAAAATACCGCCAGTTTATTCGCGACAAGAAAGAATATTTCGAAGGGATCGCCAAGGACATAAAACTTCGCCAGCTTCCCAAGCGGCGTATTATGAATGTTGTAAACAGTCTCATGCCTTCCGAAAGCGAGCTTCTTCGCCAGTATAAATACGCCAATGAGGTTATTTCCTTTGACGGTATTACTGCAGATCCCGCGCAATTCGACCTTTCTCCCGATGAAGTTGATCCGGAGTTGTTCAGCTCTCTTTATGCGAATTTCTCCGATACTGCCGGAAAAACGCCCATGGCATCTCTGGCGGTTATTACCGTTAAAAAAACGCCTGATGACACGGATAAAAGAGTTCTTTATGAGGATCTGTCCGCTGTTGCCGATGATATTCGTGCCGGTCGTGCAACATTTGCAGACGAGGCAAAGGCGGAATCAGACAACAGCAGAACCGCCCAGAACGGCGGGTTCATGGGAACCCTGGATACCCGTGACAGCACGGTTCTTCCCGCGGATATCATGGCACAGATCCGTGGTGCCGAGGCCGGAACCGTTCTTGATCCTCTCTATGTCGACGATGAGGGCAGTATTGGAGAGGGGTATCATCTCTTCAAGATTGTTCAGCGCAGGGACAGTATGGTGCAGCTTGCCCATATCCACAAGAAACCCCTTATCTCTCCGGATCGCGAGATCGCCCTTGATGAAAAAACGGAGAAACTTCTAGATGTTGCCGATTCTGCAGGTCTTGGTGCAGCGGCGCAGGAATTCGGATTTACCCTCGATACGACGCCTTTCTTTGAAAAAGGCGGTACAATTCCCGGGATCGGTTCAGTTACCGGCATGGGGCGTTTTGCCTTTGATGAGGAGCCCGGAGCACTGCGGGATTTTTATGAAGGTTCCCGCGCAAACTACATTGTCGAACTTATTGCGCGCAAACCTGCAAAGGAACTCAGTAAAGAGGATTACCGCATGACCGCTTTTGCCCGTGTCCAGGATTCCCTCAGAACCGAAAAATGCAGCGTTGCTGTTCGGGAAATGGTTGAATCCCTTCCGGATTCAGTATCATTGGCACAGTGGGCAGATTCATCAGGGTATGCTACATTCTTCAGCGTTGACAGTATTACGCGCAACGGCTTTATGCAGCGTCGGGGTGTAGCCAAGCCGGTTTTTGCCGCCTTTGCCCTTGACCCGGACAGCACCGAAACGGCCTGGGTCAGCGAATCAGGACAGGTCTACGGTGTGCGCACCCGTGCCAAAGAGACTGTTTCTGAAATACCGGCGGATGAAAAAGATGCTTTCATGAACCGCTCACGTCAGAACAGTGTGGATCTTACCTACCGTCAGTGGGTGGATTATAAAAAAGAGGAAATGAAGATTGAAAAGAACCTGAAATCCTATTATTATTAGGTTGTACAAAGGTTTTCTGATATTACGGGAGAGGCATGGGCCTCTCCCTTTTTTTAATGGTTCCTGCCGATTCAATCTTCTCTTGCGGGAGTAATGGCCGGCCCGGAAAAGAGATAAAAAGCGTTTTCACGCGTACGCCGGTGTTTACCGAACCGGCGCATTAATTATTTTACCCGAAACTATCAAAAAAAAGGATGCGCATATTATGACGGTACGAGTACGATTTGCTCCATCACCCACGGGATACCTCCATGTGGGCGGTGCGCGGACAGCTCTCTTTAATTACCTCTATGCACGACAGCAGGGAGGAACCTTTATTCTCCGCGTGGAGGATACGGACCGCTCACGTTACCGGGAAGATGCACTGAATGAGATATTTACCTCCCTTGAATGGCTGGGCCTTGACTGGGATGAGGGGCCGCAGAAGGGCGGTGACTTCGGGCCGTATTATCAGTCAGAGCGCCTGGATCTGTATCAGAAATATGCCCGGATTCTTGTTGAAAAAGGGGCCGCTTATTACTGCTTTTGCAGCAGTGATCGCCTGGCTGAGCTGCGCGAAAAGCAGGAGACAGACGGTGCCGTTTCCGGCTATGACCGGCATTGCCGCGGAATTGATCCGGCCGAGGCGCAGAAACGTGTGGATGCGGGTGAAGCCCATGTTCTTCGCCTGAAGATTCCCGATAACCGCGAAATCCGTTTCAACGATGTGATCCGCGGGGAGATAGCCTTCTCCACGGAGGGGCTGGACGACTTTGTTCTCATGAAAACCGACGGCTATCCGACCTATCACATGGCCAATATTGTTGATGATCATACCATGGAGATCACCCATGTTCTGCGCGGTGATGAGTGGATCAATTCCGCTCCCAAGCACGAGCTTCTCTACGAAGCCTTCGGTTGGCAGCCGCCGGTCTGGGTACATCTGCCCATTATTCTTGCAGAATCCGGGGGCAAGCTCTCCAAGCGCAAGGGCGCGGCGTCGGTTATGGATTACAGCAAAAAAGGAATCCTTCCTGAGGCGCTCTTCAATTTCCTTGCCCTTCTCGGCTGGGGGGCTGGTGATGATGTGGAGCTGATGGATCGGGACGAGCTGATCCGCCGCTTCTCTCTTGAGGCCATATCCGCCAAGGGCTCTGTCTTTGACAATACAAAGCTGGAATGGATGAACAGTCAGTATCTCAAGGATGCAGATCCGGCACGCCTCATTGACCGGGTGCGCAGGGATCTGATCGAAGGAGGTATCGAATCGCCGGATGAATCCCTTCTTACGCAGGCGGTTCCCCTGCTGCAGTCACGCTGCCGGACGGTTCGTGAGATTGCACCCATGGCAGAATTCCTTTTTAAAGCTCCCGTGGATTACCCCGTGGATAATAAAAAGGTGCGCAAGGCCTTTCGCAAAGAGGGCGTTGCGGATATGCTTATTGAGATCAGCCGGGACTTTGAGTCTCTGCAGCCCTTTACTGCAGAAAGTGTCGAAGCGTATCTGCAGGCATATATGAAAGAACATGAACTGGGGTTCGGCCGGGTGGCACTGCCCGTGCGGATTGCCGTCACGGGGGTCCCCGGCGGCCCGTCCCTGTTTGAGATAATAGAGCTTTTGGGCAGGCAGGCAGTCGCAGAACGGCTGAAGACCTGCAGTACCTTTATTCGTGAAAACTACGCATAGGGCGGTATTATGAACGAAGATGTACGGAAAAATAATTTTATCCGTGATATTATTGATGAAGACCTGCAATCGGGAAAGCACGATACCATCATTACCCGGTTTCCTCCGGAGCCGAATGGGTATCTCCATATCGGGCATGCAAAATCCATTGTTCTGAATTTCGGGATTGCTCAGGATTACAACGGCCGCTGCCATCTCCGGTTTGATGATACCAATCCGGAAAAAGAGAGCCTGGAGTATATTGAATCCATTAAGAAGGATGTCTCCTGGCTCGGCTTTGACTGGGGGGAGCACCTCCACTACGCCTCGGATTACTTTGACAGGCTGCACGATTTTGCCGTGGAACTCATCGATGCGGGTAAGGCCTATGTCTGCGATCTTTCCGGTGAGGAGATCCGTGAATACCGGGGAACCCTCACAGAGCCGGGCAAAAACAGTCCCTTTCGTGACCGCACCGTTGCGGAGAACCGCGACCTCTTTGCCCGCATGGTGGCCGGGGAGTTTGGCCCCGGTGAGAAAGTCCTGCGGGCAAAGATCGACATGGCATCGGCCAACCTGAATATGCGTGATCCCATAATCTACCGCATTGCCTCCGTACCCCATCACCGGGCGGGAGATGCCTGGAAGGTCTATCCCATGTACGACTTTACGCACCCCCTCTCCGATGCTCTTGAAGGAGTGACTCATTCTCTCTGTACCCTGGAATTTGAGGATCACCGTCCTCTGTACAATTGGGCGGTGGAGAATGTGAGCGTTCCCTGCGTGCCCCGGCAGATAGAGTTTGCCCGGCTCAACCTGACCTATACGGTTATGAGTAAGCGCAAACTTCTGCGTCTTGTGGAGGAGGGGTACGTGCACGGCTGGGATGATCCCCGAATGCTGACCATTTCCGGTATGCGGCGGCGTGGGTATCCTGCGGATGCAATTATTGACTTCTGCCATCGTATTGGTGTTGCCAAGCGCGACTCCTTTGTGGATTTTGCCCTGCTGGAGCATTGTGTCCGCAACAGCCTCAACAAAACGGCTCTGCGCTTTATGGCGGTTCTTGATCCGGTGAAAGTGGTTATCGAGAATTTTGAAGCCGGTGAAACGGAGTATCTTGATGGGGTTAACAACCCCGAAAACGACGAGGACGGAACCCGGCAGATTCCCTTTTCCCGGGAGATCTACATCGAGCGTTCCGACTTTATGATGGATCCGCCGAAGAAGTTCTTTCGTCTGGCACCGGGCAGAGAGGTACGGCTGCGCTACGCCTTCTTTATCAAATGTACCGATGTCATCACGGATGATGCGGGCACTGTGACGGAGATCCGCGCAACCTATGACCCCGAAACCCGCGGCGGAAATGCCCCGGACGGCCGCAAGGTGAAGGCAACGATCCACTGGGTGAGCTGTGAACATGCACAGCCTGCGCAGGTGCGGCTCTACGATAAGCTCTTTACCAAGGAAAACCCCGATAAAACCAAGGATCCCACCTGGGATTTTACCTCAAATATCAGCGATGATTCTCTCAAAACCGTTGAAGCCCGGGTGGAGCCC
>JBNJDQ010000104.1:0-8456 GCA_051745065.1 Fibrobacterota bacterium
GGGATTCGTATAATGAAGGTGCTGCCTTTACCCGGTTCGGAATTGATATCGATTTCGCCGTTCATTTTTTCAATATTCCGTTTGACTACATCCATGCCGACTCCACGCCCGGATACATCGGAGATGGTATCAGCGGTTGAAAAGCCGGGGCTGAATATCAGCTGATAAACATCTTCGTCAGCCATACCCGCGGATTCCGCCTGAGAGATAATCCCCTTCTCCACTGCCTTTGACGCAATTTTCTCACGGTTCAGTCCCTGTCCGTCATCAGATACCATTATCCAGACTTCGCCTCCTTCATGGCGCCCTTCTATCCTGACAAGGCCGTTTTCCGGTTTCCCCTTTTTTCGCCGTTCTTCGGGCTGTTCAATACCGTGATCGCAGGAGTTTCGAATGATATGAACAAGAGGGTCGCCGATCAGTTCAATGACCGTTTTATCGACTTCTGTTTCTTCTCCGACAATATCCAGCTTCACTTTTTTATTGATTTTACGGGACAGATCATGAACCACGCGAATCATTTTCTTGAAGGTTGAGGAAAGCGGTACCATGCGAAGGGCCATGGAGGCATCCTGCAGTTCACTGCATATTCGGCGCAATTGATGCACCGCACGGTTGTATCCTTCCTCATCGATATCCTTGACGGCGGGGTTGCGGGTTACCATGGACTCGGAGATAACCAGTTCTCCTGTGAGATTAATGATGGTATCCAGTTTTTCAAGGCGCACCCGGATATCGCTGCGGATAACCGATCGCAAACGGGCTCCGGACTTTTCTTTGCTTTTTTCCTTCTTATCCGGCCCCTTCTCCGGCTCCGGGGCAGGGGGCTGTGGTGCATCGGCTGCTGCAGAGTCTGGCGAATCCTGATTTTCGGGGGAAACTTCCTGCTCGGTGGAATCCTGCGTATCCTCCGGGGCCTGGGCCTGTCGGTCCCGGTCCGCTGTGAAGCAGGAGGAAAAGAGGTCTTTCATCAGTTCCACATAGGTCGCAAGATTGTCGATTGTGGTGTTGTCATGGTCTTCATTGATATTTGAAACAGTGTTTCGCAAAAGATCCACAGCCTCCAGGAGGAAGGCAATATTATCCGGGGAGGTATCAGCTTTTTTTTCTTTCATGCCCGTGAGGATCGTTTCAAGGAGATGGCTGTATCGTTCCGGATCGTCGAAATTCATAAAGCTGCAATTGCCCTTAAAACTGTGCATTGTGCGATATGCCTTCTCAACAGTATCCTGGTTGTAGCCCTCTTCCTCAAGCTGAAGGAAACATTGTTCGATCGTATCCAACTGTTCATTGGCTTCGGTTACAAAGGCGGTGTACATTTCCGGTGATATCAGCTGGCTGTTTCGTTCCCTGGAGGGAGGTTTTTCTCCTGCTGCAGGGGCGGAGTTTTTTTCAGATACAGCAGAGGTGGTGCTGCGGGGTGGGGCTTCCTCCGCTGCAGCAGGAGCACCGGCATCTTCCGGCGATTTTCGGGTGTAGCGGGAGAGTTGCGTAATGTTTTCTTCGATCTGGTCATTGAAGCCGTTGTCGTTGCGTTCTTCCTTGATGTGCAGGAGCATGGCGTTAATCAGATCAGTCGTACCGCACAGGGTTGTGGCGATATCCTCATTCAGGGCTATACGGTCCTCGCGGATTTCCTGGATAAGGTTTTCCGCAACATGGGTCAGGCGGGCAATATTGCTGAAACCGAGAAAAGCTGCACTGCTTTTCATTGAGTGGAACAGGCGGAATATTGCGTTTACGACTTCTTTATCCACACCATGAGTTTCGTCAACATTCTGAGAGAGCTCTATAAGGGACGGTTCCACCTCTTCTATTACATCATTTGTTTCTTCGATGAAACCGTCAATCAGTTCATTGTCATAACTCATGCATACTCCAATGACGTTA
Source organism: Fibrobacterota bacterium (assembly GCA_051745065.1). GTDB lineage: Bacteria > Fibrobacterota > Chitinivibrionia > Chitinivibrionales > Chitinivibrionaceae > Chitinivibrio. Next base: position 1,891 of record JBNJDQ010000104.1, read on the forward strand.
ATTTTTACACAATTCTACTATCACCGCAGAGAAAGCGCAAGCAGGTTTTTACATATTATTCAATGAGTCCGTACCGCTGAATTGCTTCGGCAACAGCTGCAAGATCTTCACTGCGCTTAATAACGGAAAAACTCTCCGGATTAACGGTAAGAACGCCGGAGGTTTCTGTCAGGCCGAGAACATCCGTGGCGGCATAGCCGGTTTTGGGAGCTTTGGGAATGCCTGCAAGCACGGTCTTTCCCGATACGGCGTACTCCGGAAGGGGGGTGTGTTCCAGAAGGTCCCGGCGAAATACGTAGAAGCCTGTATTGAAGGGAAGATGTTTGCCCGCATCGTTTGTCATGTCCCGTGTCTGCCTGTTGCGGACATCCTTTTCGATGATGCGCAGCACTTCCCGGTTTCCGTCATTTGCAAGAATAAAGGTGCCGTAGGGGTCGTTCTCACCAAAGGTCGTCCGTTCAATGCCGATACCCATCGCGTCAAAGCGGTTTCCCGCGGCGGCCATGTGCAGGAGCATCTCCCGCCGGTACACAGCAGTACCCTGCAGTACAATAATGCGGCTGCAACCGAGTCTTCTGAGATACTCAAGGGTGGACCGACCGGCGTCATCCTTTTCGCGCAGCTTCATAATTGGTCCTCCCGTTTCATCGGGGTTTGTGACGATGCGGATGCCCGATTCGGTCTGCTCCCATGCAATCTGCCTGTCCCGGGTCAGGTGAAGCCGTTCATTCTGAGCAATAATCCGCAGATTTTTCAGGCCGAAGTTGTTGTTTTTTCTGATTATTTCAGGAATTACCCGGGCTGTTGTTGTCCCGGCCGGCCCCGTTGTGACGATGACGGGGATATTCGGCGACATGCGGGAGAGAACATGGAGGTTCACCTGCAGAGCGCCCCAGGGGCGATCAAGGCCGGGCAGGGGATAGGTGGCTTTGGTAAAATCCTGCAGATCATCGGGGTTTGCCCCTTCATTGATCAGGCTTTGACGAAGGCGTTCTCCCTCTCCTCCGGCCATGATGAGTACGCCGTATTCCCTGAGTGATTCCACAGCGGCGGGGATATTCTCTTCCGGCACTGTCTGGGGATATTCCTGTTTTACGGTGTTCAGCAGTTCCCGCGAGGCTTTGGTATTACTGACGGCGCGCTCCGTGAAGGCGGCCTGGTCCATGTATTCCTGCCATGAGCAGTATTGACGCACGGCTGCTGCCACGGCCTCTTTGGTGGCACCTGAAAGGGTGCTGTATTTGAATACCCCCTGCTTCAGACGCTCTTCTGTCCAGTCGCTCATTTTCCTCGTCTCCTTTTTGTTTATGTTACATCAGAAAATACTTGTTTCTCCCGCCTGAGGGGAGGCGGATTCAGGGAGAGCCCGTTTTTATGAGGAGGAGGGGATGCTTTTTATGCCGTTGCCGGCCATGCCTTTCTCTGTTGCTGTCTTTACGGCAAATCGTGCGGCTTCAAAGGGATCCATACCTTTGGCGAGGGCGCTGAGAAATGCGCCGTTAAACACACTGCCGATGTGGACAAAATGGCGAACGGGGCTGGACGGTTCGGGAAGCATGTATTCTTCGATCCGTCCGTCGTAGCCCACAAGGCACCCGTTTTTACCGTTTTTTACCACGGCAATATTGACACCGCGGTCCCAGAGAAATCCGATAATATCAACGGGGCGTTCGTATCCGAAAAGCGCCTGGGATTCCTGCGGCGCAGAGGGAAGCATGACATCGAGAAAAGGCATAATACTCCAGATGGCTTCCCGGGCATCGTCAAGACTCCATCGATGCAGACGGATGTTGGGGTCGAAGGCGACCATGCACTCGTTTGTGTGAGCAGTGTAAAAGGCTTTAAATAAAGTCTGCCGGCATTCCCGGGAAATTGCCTGAAATTCTCCCGAACTGTAAATAATCCGGCTGTTGGTAATGATATCCGTATCAATAACGGAGCCATTGATATGCTCCGTGGCGGTTCCCGGACGGTTGAACTGGTATTCCCGCAGATCACCGCTGCCCTCACAGTCGTCGACAAGAGTGATTCCGTTGAACCCCATGACCGAACGAAGAAGATCTGTATTGATTCCTTCGTCACGAAGGGTACTGCGAATCAGGGTGTGATACGGGTCGCGGGCAACGGCGGAGATCAGCTGAATCCGGGAGTTGTGTCGGGCGGCGGTGACAGCGGTGTATACGGCATCTCCTCCGATACTGCGTTCAAAGGTTTCTGCCCGGGAAAGGGGAATGCCTTCGCAAAGAAATTCCACAAAGACCTCTCCCAGAACCGTCAGGTCAAATTCTCTCAGATAAGCGGGTTTTGCCATTGCTGCCTCGAATGTAATATATTATCATCTGCACGATGGTATAATACATAAAAACAGGGAAGAGTTCAAATGAAAATTGTTGCGGATCAGAATATCCCCTTTGTAAAAGAGGCTTTCAGTACCCTGGGACGGGTGACCACCTGTGCCGGTGAAGACATTACCCCCGACATGGTGCGCGACTGCGGGATGCTTCTTGTCCGTTCCGTAACACCGGTAAACGAAAAACTCCTGCAGGGCAGTTCCGTACGGTTTGTGGCAACGGCAACCATTGGCACGGATCATGTTGATCTTGATTACCTTAAGCAGGCAGGGATCGGTTTCTGTTCCGCTCCGGGATCGAACGCAAACTCTGTCGCAGAATATGTTCTTGCCGCCCTGGCTGAACTCCTGCCTACCTTTGAAAACAAAACCATTGCCGTAATCGGTGTGGGAAATGTCGGTTCCCGGGTCTACCGTAAAGCAATTTCTCTGGGGATGCGGGCGCTTCTTACGGATCCGCCCAAAGCAGCCGGGCTGCACAGTTTTGTACCACTGGAGGAATCTCTTTCTCAGGCGGATATTGTTACGGTTCATGTACCTCTTACCTACGACGGTGAGCATTCAACCTACGGGATGATTAATGATTCCTTTCTGTCCCTGATGAAGCCGGGGGCGCTTTTGGTTAATACCAGCCGCGGAAAAACTATCTGTGAAGAACCGCTGGTATCCCATTCCCCGCGACTGGGCGGCCTTGTCCTGGATGTGTGGCCCCGTGAGCCTGAAGTCAGCAGTGAGCTTCTCGGGTGTACTGATATTGCAACCCCTCATATTGCGGGCTATTCCTTTGACGGAAAATGTACCGGCACGGATATGATCTGCGCCGGGGCATCGGCTTTCTTTTTTAAGAAAAAGGAATGGGATGCTCAGGATGTTCTTGATGCCATGGAGGTTCGCACACTTTCCTATTCCCGTGCGGGCGGTGTTCGCGGTGTGCTGCGTCAGGCCTATCCTCTGCAGGAGGATGATCGTCTTCTGCGCAGAATAAACGGCTTGTCCGGCCCCGGGCGGACAGACAGGTTCAGGCAGCTCAGAAGGGAATACAGGCAGCGTCCGGAGTTTCCCCACTGCCGCGTTGAAGGCGTTGATGTTCCCGCCGATGCCGCCTGTCTCAGACAACTCGGCTTTCAGGTTCAGCAGGAGCCCTCTGCTTAGTCGGCAATGAAGCCAATGCGTGCAAAGGCATCGCGGCGATTAATCTGAAAAGCCCGATGGAGCCATTGGCGGCTCAATGCCTCATTTTCCTCCTTCTTATGAAGAATGCCTTTCAGGGCGGCAGCTGCAGACCAGAGCCAGAGATCGTTCCTGTTTTCTTTTATGTAATAGCTTCGAAAGGTTGTGGTAAGAATACGCTGTGCCTGCGGGTAATCCTGTATTCCCCGCGGTCCGTGAATGTGGATCAGGGCACGAAGGATATTGCGGGGCGGCGCCAGAGGCGGGAGTGCCTGAAGGTCTTTTCGCACTCTGGGGATGAGAACAGCTTTCTTCAGAGGGTGCAGGTCCATGCGCAGGGTATTACATAATGCCTTCGCTGTTGTTGAAAGAGGGGTGCTGTCTCCGTGGACAGCAAGAAACCGGTCCATACGATTCAACAGGCTGTCTGCCCGCCCGGGATCCCGGTGGTAGTCATAGGCGTATCGGGCATGGTGTATCTGCAGATAGCGGGCGAGCACATAATGGAATACTGCATCAACATCTTCGTTGACAGCGGCATCCCGGGCTTTTTCTGCGCCTTGGGCAAGGCGGACTTCATTCCATTGAAAATATCCGTCGGCGATGCTGCGGCGGGCCAGGAGCAGCTGCAGAGCTGGGTCCGCGGCAAGAGAAAATGTCAACAGGAGTGTGAAAAGAATTATTTTACCCATGACCTCTCCTTAATTCAGGAATACAGTGTGAACGGAAATGGATTATACAAAAGAAACAGACCTGCGGCAATCACCTTTATTGTGGTAACCGCTTTTCTGCACGGATTTCTTGCGCCGCCCCTCAACAGTGAATTTACTCCGCTGTATTTTTTTCTGCCCTTTGTGTCGGCTCTGATGATCCCGGCGTTCCTCTTTGTCGCGGTTACCATCAGTCGCTTTCGGGATGTTCTCCGGGCCTGGCTGTGGGGATGTATCTCCGTTGGTGCCGGTTCATACTGGATTCTGGAGGTTGATGTTATCGAAATTCCCTGGATCATGGTGCCTGCACTCCTCCTGCTTTCCCTGTTCTTCGGTGGATGGTATCTGCTGCTGGGAGGTGTTCTGCGTCTGGTGTATCGGTACATGCCGGCTTATTTCTGGGTGGCAACACCGGCCCTGTGGGTAATCTTTGACCGTCTCAAATGTGTTGGACAGCTTTCTTTTCCCTGGCATTATGAGGCCTACACCTTCAGTCACTTTCTGCCCTTTGCCCGGATTTCCGCCGTTACGGGCGTCTGGGGGCTGACATTCATTATAGTTCTTTTGGGGACAACTTTTTTCCAGTTTCTTATGCAGAAACGGCGGTATCTGCTGGTGCTGCTGTTCCTGGAGAGTCTCCTTACGGCGGGACTGATCGCGGGGACAGCCTTCGCAACGGAGGATGTCAATCGCGGGGAGCCGCTGCGGGCAGCCCTGATCCAGTCAAATATTGATCAGGTGAACTGGGAGGGCTGGACCTCCCTGGAGCGGGCCCTGCATATCTCTGACAGCATGATTGCCCGGGCTGCTGACAGCGGTGCGGACCTTGTTGTTCTTCCCGAAAGCGGTGTACTGACCTATCTTTCCCGCAATCCCAATGCCCGCAGCCGAATAGAATCATGGCGCCGAAACTATAATGTCCATATCATTACGGGGGCCCTGGACAAAGAAGAACCGCCCCGGGACAGTATGTACTACAACGGCGCCTTCTATTATCCCGCCGGGGACAACCGCTCCTTCGCCTATTACAAACATAAACTTGTGCCCTACGGTGAGTCCATGCCTCTGAAGGGGGTTCTGCCCATGATCAATCCCCGGGATCTTGGCGGAGCGGATTTTTCGCCGGGGCGAAAACGTTCTTTGTGGTCAGTGCAGGGTTTTGCCGCATTGCCCCTTATCTGTTACGAAGCGATATATCCTTCTTTTGTACGTCAGGGTGCTGAGGGTGCAGATCTTTTGGTCAATATTACCAACGACCGCTGGTTCGGCCTCGGTGTCGGCCCCTACCAGCATCGTACCATTGCGCGGCTTCGGGCAGTGGAGAACGGTCTGCCTCTTTTGCGGTGTGCCAACAGCGGGATCAGCTATGCCGCAGACGGCAGCGGTACTATTCTCGCATCCGGAAATCTCGGTACACGGGAGATAGTTATGGCAGAGGTGTACCCCGGGGAACCATCGTTCTATAACCGTCACGGTGACTGGTTTATCTGGTTCTGTGGAGGGCTGACGGTCGTTCTTGCTTTGACAGCACTTATTCAAAATCGACGCTCCTGCCGAAAGGGAGAGAAGACATGAATTATATTTACTCTGAATTAAACAAAAAGATGAGGTTGTTTTTATGATCAAGCGAATGATTCCACTCTTTGTAACAGCGGCGTCCGCATGGGCTGAAGGCGGTTTGAAGGATCCCACCGGCGGTGCTCAGACAATGAATACGTATATTATGCTGGGTCTTATTATGGTGGGCATGTGGTTCTTTCTGATCCGGCCGGAGCAGAAAAAACAGAAAAAAGCCCAGGCCATGCGGGAAAGCCTGAAGAAGGGTGACCGTATTATTACGGCGGGCGGAATTTTCGGAACAATCAAAAAGGTTCAGGACGACCGGGTCACCATCCATACGGGCGGTAACACGGAGTTTACCATTCTCAAAAGCTCCGTTGGAACCCTGCAGAGTGATGAATCCGCCGTGGAGAAAAAGTAAGATGTATCCAATTCGGTATTACGGGGATCCGGTACTGCGCAAAAAGGCTGCAGCCGTGGATACCTTTGATGCAGAACTTGAAGAGTTCTGCCGGATTCTTGCTGATAAGATGTATGAATATGACGGTGTCGGCCTCGCGGCACCGCAGATTGGCGTTTCCCGCCGGGTTGTCGCCATTGATGTCACGGGAGGAATTGAGGAGCCTATTGTGATGGTGAACCCCGAGATTCTTTCTACGTCCGAAGAGGAGCTTTCCGATACGGAGGGCTGCCTCAGTATTCCCGGCATCAGCGCAGTGGTTACCCGCCCTGCAGAAATAACAGTTCGCGGATACAGCCCGCAGGGTGAAGAGCTG
>JBNJDQ010000105.1:0-8453 GCA_051745065.1 Fibrobacterota bacterium
TCTGTGCGCAGAACTGATGCTGCTTATGAGAATTCTTTCACAAAAGATCCGGTTCAGCCCCGCTCCAATCAACCTAAAATCCGCAGTTACGGGTTCATTATTTTCCATAAACCTGTGTATCAATGATTTGGGGCGGTATTGATGTGTACCCATTCGGTGAATGTATTTATATCCATTACCCCGCATTGATTCACCACCACGGCCCGGACGGACACGAGATTGCGCCTCTTCAGGGTGTGTTCGATCCTGCAACCGGGGCTTTAAAGCAGGGGCTGTCTCCACCTGCGCGATACCGCCCCCACCCTCTGAACCACTGAGCGAAGGGCAGATACTATTCTTTCGGCCATGATCGAGTCATGGTGTAATACAACGTGGGAGGATCGAAACGGCCTCCCCAATCAAAGATGTCTCATTTGGTCGTATGGGGGCCAAACCCCATGAATGGCATTTTCGTTTCTTTTCTGCCATGGGAAAAGGAACTGCCCCGTCGGTGGCAGTACCGACATATCGGCGTGAGCCGTGTTATATTGGGGCATCAGTCCCGCTCCGATCAATTCAAAATATTCGAAAATCAGATCCAACTGCGGAATCAAGGATCAAAAAGAGCCGCCCCCGAAGGAGCGGCCCGTGTGCAGCCGGTCAGAAGACGGATCCTACCGACCGTGGCATTTTTTATACTTTTTACCGCTCCCGCAGGGACAGGGATCATTGCGCCCCACCTTGGGCTCTTCGCGAACCCGCTGTTTGGGTGCCGGAGCATCGCTGCGCCGGGCAGGACGGAACGTATTGACAGAACGATGGGATTCATTCACCCGCTGCGGCTGGTTCTGTGCCGGCTCATCCACCACTTCGATACGAAAAAGCATGGAGGAAATCTGCCGGGCAAGATCATCACGGAACTGCTCAAACAGCTTGAGCCCTTCCTTCTGATATTCAAAGAGGGGCTTCTTCTGGCCGTAGGAACGGTACTGAACGTCATCACGGAGATGATCCATCTCAAAGAGGTGGTTTTTCCATTTTTCATCGATTACCATCAGCGAAACGCGGCGTTCCAGTTCACGCAGCTGCTCCGCACCGATACGCTCCTCCTTGGCCTCGTAGAAAGAACGAATCTTTTCCCAGAGGGCGTCAAAGAGTTTTTCCTGACTGAGCGATCCGAGGTCAAAATCCCCGCGATTGACAAGAATGCCGAAGATCTTCGCGGTCTCGCCGTTCAGCCCGTCAAAATCCCAGTCCTCCGGGTTTTTGCCGGTACAACAGGAGAGTACCAGTGATTCCAGAGCACCGCCGAACTGATCGTTGACTTCATCATGGATATCATCATTGAGCAGAATATTGCGGCGCAGTCCGTAGACCTCCTGGCGCTGCATATTCATGACATCATCGTATTCTTTCAGATGTTTACGGATCTCGAAATTGCGGCCTTCCACCTTGCGCTGCGCCCGGCTGACGGACCCCGTAATCAACCGGCTGGAAATCACTTCACCCTCTTCCACACCGATGCGGTCCATGAGAGCGGCAATTTTCTGTGAGCCGAAGATACGCATCAGATCATCATCAAGACTCAGATAGAAGCGTGACAGACCGGGATCCCCCTGACGGCCGGAGCGCCCGCGCAGCTGATTATCAATCCGCCGGCTTTCGTGCCGTTCCGTCCCGATAACTTCCAGACCGCCCGCCGTAAGAACCTCCTGCTTTTCCTGCTGAACTGCGGCATGCAGATCCGGGTAGCGCTCCTTCATCTCCTGTTCGGAAAATGCCTCGGGATCCTCCCCGTCCATGCGGAGTTTATCCGCTGCAAGCTCCTCAAAATTACCGCCCAGCTTAATATCCGTCCCGCGGCCCGCCATGTTTGTGGCAATGGTAACGGCACTTTTACGCCCGGCCTGCGCAATAATGGAGGCTTCCCGGGAGTGATTCTTGGCATTGAGGACTTCGTGGGCAACCCCTTCCTTTTTAAGAAGGCGACTGAGAAACTCCGACTTTTCAATGGAGATTGTCCCCACCAGGGTTGGCCGCCCCGCTTCCACGGCTGCTTTAATCTCGCCGACCACGGCGTTGTATTTCTCACGGGGGGTTTTGTAAATCTCATCGTCCAGATCTTTACGGATAATCGGACGATTCGTGGGCACCTGCACCACATCGAGTTCATAGATATCGATAAATTCCTTGGCCTCGGTCACGGCGGTCCCGGTCATACCGGACACCTTATCGTACATCTTAAAGAAATTCTGAAAGGTAATGTTGGCAAGGGTCTGGGATTCACCGGCAACCTTCACTCCTTCTTTTGCCTCCAGGGCCTGATGAAGCCCGTCGGAATAGCGGCGCCCCGACATAATGCGCCCGGTAAATTCATCGACAATTTCCACCTGCCCCTCGCGGACAACGTAGTCCACATCCTTTTCAAACATGGCATGGGCGCGCAAAAGCTGGCTGACGCAGTGAATCTTTTCCGCCTGTTGAGTGTAGCGCTGATGCGCCTGTTCCCGGCGCAGGTTCTTTTCCTCCGGGGTCAGAGAATCATCCGTATCGATCTCTCCGATAATCAGGGAAAGGTCGGGAAGAACAAAGAAATCCGACTCTTCCCCGCTGATCAGAACGCGCCCCTTTTCGGTCATCTCCGCGGAGTGGCCCGACTCATCCAGGGCGTAGAAAAGATTTTCGTTCAGTTCATTGAGTTTCTTCTCGCGCAGGTATTCGCCTTCAACCTGCTTCATTACCTTGGCGATCTCCTTATCCTTCACCAGTTCAAGAAAACGCTCATCCTTGGGAGCAGCCCGCTTGATAGTCAGCATCAATTCACCGAATTTGAAGGAGTACTCCCCTTTTTTGATGAACTCCTCAAGCTCCTGAAAGAGTTCCCCCACCAGGCGCTTCTGCGCGGCAATCAGCTTGCGTACCTGCGGTTCCAGCTGGGCATATTCGTGATTATCCTTATTACTGGGACCGGAAATAATCAGGGGCGTTCGGGCTTCATCGATAAGGATATTATCCACCTCATCGATGATGGCAAAATGCAGATCGCTCTGCACAAGAGCGTCCCGGGAGACGGCCATATTATCACGGAGATAATCGAAACCGAACTCGTTGTTTGTCCCGTATACAATATCCCGGGCGTAGGCTTCGCGCCGCTCGGGGCTTCCCGGCTGTGTATCGTCAATACAGCCCACGGTGAGGCCGAGAAATCCAAAGATCTGTCCCATCCAGGCGGAGTCACGGCGGGCAAGATAATCATTCACCGTTACCACATGCACCGATTTGCCCGCGGGCAGAGCATTAAGATACGCCGCCATGGGGCCGACCTGTGTCTTCCCCTCACCGGTCTTCATTTCAGCAATCTTCCCCTGATGAAGCACAATTGCCGCAAGGACCTGTACATCGAAATGGGCCATAAAACGAACTTCTTCACCGTTCTCATTGGTGATAATCCGCCCTTCGCCGAGGACGCGGTGCGTTGTCTCACGGACAACGGCAAAGGCTTCGGGCAGCAGATCGTCGAGGGTTTCCCCCTCGGTCAGGCGCCGGCGAAACTCTGCGGTTTTACCCTGCAGCTCTTCGTCGGAAAGGGGCATTATTTCCTTCCAGGCGCGGTTCACCGATGCCAATATCGGCCGAAGCTGTTTAAGATCCTTATCCTGCTTAGTACCGAAAAACTTCGTCAGAAGCGTAACTAGATTCATAGGTCTCCCCGTGATAGGACTGTCTTAAAAATGGAAAAATAGTTTATGTTACAGGAATATATCATTTATTGTTCATTCACGGAGCAAGGCCGGTGTTCCCGAATCCACTGCAGAGCCTGCTCTTTGGTGCGGATACGATCCTCAAGCTGGAGATCATACACTTCCTGAATAAGTGTACCGAAACGGGGGGAAGGGCGCATTCCCAGCGCAATCAGATCGCGGCCGCCGATGAGGGGATCCGGCAGCAGTTCCTCCCGGGAAAACTCCTCCTGCTTGCGGCGGAGAAAATCGTAATTCTCACTGTTTCCGTGGCTGGCATGACAGTCTGCGCGGTGCAGGGCAAGCTCATCTTCGATGTGCTTTCGCCCGAGAAAACGCTTGAGTTTTGCCATACGCATCTGTTGAACATGGATAAAGCTCATGTGGTTCTCCACCAGCTCCCGCACACCTTCAATCAGCTTTTTGGGTGCCTTCAGTCGACGCAGAATATCCTCGGCCATGCGGCCGCCCACAACATTATGCCGATTAAAACGAATTCGATCTTCAAAGGTCTGGGTCGGCGGCTTGCCCACATCGTGCAGAAGGGCGCCCCAGGCAAGAACCGCCGAAGGATGAGCGCCGATATCCGCCAGAACGCAGCGGGTATGGGCAAAGACATCTCCTTCGGGATGAAATTCCGGGGGCTGCTCCACCCCTTTCATATTCTCCACTTCCGGAAGAACCGCCCGCAACAGACCGGATTCACTGAGAAGATCCAGCCCCGTAAGCGGTGCCGGGCCGGTAAAGGTTTTGGTCAGTTCCTGAAAGATCCGCTCCGCTGCAATGCCGGCAATCTTATGCGCCTGACTGCAGCAGGCCTGCCAGGTATTTGCTTCAATGGGGAAATCAAAGCGCCCGGAGAAGCGGACCGCCCGCAGCAGGCGCAGGTAATCCTCACTGAAACGCCGGTGGGGATCACCGATGGTGCGGATAATTCCCCGCCGAAGATCGGCTTCTCCTCCGACATAATCGTAGACCTCGTCACGAAGGGGATCGTAAAACAAGCCGTTAATGGTAAAATCCCGCCGCTGAGCATCTTCCCGCGGGGTGGCAAAATCCACCCGATCCGGATGCCGCCCGTCGGAATAGCCCGCTTCACTGCGAAAGGTTGCCACTTCAAAGGGAGTGCCCTCCTGTACCACAAGCATAACCCCAAAGCTCTCCCCCACAGCATGAACCGGGGAAAAAAGACGGCGAATATCCGCCGGGCGGGCATCCGTGGCGATATCAATATCCGTGGGAGGGTCCTTCCCCAGAAGCATGTCGCGGACAGCTCCGCCGGCATAGAGGGCGGTAAAACCCGCTTCCTGCAGACGGCGTACAACGCAAACAGCCCGGGAATTGAGATTATTTTTACTCATAACTCATCTTTTTTTGAATATGAAGCAAGCATCTATTAAATTAATAAATATGAAAATAGTTAATAATCATAGATGAAAGGACCATGTATGAAAAAGTTTCTGCCCCTCTGTCTGGCAGCGGCCCTGATCCTTGCCGCATGTTCAAAATCCCTTGAGAGCCAGGGTGATGACTATCTGAAACTCGCTGAAAAATCAGAATCCGTCGCCCAAAAGAAGCAATATGAAAAACAGGCCTACAAAATCTACCTGCAGGCGGTAAACAACAAAAGGGAGACGGCCCCGACCTCCCTGAAAAACAAGTTCATCGAAGCAACCCTGATTCGTATGGATAATCTCAAAAAGAGTGCCGGTATCACCAACGATATCATGAATCCCCTTCAGGCGGACATTAACCGCTACATCCATGATGAAGGAATCAACAATGATGTTAAAAATCATTACGCCCGCTTTCTGACGGAATATGCCGATACCCTTAAGGAACTGGGAAATCTGACAAAATGTGTGATGCAGATGCGCAAAGCCTCGGATATTGCTACGGACAAAGCCATTGTGGCGGAAAAATTTGCCAAACTCAAGGATACCTACAGTACAGAAAAAATCAAAGAGGCAAAAGAGCTCTACAAAAAAGCTGAGGGTGACAGTGATGATCCGGATATCGAAACACTTCTCAAGGCGGACTATCAGGCCCACGCCGTGCTGAATGTTGATTCCGGCAACACAGAAGCAAAAGAGCTGATTGCAAAGATCACACCCAAAATGCTTGACACCTACCGTGCATATCAGCGGGTCTACCCCGATCCCGTGGGCGCCGGTATGGACACCTCCATGTACCGGGCAATCAACAAAAAGAATGTCTTCATGGCAATTAAGGACCGGAAAGAGCGTCGGGGAAAGCTCACCCTGGAAGGGCTTATCATGCACAGCGAAGACGGATTCAAAGCGGTTCGTCTGCAGGATAAGAACTTCACCCTTGTTCTGGAAGACGGAACTGAGCTTTCCCCCACATCGGCAAAATTCTCCGCCCGGATTCTCGATGTCTCCCGGGAAGAAGAGTTTACGCTCACCTTTTCCGGCGTAGACCAGAAGGTTAAGAGCCTTATCTACTCATCCTTCGATAAAGACGTTGTTTCGAAAAAACGTTTCTACTGATATTAAATTGACGGCCCAAGGCCGCCGCAGATATTCTCCCCGGCCTGCTCAGCAGGACCGGGGTTTTTTACACCGCCCCCGTACTCACGCACGACAATTTTCACAGGTATGACACCGCCGTAAAGCAGCAAACCTTCGTTGCGGTACGAATAAGCCGGCCCCCTCTTCCATCTCACGGGCACGAAAGTGTATATTAGAATAGTGAACACAGCTCTCAAAACCCGTATTCCCTGAAACAATTATCAGGGAAGGATTGCAATATGCGAAGGATATTGAGAGACCGAAACAGAATTCAACAAGAGAGAATATATGAGTACTCCTCAGGCAAAACGCAGATGTGACTACACACCTCCCGCATACCGGGTGGAAACAGTTGATCTTGATATCGTCCTTGATGATCATAAAACCGTCGTGACCGCAACCCTTGCGGTCACGGCAGCAAAACAGAATCCTGGTCCGCTTATGCTTGACGGACATCCTTCGATCCAGCTTCAGGACGTTCTTGTTGACGGCACCCCCTGGCAGGACTGCACCCGTCATGAGGAGAGTCTGGAGATCCGCAACTGCCCGGCCGCCTGCGAGATCACCACGGTCAGCCATATCGCTCCGGCAGAAAACACCGCCTATGAAGGCCTGTATAAATCAGGGGGAGCATTCTGCACTCAATGTGAAGCCGAAGGATTCCGGCGTATAACCTTCTACCCCGACCGTCCGGACATTCTTGCCCGCTTTACCACTCATATTACGGCGCCCAAAGCAGAATACCCCCTTCTGCTCTCCAACGGCAACCGCACGGGGGCAGAGGATCTTCCCGATGGTCTGCACCGGGTCAGCTGGGAAGACCCCTACCCCAAACCGAGCTATCTCTTTGCCCTGGTTGCGGGAGATTTTGATTGCCGCCGGGACAGCTTTACCACCAGGAGCGGCCGCAGGGTGGACCTGGAACTCTACGTGGACCGGGGCAACTTCGATCGCTCTGAGCAGGCCATGGAAAGCCTCAAAAAAGCTATGGCCTGGGACGAAGAACGTTTTAATCTGGAATACGATCTGGATATTTACATGATTGTGGCAGTGGACTTTTTCAACATGGGCGCCATGGAGAACAAGGGATTGAACATATTCAACTCCAAATACGTCCTTGCCAGCAGGGAAACTGCCACGGATCAGGACATGCTCAATATCGAAGCGGTAATCGGCCATGAGTACTTTCATAACTGGACGGGCAACCGCATCACCTGCCGCGACTGGTTCCAGCTCTCTCTCAAGGAGGGGCTGACCGTATTCCGGGATCAGGAGTTCTCCTCCGATCTGGGCTCCCGGGGGGTCAACCGCATTAAAAACGTGCGCCTTCTGCGCCGCCATCAGTTTACTGAAGATGCCGGCCCCATGGCACATCCCATCCGGCCGGAAGAGGTAATTGAAATGAGCAATTTCTACACCGTTACGATCTACGAAAAAGGAGCGGAAGTAATCCGCATGATCCACACCCTCCTCGGGGAGGACGGCTTTCAGAAGGGAATGCAGACCTACATCAGCCGGCACGACGGAACTGCCGCAACCTGTGAGGATTTTGTCGCTGCCATGGAGGACGGAGCCGGGGTGGATCTTTCGCAGTTTCGCCGGTGGTATTCCCAGGCGGGAACCCCCACGGTTACGGCACACCACACCTGGGATGCCGACAGCAGAACCCTGCGCCTCACTCTGCGTCAGACAAGTCCCCGCACACCGCAGGGAACACCGCCGCAGCCCCTGCATATCCCCGTGAACACCGCCCTCTTTACCCGGGAAGGGGAAGAAATCCCTCTCATTGCGGAAGGCCGGCCTCTGCCGGAGGTTCTTCATCTGCAGAAGGAGGAACAGTCCTGGATCTTTGAGGATGTTGCAGCACCTCCCGTGGTTTCCCTGATGCGCGAACTATCCGCGCCGGTAAAGGTCGTGCATGAACAAAGCGATGAAGATCTGCAGGTTCTTATGATCCACGAAAGCAGCAGCTTCACCCGCTGGGATGCCTGCCAGTCACTGCTGCGCAAACATCTGACAGCTCTGACTGAAGCTCTTGTCCGCAGGGAGTCACCGGAGGTTCCACAGATTCTGCACCAAACCTTTGCATCTCTTGCGGAAGACCGCCGCAGCGACCCGGCACTTTTGGCGGAAATGCTGACCCTTCCGACGGAACACGAGATTGCGGGCTGGTTTGAAACGGTTCCCGTTGAGGAAATCCACC
>JBNJDQ010000106.1:0-8414 GCA_051745065.1 Fibrobacterota bacterium
CTGTTTTTGTCAGCTCAATTGTACGTGAGGTGGACGAATCCGCTGTGACCCAGCGACCGGTATAGCCCGGGGCGTTTACAAAGAGGGAATCCCCTCCGCGCACTGCTGCCTGCGCCGCAATGAGATTGTCTGAAGGTTCGTGGTGTGTATTGGTTTCATGCATGCCGAGAACACCTTTTATCCGGGTTGTTGTGCCCCCGACATTCACCGTTGTAATATACACACCGGCAGCAGCCCTGCCCGTAAGAGCGTCAAGGGCGAGGGTGTTTCTGCCTGCTGCCGTCGTCTGCAGCTGTTTCGTACAGAGAACACGCCCCTTCAGATCACAGACCTGTATGCTCACGGGTTGACCCGCACGCTGTGCAGAAAAATGAACTGATCCCCTTCGCAGAAGAGGGGCTTTACGCAGACCGTCTTTTCCGGTCTGTATGACTGCGTCGGCACCTGCACCGAACCGGCCGAGCCTGTCCGTAGCTGTTGACTGCCCCACTTTTTTGGCAACCACGCGGGCACCTTCAACAGGGGTTCCTGCGGTGTCAGTCACCGTACCGCTGTAGGGAAACTGTTCCCCGTAGGAAAAGACGATAAAAAGAAGTAACACACAAAGTGAACGGCTCCATTGAGACATAGAGATCCTCCAATTACGTATTGACTGAAAAAAGAATACACAGAAGTATGCTGAGATGTTTCTCTGCATGTTTTTGAAATATACGATAGTGGCGAAGGTTTTTCAAGAAAGATATCAATCAGGAAAAACATCACTACGGTGAGGAATGCCGTGTCCAAAAGGCTGCGCCCCCCCCCCCGCAGGGGTGTTCGAAGAAACATCCGGATCAGCACAGAGGGACTTAAAAATTCAGCTTTCGGGCATAAAAAAAGGCGGCTTATAGCCGCCTTTCCTCAGCCGTCCGTTGCGGTCGGCTGATATCTCATCATCACACACATTCACAAAGAGTGGGGGGAGTTACCCACTCGCTTACTAATATACATTATTTTAGTAAAAAGTAAAATGATTTTTACAAAAAACCTTATTTTTTTTGGAGGCCCCATGTATAAGCTGATTGTATTTATTCCTGCAGAGTACCGTGACAGCGTTAAAGATGCCCTCTTTGCAGCCGGTGCCGGCACACAGGGCAATTACTCCCGTTGTTCCTGGGAAAGTTTCGGAACAGGACAGTTCCTCCCCGGCCAAACCAGCACCCCCTTTCTGGGCACCCGGGGCACAGTGGAACGGGTGGAGGAATACCGCGTGGAGATGCTTGTTGCCCCAGCAAAGGTATCTGCCGTGATTGCCGCCCTCAAGGAGGCGCATCCCTATGAAGAACCGGCCTTTGAATTTCTTTCCGTTCTTACGGAGCAGGATTTTACAGGGGCTGATCAGGATCAATAAGACGGCCAACATCGTCATTGATCGACTGAAAGAGATCCGCCACTTCCAGGATATTTGACCAGCGCAGATCGGAGAATCCGCTCTGACGCATACCGGCAACTTCGCCGGTGCCGCGCATGGTAAGATCCATTTCGGCAATCTTAAAGCCGTCCGTGGTGGAACAGAACGCCCGCAGGCGCTCCTGTACGCTTTCGGCAGAATGCTCGGAAAGGATAAAACACCAGGCCTGCAGATCAGAGCGGCCCACACGCCCCCGCAGCTGATGCAGCTGTGAGAGGCCGAAGTTTTCGCTGTTCTCAATAATCATCATGGTGGCCGCGGGAATATCGACCCCCACTTCAATGACCGTTGTTGCAAGCATGAGGCCGTGGGGATCCGCGCTGAAATCCTGCATCACCGCTTCTTTCTCAGCCGGCTTCATTCTGCCGTGGAGGGTGTGAATATTCACATCGGGTATGGTTTTTTTCAATATTTTCTCCCGCTCCTCAATACTCATCATCTTTTCGGCTTCTTCATCCAGCTCAATACGGGGAGTCACCCAGAATGCTTTTTCCCCGTTTTCCCGAATACGCCGCCGCATAAACTGCATCATATCAGTTTCTTTCTGTGTCGGCACGCGCCGCGTTTTTATGGGTTTACGCCGTGCAGGCAGCGTTTTAATGGAGAGCAGTTCCAGATCACTGTACACCGTTGCGGCCATACTCTGCGGTATGGGGGTCGCCGACATCATGAGAGTATCTGCAGCAGGGCTTTTCTCCTGCAGAATCTGCCGCTGCTGCGCTCCGAAACGATGCTGTTCATCGATTACCGCCATGCCCAGGGAAGCAAAGGTGACATCCTCCTGAATCAGGGCATGGGTGCCCACCAGATACTGAATGGTACCCAGCTTGATGCCGCGCAGGATCTCACGTTTTTCTGATTTTTTCGTGCGGGAAGTCAGCAGGGCGCAGGTGTAGCCGAGATCTTTCAGCCAGGCTGTAATGGTCCGGCTGCTCTGATCCGCAAGCACCGTGGTCGGAGCAATCCAGGCCACCTGATACCCCGAAGCCAGCGGACGCAGGGTTGCCAGAAACGCGGTAATGGTCTTTCCGCAGCCCACATCCCCCTGCAAAAGGCTGTGCATCCGCCGGGATGAGCCGCTGATTTCCCCCAGTGTTGTTACCGCATTTACCTGATCCGCCGTCAGTTCAAAGGGAAGCTGTGCAATAAAATCATCCTGCAGAGCTTTCCCCTCGGAAAAAGCAAAGCCGGGAAGATCATACTGGCGCCGGTTCCAGCGCAGACTGAGTGCAATCCCATAGAGCTCCTCAAAGCGGATTCGAAAGAACCATTTCTCTGTCCGCTCCCGCAGATCCCGGGGGAAATGGGAAAAGAAAAGGGATTTCTTCAGGGGGGGCAGCCGATATTTTTCCACCAGCACTTCGGGAAGACTGCACCGGTAATGCTGCAGATTCTTAAAAATCCAGAGCATAAATTTCTGCAGATCCTTTTGGCCGATCTTTGCACGCTTCATATGCTCTGTCATAGGATACCGCGGTTCCCAGGGACGCTCCGGAGTGATTGCTTTGCCGGAAAAATCAAATTCCGGATGCACCATCTGCGGCCGAATGAATCGCTGCACCGTCCCCCAGAACACGGCCTGCTTGCCCGAACGGATCACTTTGCGGAAATAGGGAATGCCCGAAAACCAGATCAGTTCCATGGCTGTGCCCTCTGCATCCTGCAGGCGTGCCCGCAACAGGGTTTTGCGCCGTCGTTCAACACGCACATCCGTAATAACGCCCTGCACCAGGGCGAAGGTTCCCGGTTTCAGTTGAGAAATCGGTGTTGCTGCGCCTTTGAAAACAAAGCGATAGGGAAACCAGTAGAGCAGATCCTGAATGCGGTGCAGCCCCGATGCTGCAAGGGCCTGTGCCCGCTTGGGACCAAGGCCGGGGATACCAGTGAGAGGAGAGAGAAAATCAAGGCGGTGTTTATCGGCCTCAGTCATGGTGCTGCTCATCCCACCGGCGGGAGAACTCCATCAGAATGGCCATGGCACCGAGGTTGACTGATTGCGTGGGAGCATTTTTCCCGGAAAGAAAGCGAAAGGATCCCGTTTCGCAGGAGAGACCGGTAAATACCGCCTCAAGCCCGCTGTTGCCAAGGCGATCCTCGGCATGAACAATCCGTCCGTCCCGGTAGTAAAAAATACTCAGGGGGGAATCATCTTCAACAACAAGGCAGCCGGTATTCTGCTGCGTTTCAAGAACCTGCAGAATCGAGGCAAGAGCACCTTCGCGAATCCGTCCGGAAAGATCCTCCCCCGCACTGCGGTTGCTGTTCATGGATCGGATGAAGGTATCCGCATCGGGAGTGCGGGAAAACACAAGGGTTGAGGCGGTGCCGAAGCTTTCCTCCACCTCCCGGCGGCGCGTTTCGGGCACATTGAAAATAATCACCATCTCCGCTGACGTAAGGGCATAGCGGGCAAGTTCAGACCGAAGAAAATCAAGGGCCTTATGCTTGCGCCAGTCCAAAACAAATATATCGGGCATGGCCTTGCGCATAATCTTCTGCATGGACAGGAGGGTGCCCGGACAGACCGGAGTAAACCCGTTTTTGCGAAACAACGCTTCCAGAGTACGGCGGCGTCCATGTCCGGCAATCCGTTGTTTGCGCAGATCCTGAGGATACATGAGAACACTGCGCTCTCCGGCCTTTTTACGCCGTCGCCGGATCAGAGCAATTACAAGGCCGAGCAGAACCAGAACAAGAGCGATTCCCGCTGCGGCAAGACCGGTATACACAGGATGTTTCAGAATAAGGTCTTTGGAAAAAAACACCTCCCTTTGTGGTGCCGTTTCCGCCACAGAAGGTTCCCGCACGGGCACCTCCTTCGCAGAGGCCGCTGAACGCACCGAAGGCTCCTGAAAATGAACGGTTCCGGATAGATCAGTACGGATTTGCGATGCCTGGAGTGGTGTATCACCTGTAAGATGCTGCCGAAAACGGGAGACGGAGCGCCCCGTTGTACCGCGCAGGGTAAAATGGGTAACCTTATTATGAGATAGAGAGGCAATGGCATTACCGATAACCGCGCGCCCCTCCTTCAGAGGGAGAAAATCTTCTGTGTATGCGGCAAGAAGAAGAGCGGCAGCAGTTGCAGTAAAGCGGGAGTCCTCGCGCAGGGTAATCAGGGGAACCTTCGCACAAACAGGACGCCAGAGAGCACGGTTTTCCACTGCCACGGCACTTGCCCGACGACGTAGAAGCCCCGGGAGGGCCGGATTCTCCGCAAGAATCTCCGCTACATTCGGGCTCAGGGCGATTCGATAAAAGGACGCCTCCCGTTTCTCTGCCCGGCGGGCAAATTCCCGCGGCGTTTCTGTCGTATCGTACAGGAGAATCTCTGCGGAAGATGCAAAGAAGGCACTCTCTGCAACAGCGCGGTTATACGTACTGCTGTCAGCGATAATCAGCACGTCTTCGCCGGGCGCCCCTAAAAGCTCACGCAAATGAGCAAAGGCTTTGTTCGAGGCCGGGGTCCAGCCAACGGAAAGCACATTCTCCAGAAAAGCATGCGTCCCCAATGCTGCGTAGGATACGTCCGCTTCTGCAGGAGGAGAAGCCTGGCGATAGAAATCCCGGGCCGTCCTGTCTGCAAGGATAATAAGATCGTAGCCGCGGCGCCGCACGGCGTGTATCCCTGCGCTGCCTTCAAGGGTAAACATCTGCACATCGTAGCGGCGGGACAGCAGGTTATAGACAGAATCCAGCAGAACCGGCCGCTGCCCACCCCCCGTGAGAATAGCGATATCTCCTGCGGCAAGAGATATAATAAACGTACAGATAATCACATAAGAACGAAAGGAAGGAAGAATATTCATACATAATCCTTAAAAAAGGTCTGTTCAGAATATAACACCTTCCCTGTGCAGGAGCAAATAAAAAAGGGAGAGGTACAGAATACCTCTCCCGTCAAAACGTCAGAAAAAAAACTTAGCTTTTGCCTTCCGCCCGTTTTTTCTGATACTCCGCAATCAGTTCATCCATAACTGACTTGGGCACGGGGCCGTACTTCTCAAACTCCATGGTAAATTCAGCTTTACCCTGGGTGAGTGAACGAATGTCCGTGGAATAGCCGAACATTTCAGAAAGAGGAACTTCCGCATCGATGTAGCAGTCATTTCCTTCTTCGGAGGAATCCTTGATCATCCCGCGACGCTGGTTCAGAGAAGCGATAATCGTACCCTGGAACTCCGAAGGACCTTCAACGGAAACCTTCATAATGGGCTCAAGAATCTGTTTTTTAATCTTTGAATACGCCTGTTTAAATGCGTTGATTGCAGCTGTCTTAAAGGCTTTATCCGAGGAGTCAACATTATGTGAGTCACCATCGGTAACGGTCACATGAACATCCACTACGGGAGCACCGATCATCGTGCCTTCCTTGGTGGCATCCTTAAAACCGGCTTCAACGGCACTCATAAATTCTGTCGGAATATTACCGCCTTTTACCTCGTTGGCAAAAGCAAATCCATGCTCGCTGTTTTTCTCTTCAACTTCATCGGTATCTTCCAGGCGGCGCAGTGTACCGACAACACGACCGTACTGGCCGGACCCACCGGTCTGTTTCTTGTGAGTGTAGTCAAATTCCTGGCTCCCCTGAATTGTTTCACGATAGGCAACCTGGGGCTGACCGACATCGAGTTCCACACCGTATTCACGCTCCATACGCTGAATGTAGACCTGCAGATGCAGCTCACCCATACCGCTGATGATCGTTTCGTTTGACTCATCATCAAGATAGGTCTGGAAGGTCGGATCCTCTTTGGTGAAACGGTTGAGGGCCTTGGCAAGATTATCCTGAGACTTGGCACTCGTGGGGGCAATCGCCAGAGAGATTACCGGCTCCGGAACGTGCATGGAGGTCATGGATATTTCAGTTCCCGGAGCGCAGAAGGTATCGCCGGAGGCACAGTCAACGCCGAAGAGCGCAACCACATCACCGCAATAGCCCTTTTCGATCTGCTCCATGTCATCGGAGTTCATACGAATCAGACGACCGACCTTGATCTTTTTGCCCGTCCGCATGTTCACAATCTCATCACCCTTCTGCAGTTCACCGCGGTAGATACGCACATAAGTCAGCTGACCGTATTTATCATCAGTCAGTTTGAAGGCGTACAGTACAACGGGCTCCTTGGGCTCGGACTTCACCATAATTTCTTCTTCGGTCTTTATATCAATCCCCATATTGGTAATATCAAGGGGAGAAGGAAGATAGTCGCGAACCGCATTGAGCACGGGCTGAACACCCTTATTCTTATAGGCTGAGCCCATGAAAACAGGGACAAAATCCAGTGAAATAACAGCTTTACGAATTGTGGGAATAAGCACATCCAGGGGGATCTCTTCGCCCTCAAGATGGAGCTCTGCAATATCATCGTTGAACATTGACAGCTCATCGATCAGCTCTTCGCGTTTTTCTTCAGCCTTTTCAGCAAGCTCTGCGGGGATTTCCTCTTCACGGATTTTCTCACCGTTGTCACCATCAAAGTAGTATGCTTTCATGGTAAGAAGATCCACAACACCGCTGTGCTGATCTTCAAGACCAACGGGAATCTGCATCATATGGGCGTTCAGGTTCAGCTTGTCCCGCAGCTGCTCGGTCACACGATAGGGGTTTGCGCCGGCACGGTCACACTTGTTGATAAAAGCAATACGGGGAACTTCGTACCGCTTCATCTGGCGGTCAACAGTAATGGACTGAGACTGGACACCGGAGGTTGCGCAGAGAACAAGAATCGCCCCGTCAAGAACACGCAGAGAGCGTTCAACTTCCACAGTAAAGTCAACGTGCCCCGGAGTATCTACGATATTAACAGGATATCCGTCCCACTCAACATGCGTTGCCGCGGACTGAATTGTAATACCGCGTTCTTTTTCCAGCTCCATGGAGTCCATCTTTGCACCGACACCGTCTTTACCGCGAACATCATGAATCGCGTGGATTCGGTCTGTGTAGAACAGGATACGCTCAGTCAGCGTGGTTTTCCCGGAATCGATATGTGCTGATATACCGATATTCCGCAGTTTTTCAAGTTCAAATGCCATAACTAAAAAACCCTTTTATTATAAAAATTATATTATTTCCACAATGGGAGCTTAAATATATGTTATGAGCAATTCCCATATCTATTAAAATTCTCTTCGGCTTCAATCCCTTGTACGATGCTCACGCAGAGCAAACAAACCACACAGAAACGACCGGAGCTACCGCCCCTGAAAGAGCCTGTAGCGCCCTGTCACGGGAAAGGCAAAAAGGACATCCTCCATGCAGGTTCCCGCGCCGATATTATGAATAATGTACGGACGACCGGTTCCCGGAACCGTACTGCTGCTGACAATACCGATATGTGGAAGATTGCCCGGCAGCATCCATGTCACCAGATCCCCCGCCCTGTAATCCGCGGCCCTGTCACTCACGGGAAGATCATACTTCCGCCGCCGCAGCCAGCAGCGGATATTGGGCACCCGGCGGTGATCGATATTGCGATCCGGCTTTGAAAGGCCCCACCTATCGGGGTACGCGGAAAAATGCGCCGTCATATCTTCGTGAATTTCTTTCTGCAGGTCCATACCGACGCTGCGCAGGGCGCGGATCACCACATCTGTACAGACCCCGCGCTCTGCGGGAACATCCCCGCCGGGATAGTCAAGGCTGACGTAGGAGGGATCGTAATACCGGCAGAGACGGCATTGACGCCGTGCGGCACGGAGGACAGTCGCGACTGAATCGGTATCATCTGCAGAAAGAGGGCTGCCGACAAGCAGCAGAAGAACAACCGCAACGCCGCGCAGCAGAGCAGGCAGAGAAGCAGCACCGTCAGAGACGGCCTCAGGTTTCATCAATGAGCCCGTATTCATCACGCAGGACAGAAATGATCTCCCCGCGGGGATCATCGGACAGCGTAACGGCCTGACCGGTTATGGTTTCTGCAATACTGCAATAGGTAGCGGATACAGCGAGAAGAATCTC
>JBNJDQ010000107.1:0-8286 GCA_051745065.1 Fibrobacterota bacterium
GACAGAGCTCAATGCGTTGAAACCTTAGTAAAGATAATGGATTCAAATAATCGTTTACCTCAGAAGGAGTGTATTCAAAGATTAACAGAGTGGGAAGAATCAGTATAACACCCAGATGCCTTGTCCGAGCAGAGCGAGGTCAGGGCAACGCGCAGGTTAGTTCTGACTTCATTATCAAGCTAAAGCAGAATCATCTCTGATTAATGGAATTGTAGATGATAGCTCGAATGGCTCTAATTCTGCTTCAACTGTACTTGGTGAGATATCTTGTCCCTGAGGCCAGGTTAAAACACCGAACTCCAGGTGAGCTTGCTTGAAATAATCCTCATTTTTCAAGTCTGAAAAGAAATCAGAGACAATGAATTTAGCCATATCAAATAAACCGGTTTTCCCATTTTCAAATTCTACATACAT
This sequence comes from Fibrobacterota bacterium, assembly GCA_051745065.1. Classification (GTDB taxonomy): domain Bacteria; phylum Fibrobacterota; class Chitinivibrionia; order Chitinivibrionales; family Chitinivibrionaceae; genus Chitinivibrio. The sequence goes on from JBNJDQ010000107.1 coordinate 415, forward strand.
TTTCTTATCTTGAATAAATGCAAATGCTTTAATCTCGTTGTACATACAGCCTCACTTCAGTGGATCAATTTTATAAATCTCACTACCTTCTATTGCTAAAGCCCAGTCTGCCAAAAGTTCTTCTTTATGAATCTCTATCCAGGCTTGTACCAGTTTGGTCTGTTTGGGTGGTAAATCTCCTGCAAGAATTTCACCCGTTTCAATAGCAAAACTTGCTCTAAACTCAGCATAACGGATATGGATATGTGGTGCATTGTGCTCTTTATTATCAAAAGAGAGCATTTGAATAATAATCCCGTAGAACATCGATATCGTAGGCATTTTTTTCTCCCATCAAAACTAATTACTCAAAATACAACATTGTAATTTCAGAAAACATGAGAGATGTAAAAATTACATCTTATTCAAAATCAGGCTAACAACTGCGTGGTTTGATCCGCGTAGCGGGTCAGGCCAACGCACAGGTTAGTTCTGCTTTTCAAAGTTTCCGTAACTGATCCAAGCTCGTTCCTCATCTAGTTTAATTACAGAGCCAAACTCGAGTTCTTTACGAACTAAATTACGAAATTCATTTAGTAGAACTGTTGGCATTTTATTATCAGGGACAACTTTCGACGGTCCAAAGATTATTCGAGAAAACAAGTATAGTATTTCAGTGTCTTCACAAGTTAAAATCAAACTATTGTGACAAGCTCTTGCTGTTTCGATATCAACAGTTTGCTTGGAAATATCTTTTTGACCTGTCGATAGTAGGTAATGTGAAAGATGAGCATCGATCAGCTTCAATGCACTCATAATAGCATCGTATTTAAGTTGTCTCTTTTGTGCTTCAATTTCTTGACGATTATGAATATCTTCTTTAATTTCTTCTGCCAGTTTTGTAATTTCTGAAATATCTTCTTTAGTAGCGAGGTTTTTTCCTTTGGTCTTGGAATATGAGAATAGCATATCTTTAAATAAAAATAGACATCCAATTCCCAGTAAAATCAAAATTTCCAAAACTAGTATAACTACATCCATTATAATTACTCCTTTTTCAAAACTAACAACCAGATAGTGTGCCAAAAAATACACAATAACCTGCGTAAAAAACCTGTATCTGAGCTGTTCCGCTAATAACTATTCATAAAAGAAATACATATGAGCTATTATGCGCGAAGTGCTCCAGTTCCGATACCGATAAGAAATATACATAACTATTTGCCCAAAGAGGATAGCCTGTTACATGGGGAGTAAAAAAGGTGAAAACCCTTCTCAATAGAGAGGTTGTACAGCAGCATGTCTCGGTAATCCGAATGGAAATATATTTTCCCGCCCTGTCAACACGCCACCCATAGATCCGCAGGGGCGCACCGAATCGAGAGGCTCCTTAGGGCTTCGGAAATGGTCTGCAACAATGCGCAGTGGATTTCTGAGCCGTCGGAAATGGTCTGCAACAATGCGCAGTCGATTTTTGAGCCGTCGGAAATGGTCTGCAACAATGCGCAGTCGATTTTTGAGCCGTCGGAAATGGTCTGCAACAATGCGTAGTGGATTTCTGAGTCGTCGGAAATGGTCTGCAACAATGCGCAGTCGATTTCTGAGTGGTGGTTGCACAGATGGAATTGTTCTGTAGAGACGGCAATTCATTGCGTCTTTCTATCCATCAGGAAAAATGGTGCAGATGAAAAGGGAAAGGGACCCAGGTTTATTATTCAGCATCGACGTCCATTTCATACTCGATTGTATCAGCACTGAAATCCTGTTCGTGTGGCCAGGATATTCCGATAAAGAAGGGTTTCACCTGTTTGAAGTAATTTTTATCATTTAGCTCAGAGAATACACCTTTCTCAAGATACGGAGTAACATCAAACAGTCCTTTTTTCCCATTCGACAGTTCGACATACAGTCTGTGGTTTTTACGAGCTTCAACATGTATAACTTTTAACATTCTTCAAGCTCCTATCTTAAAGGATCAATTTTAAAAATTTCACCACCTTCAATGGCAATATTCCAGTCTGCCAGTAGGTCTTCTCTGTGTATTTCAATCCACGCCTGAACAAGTTTTGATTTCTTTGTGGGAATGCTTCCGTCCAGGATCTCTCCAGATTCAATTGAAAAAACTGCTACTTCACCGGAATATTCAGCGTGGATATAAGGTGAGTGGTGTTTTCTGTTATCGAAAGCGTACATATATATTACGATTCCATAAAACAACGATATAGCAGGCATTGTATCTCCAAATGTTTTGTGTTTACTCCAAAATACAACGGCTCAACTCCAAAATACAGAAGAGATGCAAAACGGCTCATTCTTTCTTTCTGCGTGAATACAAGCTGCCCGAACCGGCAGCACCGCGGCGCCCGGGAATGGCCGGCGGAGAGATCTGAATAAAATAATCTTACAGAAAAATATTGGGGTATCAAACGCTTTGGAGTATTTTATACTACCATTATACTCATAATGACATAAAACCATACAAAACAACACTGCTGATTGCGAGGAATACATGAATACGGCTACGGGACTCTACAAACCTGAATATGAACACAGCAGTTGCGGCGTCGGCTGTGTGGCAAACATCTCCGGCGAACGGAGTCACGGCGTGATCGAAGACGCCCTGACCATGCTGCGCAACCTCATTCATCGGGGCGCTCTGGGCAGCGACGGCAAGACCGGTGACGGAGCCGGCATCATGACACAGCTGCCCCACCAGCTTTTTATGCAGGAGCTCTACCGCAAGGGAATCATGATCCCTCCCCTGGGTGACTACGCTGCAGGAATGGTGTTCATGCCCTCTCACCACGAGAGTATTGGTGATCTCAAGGAGATGGTCGAAACAGTCAGCCGCCGGGAAGGGGCGGAGTTTCTCGCCTGGCGTGATGTCCCCGTGGATCCCTCATGCCTTGGAGAGATCGCCCTGGCATCGGTTCCCTCGATCAAGCAGTTCTTTCTGAAATTTGCTACCCATGAAGATGATCCGGAACTGCGCTCCTGGGTGATTCGCCGGCAGCTGGAGAAGGAAGCCCTGCAGCGCGACTACACACCGGAGGATTTCTACATCAGCTCCCTCTCCACGCAGACCATTGTCTATAAGGGAATGCTTGCGGGCCGTCAGACCGGTGAATTCTTTCGGGATCTGCAAAGTCTGGACTACCGCTCGGCCATGGCGGTCATCCACCAGCGCTACTCCACAAACACATTCCCCTCCTGGGCCCTGGCCCAACCCTTTCGCATGATCGCCCATAACGGCGAGATCAACACCATACAGGGCAACCGCCGCAAGATGCAGGTGCGTGAAAAGAGCCTTGCCGCACAACACATCGGATCGGATCTGCAGAAGGTCCTGCCCATTGCCCCGGAGTATCTGAGCGACTCGGGTACCTTCGATACGGTCTTTGAGCTTCTGGTGCAGGGCGGCCGCAGCCCGGAACACGCCATGATGATGATGATACCGGAACCCTTCGGAGAAAACTTCGCCATCAGCCGGGACAAGCGCGATTTTTACCACTACCACGCCTCCCTCATGGAACCCTGGGACGGGCCGGCGGCCATGGTCTTCAGTGACGGCCGCCGCATTGGTGCAACCGTAGACCGCAACGGTCTGCGTCCGGCACGCTTTACGGTAACCCGGGGCGGGCGTTTTATTCTCGGTTCCGAAGCGGGAGTGCTGGAGGTTGCCCCGGAGGATGTTCTGCGCAAGGGCCACCTTCGGCCGGGCAAGATGGTCGTTGTGGATATGCAGCGCGGCCGGATCATTCCGGATCGGGAAACCAAGGCGAAACTTTCGCGCAGTAAACCCTACCGCCGATGGCTCGAAAAGGAGATGATCACCCTGAAAGGGCTCTTTCGCAAGGGGGTTCAGCCCCGGATCAACCACGCCCGCCTGGAAGAGCAGACCCGGCTCTTCGCCTACTCCCGCGAGGATATGGAGACGATCATCGCCTTTGCCGAAAGAGGGCAGGAGTCCGTGGGCTCCATGGGCAATGATACATCCCTGGCTTTTCGCAGCGGTGAGGAGATCAACTTCTACTCCTTCTTCCGACAGGATTTCGCCCAGGTCACCAACCCGCCCATTGATCCCTACCGGGAAAACATGGTCATGTCTCTCATGAGCTTTATCGGCCGGGAACGCAACCTGCTTACGGAAAGCCCCCTGCACTGCAAGCAGCTCAAGCTCCCCCACCCTGTTCTGACCAACGACGATATGAAACGCCTGAAAGAGTCCGACATGGAGGAGCTGCCCGTGGCCGTGGTGGAAACCTGCTACACCCCTGAAGATGGGCTGGAGGCGGGGCTTAAAGCCCTCTGCAGCCGTGCGCAAAGGGCCATCAATGACGGTGCAGTCATTGTGATTCTCAGCGACCGGAAATGCTCCTTTGACCGCCCTCCCATTCCGGCACTCCTTGCCCTGTCCGCGGTAAACACGCATCTGGTACAGGCGGGCCTGCGTCATCTGGCAGGGCTGATCGTGGAAACCGGTGATCCCCTGGATACGGTCCGTCTGGCCCTGCTGGTCGGTTACGGCGCCTCGGCGGTGAACCCCTACACCGTGCTGGAGATCATTGCCGACCGCTGTGATGATGCCGCCTACGCTAAATCCGACGAGGGTATCGACAATTACATCACCGCCCTTAAACGGGGGCTTTTAAAGATCATGTCCAAGATGGGGGTCTCCACCATCCGCAGTTATCGCGGGTCGGCACTCTTTGAATCCCTCGGGCTTGCCCGCTCTCTCCTCTCCAAATGGATGCCCGGCACGGGTACCGCTGTGGGCGGTGTAGATGCATCGGCCCTGGAGCGGCTCCTGAACAGACGGTGGGAGAAAAGCCGCATCCAGAAGGAACTGCCCCCGGGCGGACGGCTTCGGTATACGCCCAAGGGTGCCTATCATCTGCTCACGCCGAAACTGGTCAAATCCTTTCGCACCGCCCTGAAAGAGAATGACTTTGACGCCTTTCAGGCATTTACAGACACCGTGGACGCCCCGGGTAACCGTTCAAATCTGCGCGCTCTTCTTGCCATACGGACACAGGAGCCGCTCTCCATTACGGAGGTGGAACCGCTGGAGTCAATTCTGCCACGCTTTGTCAGCGGCGCCATGTCCCTGGGCTCCATCAGCGCTCAGGCCCACGAAACCATCGCCGAAGCCTTCAACCGGGTCGGCAGCATGAGTAACTGCGGCGAGGGCGGCGAGCTGGACTCGCGCAACGGAACCCCTTCAGAGAGCCGCATCCGGCAGGTTGCGTCGGGACGCTTCGGTGTCACCACGGAGTATCTGCGCTACGCCCGGGAGATTCAGATTAAACTTGCCCAGGGGGCCAAACCCGGTGAAGGCGGCCAGCTCCCCGGCGCCAAGGTAACCCAGCTGGTGGCAAAGGTACGCAAGAGCACCGAAGGAGTCACCCTCATTTCCCCGCCCCCCCATCACGACATCTACTCTATCGAGGATCTGGCTCAGCTGATCTACGATATGAAATCGGTCAATCCCGACGCGTCAATATCCGTAAAGCTTGCCGCAAAAAGCGGTGTGGGTACGGTTGCTGCAGGGGTGGTGAAAGCCGGGGCACACTCCATTGTAATCAGCGGGCACGACGGCGGGACCGGAGCCTCTCCCCTCAGTTCTATCTTCACGGCAGGCCTCCCCTGGGAGATCGGCCTTGCCGAAACTCAGCAGACCCTCACCCTCAACGGATTCCGGGAGAGTGTGGAACTCCAGGCAGACGGCAAGCTCCTTTCCGGCCGGGATATCATTATTGCGGCTCTCCTGGGCGCAGAGAAATTTGCCTTTGGGACCTCTCTACTCATGGCGGAAGGCTGTATCATGTGCCGAAAATGCCATCTCAACCGCTGTCCCGTGGGGATTGCCACCCAAAAGAGCGAATTTGAACAGCGCTTTGCCGGCTCCGTGGACGATATTATCACCTACCTCACCTTTGTTGCCCGGCAGGTGCGGCAGTGGATGGCCCGTCTGGGGATTCGCCGCTTTACGGATCTTGTGGGGCGCTCGGACCTGCTGACGGAGAACCGTGAAATACTTTCGGACCTGCCCGGATCATACGATTTCTCAGCCCTGCTTAAACGGATCGAACCTGTGGGAACCCGCCCCTATCCACAGCGGCAGCCGGAGGGAGATGCGCAACTGCTGGAACGGATTATGCCCGCCCTGGTATCGGGGCAGGAGATCGAGATCGAATCACGCCTGACCAACCGGGATCGATCCGTCGGTGCGGCACTCTCCGCAGAGGTAATTAAACGCTACGGCATGAGCCTCACAAAACCCCTCTTTCGGGTACTCTTTACGGGATATGCCGGGCAGAGCTTTGCCTCTTTTTTGGCACCGGGGGTGGATTTTCGTCTGGCCGGAGAAGTCAACGACTATCTCTGCAAAGGCATGAATGGCGGCCGGGTGGTGGTTGTTCCGCCGGAGAAATCAGGCTTTCGCTCCCACGCATCGATCATTGCGGGTAACGTGGCTCTCTTCGGTGCCACGGGGGGCGAGGTTTATCTTAACGGACGTGCGGGGGAACGCTTCGGCGTGCGCAACAGCGGCGCCCGGGCTGTGGTCTGCGGCGTGGGGAATCACGGCTGCGAATACATGACCGGCGGTGTGGTGGTGGTTCTGGGCCCCACGGGGATCAATTTTGCCGCGGGCATGAGCGGCGGTATCGCCTATGTGCTGGATCAGGACGAGCTCTTTGATACGCGCTGTAATCTGGATATGGTCGATCTGGAACCCGTTGAAAGCCCTGAGGACCGCACCACCCTCCACCGCCTTGTTACGGCCCATGCAAAGCTTACGGGCAGCGGTATTTCACGACGGGTGATTGACGACTGGGAGGAAATGCGCCCCCTCTTTGTCAAGGTGATCCCCCGGGAGTACCGCGCTGCCCTGGCCCGGATCAGGGCAAGCCAGAACCGCGGTGACGATACTGCCGCCATGACGGAAGAGGTGGAGTGATCTGTTTTTCAACAGCCCTGCTGTCCCGGAGTGAAACCTCCGTTTTACTTTGGAACAGCTTTCGGGCAGATCAGGGTAGAATCCTGACATGGCACAGACATTGCATGTGAGATTCCGTAACGAATAATTATCAGGAGGATTCCTATGAGTGCAGTACTGAGATATACAAGCCCCGCAGCAGCCATTTTCAACAATCTTCGCAGCTCCCGGAATGCAGATCGGAACGAAACGGCTGAAACTCCGCAGAGCCGGTTTACTCCGCGCGTCACCATTGATGAAGAAAAAAAGGCGTATTTTCTTCGGGTGGATCTGCCGGGACTGGATAAAAAAGATACCAAAATCCGAGTGGAGAAGAATGTTCTGACTCTCTCCGGCGAGCGCCGTGCAGATAACAGCCATGACTGCACCTACTCGGAACGCAGGTTCGGGACGTTTGAACGGGCCTTTCGCCTTCCCGATGAGGTGGTTCAGGCACAGATCAGCGCCGCCATGGACAAGGGGGTTCTCACAGTGACTCTGCCCAAAGCGGAGGAAACACTCCCACGTAAAATTGATATTTCCGTGGAATAACTTTTCGGGCATCCTGAGGGGATGCCCGTTCCGGGCCCGTTTCTTAATCGGAAACGGGCTTTTTTGTATCAGGGGACACGTATTCGTATATGTCATTCCACGTACACGTACCGGATACTTCCCCCCTTTGTTCTGATGTAAAAGAGAGCCCACGTCCCGGGAGAACTGTGCAAATCAGAGCAACCTGCTCCCTTAACGGCATGGTTCTTGTCCTACGATTATAAATAGATACGACGGGACGCTCTGACAGAAACTCTTTCATGATCATATTATATGATACATCCTTCTGAGCAAATCCATTTACACAAAAATATGACAGTCTCACACTATCAGACGTTCGGTACAACATCAGACCTTGATTC
>JBNJDQ010000108.1:0-8224 GCA_051745065.1 Fibrobacterota bacterium
CCGATTATCAGAGAAAAGAGGCTCAACAAAGCCGTCAGGGGAAATGATAGGATCAGGGGAATCACAAGAGAAAGCCCGCTCAGAAAGGCCGCCCAGATCCATGCTGTTTTCGGGCTGATGCCGCTGCGCACCATGAGCGGGGCGCCGCCGTTGTCGCAGTCCACATCGTAATCGGCAATCTGATTGACCACATAGACAGCCGCCACAGACAGTGAGAAGAGGAGAATCCGAAGCACAGCAGAGGCATCGGGCATACTCCAGAAAGATACGGCACCCCGGGCCGCACGATACCCGAACAGAGCAAACCCCCATACGGGAACAAGCACCACGGGGCGGGTCAGAAAGAGGAGATCAAGGATTCGTTTCATCATCGTTCCCTGCCGAAAGCGGGATACGTAATACCGAAACGACGGATATAGTAAAAGCGGCTCAGAAGAACCACGGCCCCAACCAAAAGAGCGTACGGCGGAAAATAGACCGCCTGCACCACCGAAAGAAGCACCACGGGCCAGCGAAATGCCCGGAACACCGCTGCAGGTGAGTAATGCCCGTAAAAATACCAGAAGAGCACCGTACTCAGGAAGGCGGTCAATACCATAATCCAGGCGTTATGGGGCAGGAGAAAAGCCGTTGCGAGGGAAGCGCTCACCAAAACAGCCCCGAGGAGAACACTGGCCTTTTCGCCGAAAACCACGGCAAAGGTACGTTTGCCCACGGCAGCATCACCGTCTTTATCCGCAATGGTGGACACCACAAAGACAGCGGCGTTGGCAAAACCTGCAGAAAGGGAATAGAGGATCCCCGCAAAAAGCCCCTGAGGTCCGGGATCACTGACCACATACCATGCGATATAGTAGGTGAGTACACCGTGCCCCAGAAAGTTGGCAATCACTCCTCCCACGGGACGATCTTTAAGAGACGCCGGAGGGAGATTATACAACACACCGAGAAGAAGCGCTGAAAAAACAAGGCCTGTGAGGAAAGGATCGGAGAAAGCACCCTGCGCCCAGACAAGAGCCGACAGACCGGAAAGCAGGGTGAGAGCCCAGGCCGCCCGTATGCTTACGCAGCCCCGGGGCAGAAGAAAGCATTTTTCGTTTTTGCGATCCCCCTCCACATCGGCAATCTGGTTGAGGATGAAGATAAAGGCGGCCACCAGGGTAAAGAGCCCGAAGAGGTGTGCAAACCCGCCCCCGCCGCGCAGAAGGGTAAAGGCCGGGGCAACATCCTGCGCAGTGATCCAGGCAAGAACAAGGATTGCCCATACCGGGATTATCAGCACCGGACGGAGCAGGAAAAAATGATCCAGAACGGTAAACAAAAGCCTTTTCATGTCGCCACTATCCCCCGTGTTATACGATAAAGTAATATACCCTTTCCAATTATAAATATCAAACATATTATTGATGTTGACAAATTGGTGACGAATGCTGTATTTTTGGGCGAAAAACAATCATTTTAAGGAGTGAGTGCAATATGCCTCAGCATAAATCGTGTAAGAAACGGATGAAAGTAAGCGCCAAGGCGAACGTACGCAATCGGGCTGTTCGGTCAGAGGTCAAGACAGCAATCAGGAACGTAACCCGTGCCGAAAGCAAAGATGATGCTCAGAAAGCACTTCTTACGGCCTACTCTATTCTTGATAAGGCCGCAAAGAAGCGGGTTATCCACCGGAATAAAGCGAACAATCAGAAGTCGCGCCTGAGCGCCTTTGTTTCCAAAATCGGTGCGTAAGTAACGCTTCACCGGTTTCGGTTTTCAGTACAGCAGGAAGTCTTCGGACTTCCTTTTTTTCAATTCCTTCGGGACTCCCACCCGGGTCATGCCCGCCATGGGCTTACGCAGACAGCTTTCAAGCGAATCTAAACGCAGGAGAACCCTTCACGTCCTCAGGCGGGGCCCATGGTTTTGGCAGTACTGCGGCAGACGTCTTTCCACTGAACAAGGCGTGAGGCAAAGCCGCTCTGTGAAATAAAGGACTCATTCAGGGCGTCGCACCGGCCGGGCTGCTCTCCGTGAAGAAATTCACACGCCCAGAGATCGGCGCAGTGCAGCACCGCCGCAAAGGTCAGCTGTCCCGGCCCCGGGCAGGGATTGTCCCGGATTCGTTCCGGGCGGTGATGCACGGCAATCAGGGAAATAAGATCATCGGGAAGCCCCCAGAGACCAAGTACATAGGCACCGGCCTCACCATGCCCCATACCGATATTGCGCTCCTCCATGCGGGCCATCTCACCGCCGTATTGCGCAATGTGATCAGCGATTTCCTTAAAAATGTCTGAATAATTCAGGGCAAATATCAGCTCCCCCACATCGAGAAAAAGCCCGGCAGATGTAATAAATTCGATCTCTGCGGGAGTCCACCCTTCACAGCCCCCGATGGCCCGGCAAAAGGCCGATGTGAGGGCTGAATGCCGCATGAAATAGGCAATATTAAAGTCGTCAATTATTTTTTGCGGCATGGAGTCAAAGAGGTGGGTGACCAGGACAAGACCGCGGATTACATCCAGCCCGAGAAGGGCAACCGCCTGCTGCACACTGGAGATATCATGGGGAATGGGAAAATAATCGGAATTCACCAGTTTAAGAATCGTGGCGCTGAGTCCGGGATCACGTGAAATAAGCGCCGCCACATGCTTAACAGCCGGTTCACCGTCGCGGAACAGATGATCCAGCTCACTCAGTACAGAAGGAAAAGCCGGCAGGGTGTGAATGCTGTTGAGGGCCGCCCGGGCCTGCCCCTGATAGATGGAACCGTACAGAAACAGGGTGGTATTGATAAAATGGGTTATGGCTTCCTTTGCAGCGGGCTTACGGAAAAAACGATGAGCCGTGCTGAACATTTCCGGTGAAACAGAAACGGGGGTATACCCGGAAAGGATAACCCGCGTGACATCGGGATGATGCTGCTCCACCCAGGAAAGCAGTCTCACCCCGTCAATAAAGGGCATCTCCAAATCGGTAATAACAATATCGATGGCGCAGGAGTCAAGATACTCCATGGCCTCCGCACCGTCTGCGGCAAAATAGGAATCCCAGGACGTACTGCCGCCAAACATGCGCCGATACGTGTGCAGAACCTGTAAATCATCATCAACAAAGAGTACTCCCGCCATACAGCCCCGTTTGAGAAATATTCATGCCTGTGTATGATAGCCCTTTCCCCGGGGAAATGCAATGCATTTTTATACTCTTCCTGCAGAGAAGGGCCGGAACGGCCCCCTACCGACGGCGCTCCCGACGATGAAAAAAGCGGATCAGGGGCTCCACATATCCGGTTTCCGTATTGACTTCAAGATGGTCAATTCGGTACCGGCGGAAAAGGTCACTGAGATCGGAGCGGCGCCGGGCTGCCCGCCGGCGGTACTCCCGTCGAAAGGAGCGGCTCGATGTGTCTGCAAGATAGACCTCCCCTGTTTCAGCATCACGCAGCTGCACCAGCCCCATCGGCGGCAGGTCGTATTCCCGCGGATCATGGGCGGAGATTGTCACCAGGTCATGCCGGCGCGAGGTCGCCTTGAGGGGATTGATGTAGCCCTCATCGTAAAAATCGGATATGAGAAAGGTTACGGCACGTTTTTTCTGAATGCTGTTGAGGTACTCCAGGGCGGCGGTAATATCGGTCCCCCGTGAAACCGGCTCGAAGTACAGCAATTCCCGGATAAGCTGCAGGGCATGCCTGCGGCCCTTGCGCGGGGGAATAAATTTTTCCACCCGATCTGTAAAGAGGAGCAACCCCACCTGATCATTGTTGCGGGTTGCCGAAAGGCTCAGAAGAGCCCCCAGCTCGGCAATCATTCTACTTTTAAAGGAGTTCACCGTCCCAAACTCACCGCTTGCGGAGACATCCACTGCCAGAAGAACCGTAAGTTCACGCTCTTCCACATTCTTTTTAATGTAGGGCTCTCCCATGCGCGCCGTGACATTCCAGTCAATGGAGCGGATGTCATCCCCTTCGATGTATGGCCGCACTTCGGCAAACTCCATACCGTTTCCGCGAAAAACCGTTTTGTATTCCCCCCCCATGAGAGAGTCCACAATGGAGGCCGTCTTTATCTCAATGCGGCGAACCGCCTTCAGAACATCACGCGGCAGCATCAGGGAACCTCGACGGCATCAAAGACCGAGCGAACAATATCGTCGCTGGTAATATTTTCCGCATCTGCTTCATAGGTGGTGGCAATACGGTGATTGAGCACATCAAAACCAACGGCCTTGATATCTTCAGGAGTAACAAAACCGCGGCCGTTGAGAAAGGCATTTGCCCGGGAGCAGCGCGCCAGGGCCAGGGTTGCCCGGGGGGATGCACCGTATTCAATAAGTCCGGCGGTTTCTTTCAGGCCGTACTCCTGCGGACAGCGTGTTGCCATCACCAGGGAGACGATGTACTCCTCAACGCGGGGATCCATGTAGATCTCCGGCAGTACAGCCCGGGCCTTGAGTATCGTATCGGCCGAGACCACCTGCTCCGGTGCCGGTACAGCAGCCCCGCCCATGCGGGAAAGGATCTGCAACTCCTCTTCACGACTGGGATAACCGATGCGTACCTTCAGCATAAACCGGTCGACCTGTGCCTCCGGAAGCGGGTAGGTGCCTTCCTGTTCAACAGGATTTTCCGTAGCCATAACCAGAAAAGGCTCCTGCAGTGAATAGGTTGTATCCCCAATGGTCACCTGCCGCTCCTGCATGGCTTCCAGAAGGGCGGACTGCACCTTTGCCGGAGCGCGGTTGATTTCATCAGCAAGAATGAAATTGGAGAACACAGGACCTTTCTTGGTTACGAATTCGCCGTTTTTGTAAATCTCCGTACCGATAAGATCCGCCGGAAGAAGATCCGGAGTAAACTGGATTCGCTGAAACCCCGTATTAATTATTTTCGCCAGGGTGGAAATCGAAAGGGTCTTGGCAAGGCCCGGCAGTCCCTCAAGAAGAATATGTCCGTCTGCCAGAAGGGCTGTCATGAGCTTGTCGACCATATTACGCTGTCCCACAACCACTTTCGCCATTTCTTCACGAACAGGAGTGACAAAATGCCCGGCCTCCTGCACCTTTTCATTGATTTCTGCAATATTCGGATTCATCAGAGTCATGCTCCTTTTCTTTTTGTAAAAAAATACTATTTCTGCCCGGAGGAAGCCGCAAAAAAAATCACTTCCGCCAAAGCACCACCTCATCCTCTGTACATAAAAGCGTATCCGGAGTGGCGCCGGTAGACTTATATTTCTGCAGAGACTGCCCTTTGATACGGGCAACCTCTGCTTCTGAAAGCAGAACCGCGCGCACATCGGACGGAAGCTTTTCGGATACGGTGAGATGCAGGGAATCCTTCTGCCCCGCCTCAAAAGAAATCTCACGGGGCAGCACGGAGTCTGTGTGTAGTAAATACACAGAGTCAATTTCAGATACCGGGGATGATACTCTGAGATAGACTGCTTCCCGGGATGTATCACCAACTGTGCAGAGTGTATCCCCCGCAGCAACCCAGGCACCGGAATACACATACGCAGGAATCGAGGTAACCACCCCGGAAACCGGGGCCGCCACGGAGCGCGCGGCAATCTCCTGCAGACTCTTTGCAGCAGCGGCACGGCTGCGGTACCAGCGTTCTTTCTGCTGCAGTTCCTCCACTGGTGAAGCGCCGCCGGTTTTATTCAGATCCTGTGAACTTTCATAATGCAGCCTGGCTGAAGCCCGCGCCGCACGTCGCGCCTGCAGCCGAAAGCGCTCCTCCCGTATGCCGCTGAGACGAAAGAGAACCGATCCCGAATCAAGGGTATCCCCTGTCCGGGCACCAATGTAGGTGATCTCTGCAGAGCGGGGAGCACGCAGAACAAAGCCCTTTTCAGGGCGCCGCAAAACCGGCAGGGTATCCCGCACAAGGGTATCCTTCCAGGGCAGAGGAAGGAGGTCCTGCGGTACGGACTCCCTTTCTTCCGCAGAGGAAGACCGGCTGTTGCATCCGCACAGCATCACTGCAGCGGCAGTCATTGTACATAAAAACCGCAGTACTCTTTTCACCGTAACCCGCCTTTCTCTTTGAAAATAATGGTTGCCCATACTGTGAGCTTATTATAAAATAGTTCGAAACCAAAACACAGGGAGACTTCAAATATGACTGTGCGAAAAATGCTGACCCTCGGATTTTCTGTCATGGTACTGCTTATTCTGATCATCAGTACGGTATCAATTCTTCAAAGCAGCAGCTCCAAGCAGGAGATTGGAAAAATCATAACCCGGTACAATGCGCTCAGCGAAGATGCGCAGCAGCTGAAGATACTTATGCTGCAGCATCGACGCTACGAAAAAGATCTCTTCCTTACAATCGGCGACCGCACAACACAGCAGGAAAAATACCTTCCGCGCATTCGGAAGAAAAAAACAGAGATGGAGGATCTGATTGCTGAGATTACCCGAAAGTCATCTGACATTGATGATTTTACACCGCAGGAACGCGACATCATCTCCGGTCTTGACGACCTGTACAGGAAATATTACGAAGGCCTTATGCGTTCTGCAGATACAGCCCTGACCCAAAGGGTCACTCCGCAGGAAGCCAACGCCGTCATGATCCCCTATAAAGATCATATTTACACCCTGGAAGATAATATCGATACCATCATGGCCCGAACCAACGACCTGACCCACAGCTATAACACCGCCCTGAAAGAAAATATCAACCGAAGTTTGCTGATCATTTCCATTCTTGCTGTTTTGGCTCTCATTGCAGCAGTTATTATTCCCCTTATCACCATAAAAAAGACTCTTGCCCCGCTTGGGGATGAGCCGTCGGAACTTGCCGCCATTGCCCGTCGTGTCGCCCTGGGTGAAACGGACATGTCCTTTCGTACGCGGCAACAGAAGACCGACCACAGCGTCTACCGTGCCATGGAGGATATGACCCGGGCTCTCTCCCGAAAAGCCCAGGAAGCCCGGATTATCGCGGAAGGCGACCTTACGGGAACTGTGGATATCGCCTCACAGAATGATACCCTCGGTACAGCCCTTGATGATATGACACAGACCCTTAAAGAAATCATCCACCGAATAAAAGGGGTTACGGGGGAAGTCAGCGCCGGAACGCGGGAAATCGAACGGGCAAGCGGTGATCTTGCTGACGGGGCCACGCGGGCGGCAGCCAATATTCAGGAAATCAACAGCGCTGCAGAAGAACTCGCCCATACCTCCGGCAAAAACAAAGAGCAGATAGAGACCGCCAATAAGCGCATGGCGGCCACGAATGATCGGGCCGGTCAGGGTAAAAAAGTAATTGAGGATCTTGTTACCGCCATGAACGATATAACCCGCTCCAGCAAGGAAATTGCCAAAATCATAAAGTCCATAGATGACATCGCATTTCAAACAAACCTTCTGGCCCTGAATGCCTCTGTGGAAGCAGCCCGGGCGGGCAAACACGGCAAGGGCTTTGCCGTTGTTGCAGATGAAGTTCGAACCCTCGCCCGGCGCAGTGCCAAAGCAGCCCGGGAAACCGCTGATATTATCGGACAGACCAACGAGAAGATCAGTCACGGAAACAAAACAATGGAAACAACCAATACCCTCTTTGAAGAAATCATACACGAGATACACCGGGTCGGCACAATTTTTTCAACCCTTACGGATGCCGCAAAGGAACAGGACGGAACAATTGCGGAAATGAAGGAGGAGCTTCACAGTATTGATGAAATTATTCAATCCAATGCCGCAAGTTCCGAGGAAACCTCCTCTGCAGTAACACAGCTCTCCGCGCAGGCGCAGATATTAAATGAATCCGTGGCGGCCTTTAAAACAGGCACCGAAGATACTCCCCCGAAGAGGTCTTCCCACAGGTCCTCCGGGAAAAGCATCTCCCCAAAGTCGGAGAAGTCCGATTCAGCGCAAGCACCCCGCCTGTCCTGGCACGATGAACCTGATTTCCTCAGTTAAAACGGGTTTTATCCTGTAACCGATTATTATCGCAGGGGTATAATAAGTTGCCCCTTTACCCATTGGGTGATGCAGACTCGTTCTTTACACGCAGTTCAAATCCCTTTTCATAATCAATACGTTACGCAACTGTTTTGCAGTTGAAATAATTATGTCATTGTTTTGCAAACAAACTCAACTGCTGCAGTCAGGATACAAGACGGGGGAAGTCACGACATTTTCCGGTACAAGTTTTTCTTCCCGATTTACTGCGTTTCGTGCCTGGGGAATTTCCGGGCGTTCCGCTTCGGCGGGGCAGAGC
>JBNJDQ010000109.1:0-8140 GCA_051745065.1 Fibrobacterota bacterium
TGCCTGCCGCTTTGCGAAAGGTGGTAATAGATGGTCCCTCCCTGTACCAAAAGAAGAACAAGAAGGATGGCAATGAAAAGCAGATTAAGTTTTCCCCTGAGCTGCATATCGATACTCCGAACTCTGTCAATCAGTTAAAGATATCATAGAGTATACCATAGTATTCCCCCCGGGGCAAGAATCAATAAGAAAAGAGCGGGAAGGTGCCATGACAGGAATTTCCTTCCTCCATGCAGTACTCAGAAAGACATCAGAATGAAGGATACAGGGATCGGTGAAACCCCTTAATACGACTTCCGCCGCCGCGCTGCACCGCCCCGTTTCGCAGATGTATTTCACGATAATGAGAACATTCGATAAAAGACTGCTCGTGAGTCGCCATGATAACCGTCGTACCTTCTGCGTGGATCACCTTGAGAAGTGAAAAGATCTCCTCGGAGATACGTCGGTCCAGATTACCCGTGGGTTCATCGGCAATAAATATCAGAGGATCATTGACAAGGGCACGGGCAATAGCCACCCGCTGCTGTTCCCCTCCGGAAAGCTGACGCGGATAACTGCAACTCTTGTGAGCCAGCCCCACCCGGGACAGAACATCATAGGTTCGTCGCCGCACCTGCCGTTCACTGATATGCTGAATGCGCGCAGCAAAGGCGATATTATCCAGAACCGTTCGATCAGGAAGTAGGCGAATATCCTGAAAGACAATGCCGATTCGCCGGCGTAGGCGCTGAACCTCTTTGCGCGAGGGAACAGCTCCGGATCGCCCTCCGGCATCAAATCCGGCAACAGAAATCTGACCGGACGAAGGAAATTCCTCCATAAAAATATGCTTGAGCAGGGTGGTCTTTCCCGCACCGCTTTCACCGGTAAGGAATACAAACTCCCCCGCATCAATAAAAAGGGAAATATCCGAAAGAGCCGGATATCCATTTTCGTATTCTTTATAGACGTGACCGAACTCAATCATCGCTGCGCCTGCGTAAAAGAAAATGAATCCGTTCAGCCTGCGGTGAGACAGGTGAGAAATGATAATCCTCCCACATGCCGACAACCTCAAAGAGGTCAGCGGGAATCCAACCTTGAACAGTATCAGGAGAAAAAACCCACTGCTCATGCTCTTCCCGGTGTCGCGTAAAATGCGTTTTTTGAGGATCCTGAAGGAAAATATCAAAGCAGTTGCGTTGACAATGGGTAGTGGTATCATAATCAGCATAGCGGATATACGCACCGAAATCGAAGGATTCCGCATCCGTGTACTCAGTAAAATACAGATGTGAAGAGTATTCCGTGGTTATATCGAACAAAAAGAGCCCCTTCGGCGCAAGGCATCGGGCAAGTTCCCGGAAGGCAGTTTCATACTCACGCCCCGAGGAAAGATAGTTGATACCGTCAAAGCAAAAGAAAACCATATCAAAGGAACGCTGCAGAGGCAGGGCCCGACAATCGCAGCAGATATAATCAAGACCTTTGTCCCACGCCGCCCTGCACATGGCGGGAGAAATGTCCGACCCCGTATAATCCATACCTTCATACACCAAAATACTGCCCAGAGTCCCCGTTCCGCCGCCAATCTCAAAAAGAGCAGGATTATCGTGCTCTCCATAGGCCTGCTGAATCCCGAAAATCATCTTGACCCATTGACTGTACGGAACATGGGACATCATTCGGTCATATAACCGGGCAAGTACGCCGTACTCACTCACCGGCTATACACCTTAACATAAATATCACGGCGCCACTCCCGGGCTAGCTCAGACAACTTATCACGGGAATGAACATTTTCTGCAATTTCTTTAATGCGTGAATAATCATGCTCCAGAGTCAGGCGGCGATTAGGGTTATACGCAAAAATACGGTACAGATAATAGCTGTTTTCTTTCAGATACGGCCCGATAAAGCTTCCTTCTTCCGGATTATCACGGGGAAAGCGTTTTTTCAGTTCTCCTTCGAGAGAGGAAGCCTTCTGCCATTCCGTTTTTCCATCATAGGATTTAGTGATGGGGTCATCACTGAAGGCTGCCACTGCCCGGGCAAAAGCGGAATCACTCTGCGCATGCTGACGAAGAGAATCAAGCCGGTGGCGAATCTGCGCTGCTTCAACTGTATCGCGGCGCACAGGCATGAATATCTGGCGCACCTCCACTCGATTATCCCCTTTTGACAACACTTCAACCAAATGAAAGCCAAGGCGGGTCTCAACGGGGTGAGAAATCTCCCCGGGGCTGTGGCGAAATATTACCCCCTCAAGCTTCTCCAGGGAAAGATCGCCCTTGGTAATAAAACCGAGCGCACCGCCCTTTTCTGCATTTGGTCCTTCGGAATATTTTTCTGCAGCCGCGGAAAAGGCAATACGCCCCGCACGAATATCTTCCCGAACAGCCAGAATCGAATCATATACTCTCTGGCGAAGCAAACTGTCACGCCCCACATCAATACGGATCTTCTGAAAACGTACGCTTTTTCCGACTGGAGGCAGGGAGTCGCGATACTCCTGATAAAAGGTCTCCACCTCTGAACGTGAAAGATCGGAATTCAGATACAGCTGCTGAACATTCTGCATAACCATTTGGTTTTTTATCTGTGAAAACAGACGGTCCCGATATGCATCGTAGGAAATTCCGTAAGACTGCTTCAGATTCTCTTTCAGTTCATCCCGGGTAATTCCGTTTTCGGCGACCACCGAATTGATACGATCATCAACGGAGGAACGCACCTTACTGTCGGGGATTGAAATCATACTGTCCTGTTCGGCATGAACCGTAAGTACAAGACTCTCTATCATCTCAGAGAGCACATTTTCATAGGTCATATTCTGAAGCAGACGATCAGACTGACCGCCTGACTGCGGGCGAAGGGCCACAGCCTCCTCCACCTCAGATTCCAGAATAACTGAATCGCCAACGACAGCTGCTATGCCGTCATCAGCACTGACTACGGCTGCAGTGCACAGTGCCAGAAAAAGTGTGGTTAGCCATTTTTGCATCATGCAAACACCTTCCGATTTAAGGATTTTCATTTTCAGAAACAGCAGAATCGAAGTATTCGCGGTTAAACTGGTACTCCGAACTTTTGCGCAACTCCTGCATAAAACTGTCAACAACAGCTTTATGCTTTCTGTATCGCGCACGGGACGCCACCTTGTTTTTCACTTCATCAAGAGAAAAGGCGGACCCCTTTTTGTATTTCGATTTCACGTGATAAATATGAATCATTCCGTTGACATTTCGTGGACTGGCAATACCACCGGTTCTGATATCCGTGAGAAAGGCGCATCCTTTCTTTTGCAAAAGGGATTTGGGCTCCGGCTGAGTGCTTTTATAGGCAGAATCAGCATAGTTTTTTCTGATATACACAGAAAAATTATCCGCCGTAAGATTTTTCCTGACCCGCCAGGCGCGCTGGGCGTTATTGTAGGCAAGCATTTCGTAGGAAATATACTCTTCCGGTCGCTCAAACTCGGATCGGTATGCATTGTAGTAGTTGGCAACATCCGTGGAATCCACGCCGAAGTACGCCGAATCTATATGTTCATTGAGGTACATCATGGCAAGAAGATTACGCGATAAAAGACGCTTCTGTCGTATAAAGGAAGTATCTTTATGGAGCCCTGCTTCACGGGCTTTGCGGGAAAGGAGCTCCATATTGATCCACTCTTCAGTAAAATCAATCCGTTCCTGCGGAGTTGCTGCGTAAGAAAGACGGCGCTCCATGTCATCTTCCCGCAGGATACTGGAACCAACCCGGGCAATATACGCCCCCTTTTTTGGGGAATCTTCATTCTGCCGGCTGCAGGTGAGAAGGACAAGAAAAACCGGTAAAAGATACTTCATGAAATACCCTTTTGTCATTATTATACTGCTCTACAGAGAGGGGGAATATACAATACGCAACAGCTTAATGGACGGTCTCCGGAGCATTCGATGCAAATAGTTTGTAAATTTCCCCGGACGTTTGCGCCCTGTCAATATACCGGCGAACCTCTTTCGATCGAAGTGCCGCCGCTGCAGCGCAAAGCAATTCCGTATGAAGAACCTTCTCATGGGCCGGTGTCAAAAGGGCAAAGACATACCGAACCGGCAGTCCGTCAAGTGGCGCATAATCGGCTATTCCTGAACTGACTTTGCAGAAAAGTGCAGCAGGCTGACTCAGTTCACCAGGCCGGCCGTGGGGAAATGCCACTCCGAAACCGATGCCCGTAGTCATTTCACGTTCCCGCTCACAGAAGGCATGATAAATTTCTTCATAAGTCAGACTGCAGTCCCGATACAGGGCAAAATGACGGGAGAGCTCCCGAAAAAGCGCCCCTTTCGTCTGCGAAGGGGAGAAAAAGATATCACCGGGTGCCAGGATATCAGTCAGATTCACCGGCGGTCTCTGTCCTGCTTACGGTCCTGTTTATCCAGAAACGCACAGATGCGCCCGTAGACATAAATAACCAACCCGAGAACAAGAATACCGATATGCTCTGTATTCAGAGGTTTATTAAAACGCCAGAAGAAAAGCCCGCCGAGAATCACAATACCGGCAAGCATAATATAACTTGAGTTCTTTTTACAAAACGAAAACATACTACTCCTCATTTAAATCCACAAGATTCACAATATTCTTCTCATCATATTTCAAAGAGAGATTCCCCGCAAAAAAATCCGAAATATAGGCATTCAGCATCTCTCCCCGCCAGCCGTCAAAAGAGGGCAGTACACCTTCTGCCATGTAACGGGCAACCATATCAGCGCAGGTGCTGCGGGAACAGACAACACTGTAATCCACGGCGTAGGTCCGGCAAACGCTGTAGATAACCATGTTCAGGAGCGTTGTCAACCAAAGGGTACGGTTTCCGCGATCTCCCGACGGCTTAACCGAAGCGGAAAACTCCGGCGGTATCGTTTCATCACTGTTGTTCAGGGCCGCAATGATGGCTTCCCCGTATTGTTTGATTTTCTTGGGAGAGAGGCGGGACCTTTTGCTGAGCCCCGCAGCATCGGAAAATTTTCCCTTTGCCAAAGAAGGCAGCACATCCCGACTGAGTATTCGCTGCCTGCTGACATCTCTGCTGCGTGCCTCCTGTTCAACAAAGGCAATAAGACGGTACAGATTTTCCCGGTATTTGGCAGATACCCGGGAGGCATTTTTCAGAAACTGCCGTTTAAGAGTATCCTCATAACAGAAGATATTGTAATCCTCGTAAAGTTTCATCTCCTCCATGATCCATGCCCGGGATCCACGGCTTTCCGCATGATGGAGAATTGTTTTTGCAATACCGACAAGATAACGAACATCGTCCAGGGCGTATTCTATCTGAGAGGGATTAAGCGGCCGCCTGAGCCAGTCAGTCCGCGTCTGGGATTTCGACAGGCTGACACCGGTGTATATGCGCACTAATTTTTCAAGAGAGAGCGACTCCCGCTGACCATCCATGGCCGCAGCACGCTGTGTATCAAAAACTGAATGCATAGTAATATTCAGGTTATGGTTGAGAATTGAAACATCCTGCCCGGCATCATGAAATACTTTTACAATGGAGGAATCCTCAAAAATATCTGCAAGAGGGGAAAGATCGTTTAATGCCGGATAGTCAATTATGCAGGCTCCCGCATCCCCGCAGACCTGGATCAGAGCAAGAATGGGAAAATAGGTCCGTGTCCACATAAACTCGGTATCCACTGCAAGCCATGAAGATTTTTTCAGTACAGTACAGACCTGTTTCAGCTCTTCATCAGTTTCAATATAACTATTCACTATCCCTCCGCAGAATCATGCTGATACGTTCTTTTTTCCGGGATGCTTCCTTATAAAGGGGATGGTATTCCCTGTCCTGCATAAGCATGGACAGACTGTCCCACTGCGCATAGGCCCGGCGGTAATCGCGGCTTTCATTGGAGCCTGAAGCAATAGCCGTGGCTGCCTGCGCAATCTGATGGCGTACCATTATTTTAAATTCACGCTGATTTATTAGAAGTGAAGGAGTCGAAAGGGCATCGTGAAGCACCCAGATTGCCCGCTGGTACTCTTCCTGTGAGCAAAGATATTTGCCCTTATCGAAAAGATATTCACCGTCACTGATAAAATTGTTACTGTAGTAGGAATAACTTTCACCGCCAACCTCCGTGAGGGCACGATGCTTGCGAACGCGGATTCCCTTGCGGGCTTTCATATTAAGGGGCAGCCTGTTTACCACGTCCAGGAGAAGAGCATATTCCTTTTCGTTATCAAGCTTGGAAATAATTGCAAATGTATCCCGCGTATCATGCAGATACATGAGGCTGTCCAGAACAGGATTGGGAATATGCTTCTGCTCCCGACTCTGCTGCCCGCTCTGAGCAGACTGCTGCCGCGCATAGGGCATGGTTTCACTGCCTCTTTTGCGGTGGATAAAAATGACCAGCAACGTGGCAATAAAGGCAATGGAAACCGCACCGAGAAAAAAACCCTGCACCGTCGTAAAAAAACGGCCGCTGCGGGATATCTTCTCACGCAGCCCGGAAATATGCACCCGATCTCCCACATCCTCTCCATTAATAAAACTGCGGATTATTGCCTCGGGGCGCCGATCGTCAATACGTTTATACATCTCTTCAAGATCCGTCAGCATGGATTTTACTGAACGGGGACGACCGGAGGGATTCAGAGACATACATGATTCGACAAGGTTTACAAGAACCGCCGGAACCTTTTTTCGCAGACGGGCAATGGGGGTATAATGATTCTGAACGCGCTGCTTCACGAGTTTGGCAACATGTCTTTCAGGAAAGGCGCGCTCCCCGGTTATCATTTCATAGAGAATACAGCCAAAGGAAAAAATATCCGAGCGGTGATCCACCATGCCCTCTCCGAGCTGTTCCGGTGCAAGATACTGCATGGAGCCCGTTACCCGACCGGTCTGACTGGTATTGGTCACGGTTACCGTGCTGAAGGAGGCTACTCCGAAATCGGTCAGGCGCAGAACATCGCGCTTGGGCAGGAGAACATTTGCCGGTTTAAGATCACGGTGAAGCAAACCGATGTACTCGACATTATGTATTCGGTACTTATGGCTGTGGGTATAATCCAGAGCCCGGGCAATAAAAAGCCCCATGGCAATCACGACGGATATGGGAAAAGGCCCCATTTCGCTGATAAGGCCTTCCAGGGATGTCCCGTCAACATAGTCCATCTCGATGTAGGGCAGACCGTTCCACTCCCCCACAGAATGAACATTGATTATATTGGGGTGGTTCAGTTGCGCCAGAATTTTTATCTCCCGGGAGAACCGATCCCGGCTTTCAGTGGAGGCGGTGGGGCGCAGAAGTTTTACCGCCCGGAATATCCCCAGTTGCTCATTCCATATTTTATAAACAACGGCACTCCCTCCCTGTCCGATTATCTCTTTGATAACCCCGGATCCGAGTGGAATTTCCCGAGCTCCGTCGGGCAGGGAGACAACTGAATCATATTCTGTTCGGTAGACCCCTGTTTTATGTTTTTTTCGTTCCATTAAACCCTGTTTTTTCGGTAACACGTACAATACAATATAAACAATATACTATTTTTACTGTGATAGAATCTACATAATACGAGGTACCCGTATGAAAAAGTATACATCATTCCTGCTGATTCTGCTGACAATCTTCGGATGTGCTCCGAAAAAAAAGCCCTCTGTACATTCAGAGAAAGGCTGCACTATACTGACTGCCCTGCCCCTTACGGCATCACTGCTGAAACCGCTCTGCACTGAAACCGATATTGACATTATCACCCTGGGAAACAACCGGACCACACGGAACGAACTGCCTGGCCTGCTGCAGCAAAAAGGCTCTTTCATCGACAGTATTGCCGATAATATCGATGCTGTGGCCGGATTTCGCAACACCATCTCCGAAGATGCGCTCTTCCCGAGAGTGCGGGAAAAGAATATCCGTGTCGTGGAACTGGATCCGTCACTCTCCCTGCGAAAAGGAACCCCCCGTCCGGCCCGGCTGTCACTTCCTTCGGGCAAAACCAACCCCTTCATCTGGCTTTCAGCAACCAACACTGCGTACATGATTAAATCCCTGGCCAGGGATCTTGTCGCACTCAACCCCGCAGACAGTGCTCAAATTGGCACAAACAGGGACAGCCTGATGAAAAATCTGCGCACCCTGCAGGAAATCTACGGTAT
>JBNJDQ010000110.1:0-8125 GCA_051745065.1 Fibrobacterota bacterium
ATCCGGAATGTTTTCAG
Organism: Fibrobacterota bacterium; assembly: GCA_051745065.1. GTDB lineage: Bacteria > Fibrobacterota > Chitinivibrionia > Chitinivibrionales > Chitinivibrionaceae > Chitinivibrio. The sequence goes on from JBNJDQ010000110.1 coordinate 18, forward strand.
GATTACGCATCAGCGCATCAGGTATGCGTGCGCAGCGGGTCCGTCAGAATACGGTAACCTCCAATCTTGCCAATGCAGAAACCACCCGCACTCCCGAAGGTGGTCCGTACCGGCGTGAATTTCCGGTCTTTCAGGCTGAAGGGGACATGAAACTCCGCAATTATGCAACGGACAGTAAGCTTGGTGGCACTGTGACGAATGAAAACCATTTCAACATTCGTGATTATAAAGAATCTCTGCAGAGTCTTAAAACCGGCAGAGGGGTGCGGGTTGCGGAGATCCGCAAGGATTCGCGCCCTTCGAAAATGGTTCATAACCCGGGCCACCCTGATGCCAATAACGAGGGATACGTTGCCATGCCCAATATCAATATTGTGGAGGAAATGGCCGAAATGATCTCTGCAAGCCGGGCCTATGAAGCAAACAGTACGGCTTTCAATTCGACAAAATCCATGCTTCTGGAAGGACTTAAGATATAACGAGGTAGCTTATGCAGATTGGACAATCAGATTATTCAGCTCGTTTGGAACGGTTTCAGTCAGCTGTCCGCAGCGCCCGGCAGAGCAGTTCTGCACCGGCAAAAGAGGCGCGCAGTACGGTACCCCGTGGTCGTTCCTTTGCCGGTTCCACCGCAGGGAATATGTTTGAGCGGCTGTACGGCGGGGGGAAAACGTCCGCTCCTGCCAAGTCGGTTCCTCTGGGGAAAAAGGTGGATATGTATGCATAGTGAATATATTTTACCGACGACTCTGCAGGGAGGTTTGAATGAATAGTATAGATCCTCTTCGCGGTGCAGGCAAAACCGGACAAACCCTGCAAACCGGCAAAAAAAGCCGGGTTCCGGAAGGTTCCACACGTTTCAAGGATACCCTGAACGGATTCATAAGCGATGTGAATTCTCTGCAGAACAAGGCCGATGATTCCGTGCGGCGCCTTGTATCCGGAGAGACATCAGATATTCATGAGGTGATGAATACTGCGCAGGAAGCGAAAACGGCCTTCAATATGATGATGGAGATGCGTAAAAAAGTTATCAGCGCATACGATGAAGTAATGCGTATGAGACTCTAAAGAAATAAGGGGCGCTACCCATGGGTGAATTTTTTAAACAGTTAATATCACAGCTGTCGGATATTTGGCAGAAACTGTCTCTTCAGCAGCGGGTAATTATATCCTCGCTTCTTGTATTTATGGCCATGGGCCTGTTTACGTTGCTCTTTTGGAGCAGCGGCGGTTCCTCCTCAAAGGGGGATATGAAGTTGCTTTTCCGCAATGTCTCCACCGAGGAGATGGCCGATGTCGTTGAGCAGCTTGAAACGGCAGAATTTGAGCCGGAGCTGAGAAATGACGGTCGTGATGTGTACGTAAAAAATGAGGTGTACTACAAGGCGAAGATGCTCCTGGCGCGGGAGGGGCTTCCCGCAGGGAGTACCAACGGCTATGAACTCTTTGATAAAAACAGTTTCGGCATGACCGATTTTGAGCAGAATATTAAGGCGCGCCGGGCTCTGGAAGGTGAACTTACCCGTACCATTGAAGCGCTGGATAAAATCAGCAGGGCACGGGTGCATCTTGTTTTCATGAAAAACACCCTCTTTAATTCGGATGACAAGGCGGCCAAAGCATCGATAACCCTTAAAATGCGCGGGGCCGGGTCTCTCAGCAAGGATCAGATACGGGGAATCAGTTTTCTTGTATCTTCCAGTGTGGAAGGGCTCAAGCGCAAAAATGTTTCCATCCTTGATTCAAAGGGGCGCTTGCTTTCATCTGCCTACGGAGAGGATGAGCCGGCAGGGGTCAGTGCCCGTAATATTGAGATCGAAAGCCAGGTTGAAAAACAGCTTGCCGGCAAGGTTGAGCGTCTCCTCAACCGCGTTGTTGGCCCGGGAAATGCCTCAATCACCGTGGATGCCGATCTGGATTTTGACCGCATTGAGAAGACTTCGGATATCTTTGATCCGGAAAGCAGGGTTGTTCGATCCGAGGAGATCAGCGAAACGGCCATAGAAAATGCTCCCGACGGGGATCAGGAAACAGAAAACATTGTCAGTAACTATGAAATCAATAAGACTGTTGAACATGTGGTGAAGGAAATCGGTAACGTCAAACGTCTATCCGTGGCCGTAGTGGTAAATGGAACCTATTCGGAGAACGACGAAGGGGAAGAGGTTTTTGTTCCACGCAGTCAGGAAGAGTTAACCGGCTTTGAGGACGCGATTAAAAGTGCGGTTGGCTTTGATCTTGCCCGGGGGGATCAGATTTCCGTGGAGTCCATGCAGTTTGACAACTCCTTTGAGCGGCAGTTTGAGACCGAAACAGCACAGGCGGGATTCAAAACCCGAGATATTGTAAACTATTCCATTCTTGCAGGGATTATTCTTGCCGCCGTCATTGTTATCGTTAATATCGGTAAAGCCATGGCCGAAGCGATGAATCCGCCCATGCCCGAGGTGGAACTTCCCAAGGATATTAAAGATGAAGAAGAGATTGTGGAGATACCCGAAAATGTAGCCCGGTCAAATGAGCTCCTCGAAAAAGCCGAGGTCATGGCTGAAAATGATCCGGATAATGTTGCCAAGATTATCCGCGACTGGCTGAGCGAAGGTCACGTCGGAGGGCGCGAAAAGGCATAAATATGTTGAATTATTATGCCGCAAAAGGTATTATGTAGTTCTGACTTCAACCAGCGGAGCTCTGTGTGCATAATATTACCGGAGATGAAGAACGAAGTAAAATCCTTGCAGGTATTTCCGGCCCGAAAAAAGCGGCGGTTGTTATGGTCGCCCTGGGCAGCGATACGTCCACGGAGGTTTTGAAACATCTCGACGAAGATGAAGTGGAAACCCTGACCACGGAGATTGCCCGTTTGCAGGATGTTACTCCGGAAGTCCGTGAAGCTGTTCTCGATGAATTCAGCACCCTTTCCGTGGCCTATCAGTACATATCCCAGGGTGGTTCCGACTACGCACAGAAGATTCTTGAAGAAGCTCTCGGTCCGCGTCGTGCCAAGGAGATTATGCAGCGGGTCCATGAACAGATCCGCACCACGGGATTTAATCTCCTTGAGGAAGTTGATCCGGCACAGCTGGTGAACTTTATGCGTAAAGAGCATCCGCAGACAATTTCTCTCCTCCTTGCCCATATGGGGCCGGATCATGCCTCTTCTATTCTTTCCGAACTCCCGCAGGAGGTGCAGGTTGACGTTGCCTCGCGTATTGCCACGATGGAAAGTGTTTCGCCAAGTACCCTGAACCTTGTTGAAGAGGTTCTTCTGGAACAGGTCAAGACCCTTTTTGGCGGGGATATTTCCGAAATCGGCGGGGTCAAAGCTGTTGCGGAGATTCTCAACAGTGTCGACCGTGCTGCTGAAAAGAATATTCTTGAGAATCTTGAGCGGGAAAGCCCCGATCTGGCAACGGAAATCAAAAATCTAATGTTTGTTTTTGAGGATATTCTCCTCCTTGATGATACCTCCATGCGCCGTCTGATGAAGGATATTGATTCCAAGAATCTTGCCATTGCTCTTAAAGGCGGATCTGAGGAAATTCAGGAGAAATTCTTTAATAATATGTCAAGCCGAGCCGGTGACATGCTCCGTGAAGAAATTGAGTTTATGGGGCCTGTACGTCTCAAGGATGTAGAGGAAGCCCAGCAGCAGATTGTTGACAAGGTGCGTCAGCTTGAAGAAGAAGGCGAGATTTTCATCAGTGGACGCGGTGGTGATGATGATGTTATTGTATAGGATTGGTGCGCATGCAGCAGGAAAATGACGATACATCCCATCTTATTGATGAACTGATGAAGCGCAAAGATCCCGCTCTGGTGGGGATCAAGCGTATACTTAAGCGGAAACAGGCAAAGAACGGAAGCGGTGCCTTTTCGTCGCATATTCCGGAGGTGTTCAGCAGTCATCCCGACGAGGTTCCGGTACAGCCTTCAGATGAGTCCGGTTTTGAAGGCCACTCTTCTGCACGTGTATCTGTGGAGGAGGATGATCTCTTTGACCGTTCAGAAAAGCAGATCCTTGCCGATGAAAAACGTATTCTGGAGCTGGAAAAGCAGGTAAAATCCCTTCAGTCACAGCTGGAGGAGGAACGTGCTGCGGCTTATGATGAAGGTGAAGCTGCGGGCAGAAAGGCTGCCAAAGAGCAGCATGACCGGGACATGGAGGAGCAGATTGCATCCCTGCGGGAGGAGTTTTCTCTTCAGCTTTCCAATGCCCTGAGCAGCCAGCTTGCTGACAGAGAAGAACATATCCGCTCTTTCCAGCGTGATGTGGTGGATCTTTCCGTGATTATTGCTGAAAAAATTATTGACCGGGCGGCAGAATTCGACCGTGACATGGTCAATCGTGCCGTCAACAAGGCCCTGGGCTTTATTGCCGGCAAAAGCGCCATAGAAATCCGTGTTGCTTCCGGGGATTATCCCGTTGTCAGCCGGCGTATTGAGGAAATCAAACAGCGTCGTGATACGATTCTTGATGTTTCTGTCAGTTCCTCTGATGCGGTATCTCCCGGCGGGTGTCTTGTTGAAACAGATACCGGGGTTATCGATGTGACACGAGAGAGCAGGCTTCGGGCGGTACGCAGTATCATCAGTGATGCTTTTCTTGACAGCGGCGATGATTCTTCCGACGATACCTTTTCCCATGAATGAGTTTATTTCCTCCCTGGCCCGATCTATTGCCAGCAGTGAAACCGTTGTTGTCCGGGGCAGGATTATCGAAGTAATCGGTCTTCTGATCCGTTCTTCCGGACCGGCGGCATCCATCGGGGAGGTCTGTACACTTCTTAACCGTGAAGGCCGCTCTGTGGGCCGCGCTGAAGTTGTCGGGTTCAGTCGCAACGATACACTCTTGATGCCCCTGGGTACAATACACGGCCTGAAACCCGGCTATACAGTGGTCAGTACGGGCAAGGCCATGACTGTCAAAGTGGGAGACGGTCTGCTGGGGCGGGTCTTAAACGGTGTGGGGGAGCCCATGGATTCCGGCGGCCCGCTTCAGTATACGGATGAACGGGTGATTACTTCAGAAATTCCAGATCCCCTGAAACGCAAACGGATTGATTCTGTTTTTGAAACAGGCATCAAGGTGATAGACGGCGCCCTCACCGTGGGCGAAGGTCAGCGCATGGGTATTTTTGCGGGCAGCGGTGTCGGTAAGAGTGTTCTGTTGGGGATGCTTGCCAAAAACTGTCAGGCCGATGTAAACGTCATTATTCTGGTTGGGGAGCGCGGCCGGGAAGTGCGCGAATTTATCGAGCGTGACCTGGGGCCCCGCGGCCTGGAGCGCTCCGTGGTGATTGTGGCAACATCTGATCAGCCCGCCCTGATTCGGGTGAAATGCACCATGGTCGGTGCGGCAATCTCTGAATATTTTCGTGATCGCGGCAAGCGGGTGATGCTGATGTGTGATTCCGTTACGCGCCTTGCCATGGCTCAGCGCGAAATCGGCCTGACTATCGGTGAGCCGCCCGCTTCAAAGGGGTATACGCCTTCGGTCTTTGCCCTTCTTCCGCAGTTTCTGGAACGTTCGGGAAATTCCGATACGGGATCGATTACGGCATTGTACACAGTTCTTGTTGAAGGCGGTGATATGGATGAACCGGTCGCTGATGCTGTCCGGGGAATTCTGGATGGGCATATTCTTCTTTCCCGGGATCTGGCCAGTAGGAATCATTATCCCGCCGTGGATCTGCTTCACAGTGTTTCACGCTGTCAGAAGGATGTTATCGATCCTGAACATGCTGCCAATGTGGCCCGTCTGCGTGATATTATGGCTGTGTATGCCAAAAATGAAGACCTTATCAGCATCGGCGCCTATGAAAAGGGGAGTGATCCCCGAATTGATGAAGCCATTGCGCTTATTGATCGTATGAACGCCTTTCTGCAGCAGGGAATTGATGAAGCCTTTACTTTTGAGGAATCACGGAATATGATCACAGCACTTTTTGACGGAACCGGCTGATGCAGGCATTTCACTTTACTCTGGAAACACTTTTGCAGCTACGCATGATGGAAGAGGAAAAGGTACTTAATGAGCTTGCAGAGAAGGAACGTGAAATTCAGGAGGAACGAAATCTGCTGCACCATGCACAGAAAGAGTATCAGGATTTTATTGAGCAGCAGCGTACTGAGCGGTCCCATGTTGATGCACGGCGTTTGCGCTATTCCGTTTCGTGGCGGAATCAGTTAAAGCGGGCCATTATTCTCAAAAACCGCGATATCTCCGAGGTTGAATACGATATACGCCTGATTCAGAAACGTGTTGAAACAGCCACACAGCGGCGTAAAGCTTTGGAAAAACTGCGGGAAAAACAGTATGCCCAATGGAAAAAAGAATACGACCGTCGTCAGCAGGAGTTTCTCGATGAACTTGCACAAAATCAGTATCGGCGTAATCACTGATATTCTGCAAAAAGCCGCCGGGGCGTTTCTTGATGCAGTGTATCCTTCGCATTGTCCCGACTGCGGGACTGCTGTGGCCGGTGCGCCCCATTTCTGCCCGCTCTGTCTGCGGATTCTTACGGATCCCGAAAATGTTCCCTATGAGTGGTGTCCCGATACAAAAGAAAAAATCCACCGTTTTTCCTGCTATGGGTTTTCCCGTCCGGTGCAGCGGGCAGTGCATATGCTCAAGTATGAAAATATTCACGCTCCCTCTCAGCAGCTGCTTCGGGCAGCCCTTTCCCATACTCTGCCCGGACAGATATTTCGGGCGGATATGATTGTCCCCGTCCCCCTGCACTGGAGAAGATTTCTGCGCAGGGGGTATAATCAGTCACGGAAACTCGCCGATACTCTCTCAGGGCATACGGCAATTCCCGTGCAAACCCCTTTGCGCCGCCGGCGGGCAACGGCATCACAAACACATAAGAACCGGCACAGACGTATGGCCAATATGAAAAAAGCCTTCATCTGTTGTGGGGCAGTAGAGGGTGCTTCGGTACTGCTGGTGGATGATGTTATGACTACGGGAGCCACATTGCACAGCTGTGCAGCGGCTCTGCGCAAAGCAGGGGCAGAAGAGATTATCCTTTTTTCCCTTGCCGGCGTTGGACGATGAAGGATGCGGTTTTTGTTACGATCTGCTTGTCATAGACGGTGAAGCAAACTATATTTGTTTTTTATGCGGGGACGGCATTATGGATTGGAAGATTTTTTTCAGTACCTTTGGATTAATTTTTCTGGCAGAACTTGGGGACAAGACGCAATTTGCCGTTATGGCAGCAACTGCAGGGAAACGTTCAGTTTTTTCTGTCTTTGCCGGCGCTTCTGTAGCCCTGGTTTTGTCGACGTTTCTCGCCATTGTTGCGGGAACTTTTCTGAAACGGTATGTGCCCGATATCGCTCTGGAAATTGCAGCAGGGGTTCTCTTTCTTGTATTTGGTGTATTAATGCTTGTTTCCGCCTTCAGTCCCTCCGCAAAAACCACCGAATCTTCGGAGGGCGAACTCCATGCGGGGTTTGTTGAACGGTCGGTTCTTTCTCTGGCAAAGGGCTTTGAGGAGGATTCCCTGCGGGCCTATGAACGCCTTGCAGAAACTCTGCCGGAGGGAACTCTGCGCAGTACGGTTCTGCATCTTGCCGAAGAGGAAGCGCAGCATCTTGCCCATCTGAATGATCTTTCCGCGGATATGGCCTCCCATGCCGCACGGCTTGATACGTCATACTCTCCCCGTGTGGCCGTTAATCTTAGGGCGGAGGATACAACAAGTGCTTCGCGCGATTTGATCAATCAGCTGATTGAACAGGAACGACAGACAAGTCTGTTTTACCGCTCCCTTGCACAGAAGGCGCATTTTGATGCTCTGCGCCGGATCTTTACGCGTCTTGCCGATGAAGAGGAAAGTCATATGGATCATCTCAAGGAATATCTTGATACAACTTATAAAGGAGATTCAACCTATGTTTAAAAAAATGACTGCCGCGGCGGTTTTCCTTTTGGCCGCTCTCCTTGCGGCACAGGAGGAGAAAGCGCAACACCCCTGGGAACTGACTCTGAATTCCAGCCTGAATCTTTCCCAGTCCTATTATTCTGACAACTGGGACGGAAATGAGCTTGGCGCCATTTCCTGGATAATTGATATTATCGCCGATGCTGATGC
>JBNJDQ010000111.1:0-8014 GCA_051745065.1 Fibrobacterota bacterium
TGATATTGTACCGGACGTCTGATGGTGTACCGTCTGGTAGTTTGTCCAGGCATTGTGCAAAGCACCTTGGCATGGCAGGACAGGGTATCCCGAAATGAGAGGATCTTTCCTTTGGTTGTATTGGGGCGACCCACTCTGACTGGCATTGGGCTTGCTTTTCAGCCATGGGGAACAATACTGATCCGTCAAGGCGATACTGATGTATCGGTGGCAGCCGAATCAATCGGGCATCAGTCCCGCTCCGATCTCCTCAAAATGTATGAAAAGCAGATCCAACTGTGGAATCTAATAATGACGGTTGCGGTGCTGCGGGAATTTCCGGTGATCTTTACAGAAGAACCTGCTGTCCTGAAACTGCTGTTTTCCGAAAACATTTAAAACAGAACAGTCAGGGCAAAGGTGAGTTCGGGCATGATTGTTTTTTTTGAAAACAGGCGTGAGCCCGTGTTACCATGCCAGCCGGCCCGGGCAATTTCGATATCCCCGACGGAATAATCCTGTTTAAAAAATACCTCTGATACATCTGCTTCCCGTGCAGAAAAATACCCCCAGTTTTCCAGAATGCCCATATTCAGACGGAGAATTACCGTAAGAAAGAGTGGGTCAACACCGAAGCCGCTTTTGAGAAAGGGTCCGCCAAATCCCGTAAACCGGCCTTCTGCTTCGTGGCGCAGGTGCAGTTTGCCCTCAGTAACAGCGGCATCCGGTCCGCGGCGGAATCGGGTTGTTACCGTGGTGTCCCAGTTACGATCGTATTCGGCGTATTTGAATCCCGCAGAGATGCCAAGGGCAACAAAATACTGCTGAAAGGGATGCCACTGCCGGGCGTAGCTGAGATAGAGGTTGCCGTAATGGTGGATATCATCACGCCAGGAAGGAGCGTGAGTGATACTGTCATAATAGTATTCGGTGTTTTCCACATCGTTCATGAGGCGCATGTCAAGACTGAAGCTGTGTTTCCGGCGCAGGGTGATTCCCGCTGCTCCCCCGTGGTAACTCCATATCGGGCCGAGGCCGGTATTGATTGCCGTGATCCCCGGCCGAGCCCAGAAGCGGTACTCCGTCGTAGCAGAACACAGAGGTGCACAGATAAGGAGTAATACAAAGATGCGTTTCATCATCAAAGAGATTCCTTTTGAGGTGATCCGTAAAATATGTGATGGAAATGAGGAGGGCGAAAAAAGAGGAATTCCCGCAGGCAGCGGGAATTCCCGGTGAACTGAACGGGGTGGTTTATTGAATCCGTTTCAGTTCGACACGTCTGTTGAGAACACGTCCCATGGGGGAGTCATTGTCAGCAATGGGGTCGGCTTCGCCCATGCCCACAGGACGCAGGCGTTTCTTTTCGATTCCCTGGCGTACAAGATACATACCTACGGCCAGGGCCCGCTCTTTGGAAAGGCGCTGGTTCAGTTCCTTCTTACCGGTAATATCCGTGTATCCGCGAATCTCCATGCGGATATCCGGGTGTTCTTTCAGCACTGCGGCAACTTCATTGAGCATGCGCGAAGAGCCGGCAGTCAGTTCGGCAGAACCTGCTTTGAAGTTGACCGAAGGAAGAGTGATAACATTGTAGGTAAGAATCTGTTCAGCTTCCTGGGTGATACGGACGGTATCCTTTTTTATAACCATGACTGTATCGGTTTCGGTGATGATCACAGTGTCTGTTTCATGCACTTTATCAAGGCAGCCGTCTTCATCCTCGTATCCGTCGTAATCCTCAGCTTCGTAGGGGCAGCTGTCATCCACGGTGGGAATGTAGTCGTAATCGGGATCTGATTCCGCACCGAGCTTTGAAAAACCCACCGTTGCTGTCAGGCCGATGGTCGGAGCAGGGGAGGTTTCGTAGGTGAAGGGACGCCCGTCATCATCGGTAATTTCCCACTGCGTTTTGTAGTTGCGGTCGGAAAGGGAGATATCCGCAGCAAGGCCGTAGTACATTCCCTTTGCATCGGTGTATCTGGCACCGAGGGAAAGATACACCTGGTCGTTATTGATATTGCGGAAGAATTTTTCCAGGGTGATCCCATCATTCAGATAATGCACAAAGCGGCTTTCTCCGTAAATATCCATAAGTAGGGTAAGCTGTTCCGAGGCAAGGTAGGAGAGCGCAAAATTACCAACGAGGGCGGAATTATCCTGGGGGTAATTGTTCTCGTTCTGGTTCAGCACCATGGCGGTAACACCGAGGTTCAGATCCATCAGAACGGGGCGGCTCTCTTTCAGCTTGGTCATGTCAAGAGTCCAGACCATCATGGGATTGAGGCTCAGTCCGCCGCTGGAGTACGGATCATTGACCTCGGGATACCGGTTGGAGGTGTAGTAACTGTGACGGGGGAAGTAGCCGTAGTCATCGGAGCCGGTGGGTATGGTCGTCCGCAGCAGATAGGAGACCCGCAGAGGGGCGTTGGGAAGCAGGCCGGGATGCATCAGTTTGATGCCCGCCTGGATGTCACCAAAACCGGAGGCATTTTCCGTATGGCCTTCCCAGATATCCTGATATACGGGGATATCCAGGGAAAGATCCATCCAGTTGGTTACGCCGTAACCGAAAAAGAGGTTCTCTGAAATGAGAATCGCCGTTTCTTCGCTGCCCTGTACGGTAAGATTGCGGTACGCCACGTCACCCTTGATGGAGAGACCCGTGTTGATGCTGCCTTTGCCCAGGGCGTAGGCACTGGTTGTACGAAGGGCACCTTTCTGGCCGCCCGTATTAATATTATTTGCTTCTGCAGCACCAATTACAAGCAGGATTGCAAGGATCAGTGCTCTGAAAGAACAAGTATGGTTTGTCATATCAAACCTCCGTTTTTAATGGTTACATGAGAACTATTCGACTTCCGGAGCCCGCGAGCCCAGGGTCATCCACATTATTTTAAGGTCAAGCCAGATCGACCAGTTTTCCAGATAGTCCAGATCAAACTCAACCCGCTTGGAAAGTTTTTCGTCCGTATCCGTCGGCCCGCGCCACCCGTTGACCTGCGCCCAGCCGGTAATTCCCGGGCGGACAAAATGCCGGGCCATGTATTCGGGTATTCGCGAGCGGAATTCCGCTGTATGGGCAAGCATGTGCGGTCGCGGACCGACCAGGCTCATTTCGCCGCGCAGAACATTGATCAGCTGCGGCAGTTCATCGATATTGTATTTGCGCATGAATGCCCCCAGTGGGGTTATGCGGGGGTCCCGGGCCTGTGCCTGCTGAGAATCTGCGTCTGAGCGGGAACCTGCGCTCATGGAGCGGAATTTATAGCACATGAAACTCTTCTGGTTGTAGCCGGTTCGCTCCTGCACAAAAAAGACCGGCCCCGGGGATGTCACCTTTATGAGCAGAGCGATAATGCCCCAGAGCGGCAGGAGAAACAGAAGTGCCCCGGCGGAAAGAAGAATATCAATGCTTCGTTTTTTGCAGCGATTGCCGATCAGATCCAGGGGAAAATCCCGCACCGTGAGCAGGGGCATGGTGCCAAAGATGCGCAGGGAAACGGGAAAACTGTACCATCGGGCATAATCCAGGGCAAAATGCACGCGTACGCCGATTTGATCGAGCTTGCTGACCAGTCTGTTGATTACTGCGTTATAATGAAAGGGCAGGGCAAGAATGATTTCCTGAATGCGATATTCCCGAATGAGTTCGGGGATTTTGTCCGTGGGACCGAGAATGTCATGGCCGGTTTTTTTGTCGTCAGCATAGCCGGCAAGAGTGATGCCCAGTTCGCGGTGCAGGAGTATTTCCCGGCCCACTTCCCGCCCCAGGGTTCCTGCTCCGACAATCAGGGTACGCCGGGCGGAGTGATCCGTATGACGGAAATGGTGCAGCAGACGGTTGAGTAACGGGTGAACTGCAAGAATCAGGAGCAGCTGAAAGAGGGCCGTGTAAAAGAATACCAGCCGTGAGTAGGGCATGCCGCGAAAGAGATAGCCTGAAACCGGCAGAAGTATGACAAAAAGCAAAATGGTTTTTCCGTATTTGCGGACCCGTTCAAGGGGCTCATGCCAGGGGCTGCGTGAATAAAAGTCGGAGAGTTTGGTTGCCCCGTACCATACAACGAGAGATATGAGGTAGAGCAGCTGCGTATCCTTGTCAAAACTGAAGTGACCGAAGCGGAGTTGCCCGGCCAGGTACAGGGCGGGAAAGAGCAGGAAAATATCCGTTATGCGGTAGATATTACGAAAGAAGGCAAGGGTGCTGTTGTTCATCACTGTGTATCCTCCCGGGCATGTGCAAAGTGCTGCTGCATACATGCGAATACAAAATGTAAATACTGATAATTACTCCGTTTACAATATACATGTTTTGCACAGAAAAAGGTGGAAAAAGAGATTAAACAATTGTAAGGATGATGTTAAAAAAGCAGCAGGGTCGTTGCATCTGTGCGGGGGCTGAATTATATTGTTTTTCATTTTACAATTCATACGGGTGAAGGTCATTCATGAAACGTTTTTTCCTGACGGTGCTGCTCTGTGTCTGCGGTGCAGCGGCCTATAGCGGTGCATATGAAACCACGGCAGAGAAAGTTGCAGTCAGTATCAGCGGTGCCGGAGTTGCTCCGGGAACCTATCGTGTTTCCCCGGATCAGCGGGTGCTGGATGTGATCAAGACTGCCGCCGGAGGCAGACTGCCGGCGCTGGACAGTATTGACAGCCGCAATATCGTTGTCACCGAACCTGACGGCCGGCGCACAACATATGATATTCTGCGGTATATCAACGGGGGTGATCTTTCTCAGAATCCCTATGTTGCGGGCGGGCAGAATATTCGCGTTCCCTTTGCCACGGAGTGGGTCTTTGTATCCGGAGATATTCAGGGAACCCTGTCCGGGCATATCCCTCTCAAGCAGGGGGAATCGGCGGGGGATCTTCTTTCACTGTTTACGCTCAACGCCACGGCGGATCGCGGGGCGATACTCTTTGAGCGTATTAATGCTCCCTCACGGCGCTATGGCCTGGATGAGATGGACACGCTGATTCTGCAGGATCTGGATAAGATTACCATTTTCCCCCGCAAGGATCGGATCGAAATTTTTCAGGTGGAACTGAAGGGCGAAGTCTATCGTCCGGGAATCTATACGATTTCCCATGGGGAAACCACGGTGAATGAGATTATCGAAAAAGCCGGCGGGGCAACACCGCGGGGAGATTTTTCCCGGGCCTGGGTTGTTCGAAAGGGTAAAATAAGCGCTATGCCCGTCGAAAAAATCAGCAAAAACCGTATTTCCGCTGAAGCGGCGCAGAATATTGGCGTTACCAAGGCGGTGCAGTCGGGGGATTTTCTGATCATGCCCCTCTATGAACACCCCGATGTAATTCTGGAAGACGGCGATGAAATTGTTGTACCCCAGGTGGAAAATCAGGTGTATCTCAGTGGCAGCGTGAAAGAGCCCGGTGCCTATGCGTACAAAAAGGGCCGCCCCATGGAATACTACATAGAGCGGGCCGGCGGTTTTACCTATAACGCAGACACCCGCACGATTCGTATTCTGGAGACCTACGGGGAATACTACCGTGAAGTTGACCGCAGTGAGATTGCTGCGGGAAATGTCATTATCGTGTCTCCCCTGGACCGGGAAAAACGAATGAACCGGGTCCTGCGAATTATCTCAACGGCCCTCTCTTTTGCTACGGCATCGGTCACAGTGGGCGCATTTATTCAGAATCAGCAGGAGTAACACATGGAATTGATTGAATACTGGCATCTCTTATGCCGCAGAAAATGGGTGATTCTTGTGGCCCTGATTCTTTCCGGCGGCCTGGGAGCGGCCTGGGTCTATTACGCTTCGCCGCAGTACGAGGCGCGCGGTAAACTCCTTTTTACCGAGGATGACGGTCTGGGAGGAAGCCTGGGGTTGGGCGGTTCATCGGGAATGCTGCTCTCGGCAATTGGCCGGAAGTCGGATCCTCTTACGACACAGCTGGAAATGATCCAGACCCGTCCGGTGCTGCAGGAAACCATCGAAAAATGCTCCCTGCAGACCGATTCCGGCGCCCTTTTGCGGCCGGCGGATCTGCGGGAGCAACTGTCTCTTTCTGTTGTTACCAATACCAACATCATTCAGCTGAGTTGTAGAAACAGTGCGCCGGACCGGGCCGCAGCAATCCTTGATACCCTGATGGCGGTGTACATTCGGCATAACCGGCGGCTGAACCGGGAAAGTGCCCGTTCAGCCAGGGTGTTTATCGAGGAGCAGCTGACGGAGCAGAAACAGAAACTGGATTCGGCTGAAGCACGTCTTGTGCGCTATAAAAATGAGATCGGCATTGTTTCCCTTGAGGCTGAGACGCAGGTGAAGATTACCAGCCTTGCCGAACTGCGCACGGAACTGATGCAGATAGAAACCGTTCTGCGTGGTCTGCAGGCGGAGAAAAATAATGTTGAGGCCAAGCTTGGACAAAGCGGAGCCCGCAACAGCTCTCTTTATTCCATCTGGCGCAGCCGGCTGGAGGAGGTGAACACGCAGATTGCCAATGCCCGGGCCCGGCGCCGCGGTCTGGGGGAGGCGGTTCGTGATAAAGGGATTGATCTTAACAGTATTCCCGAAAAAGAGATTGAGTATGCAAATCTCATGCGGGATCGTGAAATTGCCCAGAATATTTACGAAAAGCTTCTGGAAAACTACGACCGTCTCCGTATTCAGGAGGCATCCAGTGTTTCCAGCGCCCGGGTGATTGAGCCGGCTGAAAGCGGTGCCCACCCTGTGGCGCCGAATAAAAAGAAACTGCTGGCCCTGGCCCTGATTGCCGGTGGAATGCTTGGTTTCGGTATTGCTCTGCTGCAGGAGTATCTGGATGACACTCCCCACTCAGTGGACGAAGTGGAGAAGTTACTGGATACCTCCGTGCTGTGTACAATTCCCTATCAGAAAAAACTTCCATCTGACTTTATCCGCAGTGAAAATCAGTCCCTTCCGGCGGAAGCTCTGCGTATCGCCCATACCAATCTCAAGTTCAGTCCTCACCTGCGTGCAGAGGGGAATGCCCTCCTTGTGACCAGTTCTCAGCCCGGCGAAGGCAAATCGACCCTTTCCGTGAATCTGGGCATGGTCTATGCCGAAATGGGGGCACGCACCTGTGTGGTCAATCTTGATATGCGCCGTCCCTCCTTTCATACGGTTGTTGACAGGAAATTTGGCGCAGGCATGACGGATTATCTCATTGGCGAAGCCACGCGGGAAGAAATCAGTTATACGGACTGCTTTGAAAATCTCACTATTATTCCCGCGGGCAGTGTGCCGCCCAATCCGACGGTGCTCATTGCTTCAAAGGGGCTTCTGGATTTTATCGATGAACTGCGCCGTGATTTTGATATGCTGATCATCGATACGCCCCCGGTGACCATGGTGTCGGAAACCCTTGAGGTTGCCCGCCATGTAAACGGTATTATTGAAGTCGTGGATCTCTCCGCTGCATCAAAGCGGCGGGTGCAGTCCATGGGGCGCATCTTTGCACAGAAAGATCTTCCCCTTCTCGGTATTATTATCAATAAGGCGGGGAAAAACGGGAGTCGGTATCAGTATGATTTTGCGGAGTATCTCGCTGAATCCTGAGGCCTGATCCGTCCCGGATGACGGCCTGCAATGATCTCCACAGTGCAGCAGGAGCCGGTCGAAAACGGCCGACTCCATTGTCTTTCTATTCCGTCAGTTCGATGGAGGTGCGAAATGATGTAAAATCAGATTCGTATTTTTCTTCATAGAGGGAATCAATGCATTTGAAATCCAGCATCATGGTTTTGCCCGCGTGGACAGCAATGTATTCTTCGCGGCGCATGGTTGCATTGTTTTCGTCAAAGGTTGCAACAATCTTTGTTGTGGAAATATCCGTGTTTTCAAGGGTGGTGTTCAGGGCGGAGTCGATAATCTCTCCCGTGTCTTCGTATTCTTCGAGATGATCCTCGTAGGCATCTTCCACTTTGACATTGGTGCCTTCATAGATCCGCACGGATATAAATCCTCCTTCTTCCGCCTGGTGCGAAAAAAGAACCGTCTCATCGCCGTTGACGGTGGTGTCCAGGGCGCTG
>JBNJDQ010000112.1:0-7949 GCA_051745065.1 Fibrobacterota bacterium
TTTGACGGCAATAGACCGAAAGGCCGATACATACTGTATTCAAAAGGTCGTGCAGGAACTCGCACCGGATCTATTGGTCTCAGTCAGCTGGCGCATGCTCATTCCTCCCTCCATTCTTGCCATTCCACGCTTTGGCGGCGTAAATCTCCACCGCGGTTTTCTTCCCCGCTATAAAGGAGCTGAGCCGGTCCGCCGGGCGCTGGAGAATGGCGATCATGAAATCGGTATTACTGCTCATGTTTTGGCAGAGGAGATTGATGCCGGCGAGGTGCTTGCTGTGGTACGCCATCCGGTTCTTTCCGGTTATACACATTCTTTGCATGATCTGACGGAGTGCCTGAAATCGGAAATCACCCCCCTCTTCGGCCCCCTTCTCATTGAGGCGCTGGATATTCTGGCGGAGCAATCGGCGGGAAAGCAGTGAGCTTGTGGACGGTGATCTTCGATTTTGACGGCGTGATCGCCGATACCCTGCCGGCACTCTACGGTATCTACGGTGATTTCCTTGCCGCCTACGGGCACCGGGGCTGTGCCGAAGAGTTTGACCGCCTCAACGGCCCATCCCTGCGGGAGATTATTCAGTATCTGAAACGGACATACACTCTTCCCGGCACTGAAGATGCCCTTCTGGATGAATATACCTCCGCTTTGGGGCGGGTGTATTCCCGCAGCCCCCTGGTGCCCCAAATGGCCTCGTGCATTCGGTCTCTTCAGGCCCGCGGAGTGCGCCTGAGGATCGGAACATCCTCCCGTCGCGAGGCGGTATGCTCTTTTCTTCGCCAGCATAAACTCGACTCTGCCTTTTCAGAGATCATCAGCGGGGATGATGTCCCCCGGGCAAAACCGGCGCCGGATATTTACGCTGCAGCAGCCCGCGACTGCGGTGCAAATACTCTTGTTGTGGAGGATTCCCCCATGGGCCTGAAAGCAGCCGAAGCGGCCGGTCTCGGAGTGATTCATTTTGATCAGCATGGTACCACGGAATCTCCTCCGGATCTTTGTGTGCCCGCACTTCGCTGCAGCAGCGGCGATGAGCTTCGGCATATTCTTTTGCATCTGGTGCAGTCCGAAATCCGGGGGGAAGTAACCCGCTTTGAACTGACCCGTGCGGAAGGAATTACCCCCGTTGCTGACGCGGCAGCCCGCGAGCTGTGGGAGCGTCACCGCAAAAAATATTTCCTGCATAACGGCCGGATCTGTTATCTCATGGATTATTCCCAAAAGGGGGACACTCTCATGCCGACGGTATCCCCCGGAGAATACCGCGCTTTCTACACCGGGCGGATTCTCGGCAGGACACATCCGATCCCTCTCGGAGTAAGTGCGGTCTGTATGGACAGTGCCGGAAAGCTGGTGTGGGGCAGACGCAAAGCCGTGACGCAGTATGCCGGATTCTGGGAGCTGGTTCCCTCCGGCAGTATCGATATTACCGGAAAGGATCTGCCGGATCCCGCACATAATATTATTCGTGAATTGCGTGAGGAAACCGGGATTTCAGCAGAAATGGTGGATGAAATCATTCCTCTCGGTCTGATCTTTGATACCCGTGAGAATGGAGCTGATCTCTGTTTTGCGCTTCGCCTTCGCCGCCCCTTTGACCCACAGAATGCACCATACAGTGAGTACGCATCCTTTCAGTGTACAGCGGGGCTGCACCCGCCTTCCGCGCAGGTTGTCCCCGCCTCGTGGTCCTTACTCATGCTTCTTCAGCGGCGGGGGCTGTTTACGTCGTCTGCCCTACGGAGCCCCACATGGTGATTGCTTTTTCCGGACAGACCTGTATGCAGCGGCCGCAGCCGATACATTTGGTTTTATCGACGACATGGCGCTTGCCTGCTTCACCGGTGATGGTGCCCTTTACGGGACAGACATCCACGCATTTGCCGCACCCCGTGCATTTAGTGTTGATATTGGCTTTGGGCCGTGATTTAATATGGTCGGAGAAACAGTTTGACGGGCATTTATAGGCCGATGCCAGAAAATTTTCCTGCGAGGTATAATCCATAACGGGGAGATTGTTCTCCATCCAGATTGAGCCATCCACCTCAGCAGCTTTTACACAGAGGGTGCATGCGGTACAACCGACAGAGCAGTATTTCTTTACTTTTGCGCCGCGGTCATGATTATTGCAGGCAATAAATATATTACGGCTGGAAGGAATCATTTCAATGATATTGCGGGGACAGGCGGCAACACAAGCTTTACACCCGGTGCATTTTTTGGGATCAACCTCGGCCACACCATTATCGTTGATATGAATTGCATCAAAATTGCAGGCTGCAACGCATGAGCCCAGCCCGAAACAGCCGTATAAACATTCTTTGGAACCATGGGAGACCAGCTCAGCAGCGTTGCAGTCTGCCAGACCGTCGTAAACGGCGCGGTTGCGTGCTTCTTTCAGGCCACCTTTGCATTTGACAACCGCCGTGTATTCTTCGACATCATCGGCATCCACCCCCATGACGGCAGCAACCTTTTCCGCGGTTTCGGCACCACCGGCAACACAGCCGGAGACTGAAGCTTCACCGGCAACAACGGCCTTGGCAAACTGCATACAGCCGGGATACCCGCAGGCCCCGCAGTTGGTTTGGGGGAGAACATCATCCACGGCCTGCACGGTTTTGTCTTCCGTAACATGAAAGAGCTTGGCACTCAAACTGAGGAGAAAACCGAAAAACAGACCAACACTTCCTACTATCATTATCTGTGAAATCACTGATATATCCTCTCTAAAAACTCATTCCGGAAAAACCAAGAAACGCAATTGACATAAGACCTGCAGTGATAAAAGCGATGGGTAAGCCGCGAAAGGGTTTGGGAATATCAGCCAGTTCCAGGCGTTCGCGGATTCCCGCCATGAGTACCAGGGCAAGGGTAAAGCCCACTCCCGACATGATACCGTTGACGATTGCTTCAATAAAGGTGAATGCTTCGCCGGAATCCGTAAATGGGTTGGACTCAATATTAAGTATGGTTACGCCGAGAATGGCGCAGTTTGTTGTGATAAGGGGTAAAAACACGCCGAGGGATTCATACAGAATGGGGGAGTGCTTTTTCAGAATCATCTCAACAAGCTGAACGATGGAGGCAATAATCAGAATAAAGAGTATTGTCTTTAGAAAGGTACTGTCCTGCGGCACCAGAATAAAGGTGTAAATGGGCCAGGTGAAAAGAGTTGCCAGGGTCATCACGAAGATTACCGCCATCCCCATGCCTGAAGCTGTGGAGAGCTTTTTGGAAACCCCCATGAAGGGACAGAGACCGAGAAAGCGGGTCAGAACAAAGTTTTGGATAAATATGGCACCTACGGATATCTGGAGAAAGGGAAGCAGGGTTTCGCCGAGTGAAAAATCTGCCATCAGGTACGCTCCTTTTTGATCTTCAGGTAGTTAAGGCCGGCTATCACAAAGCCGATGGTAAGAAACCCTCCCGGGGCAAGAGTGAATATGGAGATTGGTTCTACCCCGGGAATAAGGGTCAGGCCGAGAAACTGATTGGCTCCCAGTACCTCGCGGATTGTACTGAGTATGAGCAGGCCCGCAGTGAAGCCGATGCCCATGGCAAATCCGTCGATAACAGAGTTGATCGGAGAATGCTGTGAGGCATAGGCTTCCGCCCGGCCAAGGATCAGGCAGTTTACCACAATCAGGGGAATAAAGATGCCGAGTTGATCATTCAGGCCGGGCAGATAGGCTTTCATCACCATCTGAACAATGGTTACAAAGGTGGCGATAACAATAATAAAGCTGGGAATCCGCACCTGCGCGGGGATTGCCTTTTTAATCATGGCAATGATCAGGTTTGAGGCAATGAGAACAAAGGTTGTGGCAAGGCCCATCCCCAGACCGTTTACCACGGAACTTGACACCCCAAGAGCCGGACACAGGCCAAGGGCCAGAACAAAGATCGGGTTTTCCGTTATGACGCCGCGTTTCAGTTCTTTTGGTATATTACTTATCATCGATTTTCCTCTCTATTGCCCCAAGGGCATCGGCAATATCGGTTTCAATGGATTTTTTTACGGTCCGCGTCGTAATGGTGGCACCGCTGACAGCGGTAATCTCATTGCTGCGCTGCAGGGCCACTTTCCCGGCTGAATCCAGGTCAGGCCATTCACCAATCGTTTTGTTTATGGAAATCGCCTGCTCCGGCTGAAGACCGGAAAACTGCCGGCAGAACCACGGTTCGGCGCCTGTATCGACAGTGTGCCCTTTAAAAATTCGTCCCCAAAGGGTGATATCCGACGCGATTTCTGTAATGCGCGCACCCAGGCCGGGGGTTTCCCCCTGTGACAGAATGGAGAGCCCGTGGATATTTCCTGCTGCATCAAGGCCGATCAGGTAATCAATGGTACTGGAATACCCTTTGGCTGTTGTTGCCTTAAGGGCATATCCCTGAATGATCCCCTGTTCATAGGATACCCAGAAGGGAAGCGTGTCTGCCGGTCTTCTCAGGGTATCCGTATACGTGGAGTCCCCTGCAGGAAGGACCGCGGCAAGAGCGCTTTGTTCGCGCTGAATCTGCTGTTGCCGGATGGGTTCTGCGGTGATTTGGTTTACATAACTTACAGAAACCGCGGATATTGCGGCAATAATTGTAAGTGTCAGGGTGAGGGTTACGGTGTTTTTCATAGGGCAACTCTCTTTCCGTACACTGCCGGTTTGACGTAGCGGTCAATAAGGGGAACAAGGAGATTCATCAGAAGGATCGAGTAGGAGACACCTTCGGGATATCCTCCAAAGCGGCGGATCACCACGGTGAGAGTGCCGCAGCCCAGGGCAAAGATAAATTGGCCCTTCCTGCTGATGGGAGAGGTGACCATGTCCGTTGCCATAAAAACTGCCCCCAGTATAAGACCGCCGGCAAGGATCTGGTAGGTGGCATACTGCAGATTAAGCATGCTGAATACGGGTATATCCGCTACGGGAGGGAACAGGTAATTGAAAAGAAACACCGTACCGATAAATGTCAGAGGTATACGCGGGGAAATCACCCGGCGCAGAACCAGATAGATTCCCCCCAAAAGAAGAGCAATGGCTGAGACTTCACCGATACAGCCGCCGACAGCCCCGAAAAAGAGATTCTGTAATGCCTCCGGTATGTATCCTGCGGGAATGGTTCCCATTGTTTCAAGAGGCGTTGCGGCACTCAGGGCGTCAAGGCTTGCACTGCTTACCGCATCGGAGGACAATCCGCCCGGAGAGGCGGGGATTTTGCCGAGAAATCCACCTTCAAGAAAGGCGGAACCCGTGGTAAGGGCGGGGTAGCTGCCCAACAGAAAGGCACGCCCCGCAAGGGCCGGATTCACAAAGTTGTTTCCCAGTCCGCCAAAGGCCATTTTGACAACGGCAATTGCAAAGAATGAACCCAGAGCCACCAGCCAGAGGGGAACACTGACGGGGAGGTTGAACGCAAGGAGCGCTCCTGTTACGGCGGCACTGTAATCACCGATGCTTGTTTCCCGTTTATACAGATGCACCGTAATAAGGTGTTCCGTCAGTACTGCCGCGGCCACTGCGGTTGCAGTGATCAGCAGAGAACGGATTCCAAAGAAAATTACCGATGCTGCAAGGGCGGGAATCAGGGCGATAGCCACATCCTTCATAATAGCCGGAACATCCCGGGGCTGTCGAATATGCGGAGAGGAGGAGATATGAATCCTGGTTTCGTCGGTCATCATGACGTCCTTATTTTTGTTTTTTGATTCTGTCTTTACCGAGTTTGATCGCATGGACGATGTTGATCTTTGCGGGACAGCTGTACGTACAACATCCGCAGTCGATACAGTCCATAATATTCTCTTCGGGGAGTTCGTCGAATTTATCGGCTTCCACCAGTTTTGCAAAGCGTGACGGAACAAGCCCCATGGGACAGGCCTGCACACAGCTGCCGCAGTTGATACATGTATAGGATTTTACCGGTTCCGGCAGGGTATGCAGCGCGAGAATTCCCGCTGTTGCTTTGATTACCGGGGCGGAAAGATCCGGCTGCGCAATCCCCATCATCGGACCGCCCAGGACAATTTTTCGGATCTTTGAAAAATCCGCTTTGCTGTGGTCAAGGATCTCCTGAATCCGCGTTCCCACGGGGACAATGTAGTTACCCGGTTTTTGGATCCCTGCGCCGGTGACGGTAACAATCCGTTCATAGAGGGGTTTACCCGTTACCACGGCATCATATATCGCTTTGGCGGTTCCGGAATTAAGAACCACTGCCCCTGCTTTCAGGGGCAGTTCCCCACTGGGAACCTCGCGGCCGGTAATGGCGGTAATAAGCTGTTTTTCGCCTCCCTGAGGGTATTTGGTTTCCAGTTCACACAGCGTAATAAAAGAAAGTTCCGGGTTTCGCTTGATTGCCTGGGAGATCACCCGGATTGCATCGAGCTTGTTCTTTTCAATACCGATATACGTGTGTTCCACGTCAAGGATACGTTTTGCAATGGCAATGCCCTGCAGCAGATCTTCGGTAAACTCAATCATAAGGCGGTGGTCTGTTGTCAGATAGGGCTCACACTCCGCCGCATTTATTATCAGAGTGTCAATGGTGTCTGCCGGTGGCGGGGAGAGTTTTACTGCTGTGGGGAAGCTGGCTCCGCCTTTGCCGATAATACCGGCATCGGAAATGCGCTCAATGAGTGTTTCCGATGCCGTTTCGTGCCAGTTGAATATCGGCGGCAGGCTCACCTGTTCCTGACGTGCGTCTCTTTCAATCTCCACGGCTGTGACTTTGCCTCCCATGGGGTGCGGGTACATACCGACCGCTTTTACCGTGCCGGAAATCGAGCTGTGGATGGAGGAGGAGATCTTTCCCCCGGCTTCACCGATTACCTGTCCGGCCGCGACAATGTCTCCTTTCTTTACCAGCACCGAGGCGGGGGCGCCAATATGCATGCTCATGGGAATCACCACTGATGCCGGCAGGGGCATTCGTTCTGTTTTCATTCCCGCTGTGCGGGCTTTATTATCGTCGGGATGGATGCCACCGGGAAAGGTGTATTTCCTGAAAAGCACATTTTTCTCCATGTTACTGGTTAAAAATAATCTGATCACCCACGGTTTTCGCAGTCTCTTTGTCTGCAAGAGCCTCTGTTACGGCCAGGGCGAATTCCACGGCTGTTCCCGGTCCTTTGGAGGTGATTACATTTTCTGCAATCTCCACGCGGGCTCCTGTTGAGCCGGACATATTCATGTCAGCATCGGCGCCGGGGTAGCAGGTGTAGGGTATATCTGCAGGGAGTCCGGCTGCGGTAAGAACCGTGGGTGCTGCGCAGATAGCACAGCAGAGACGGCCTGATTCGTATTGCTCCCGAACGCGGTTGAGCAGAGTATCGCATGTCCTCAGGGAAGCCGTACCGGGGCCTCCGGGCAGAACAAGCGCGTCGTGGCTGTCGGCGCATTCCGAAAGAAGGCGATCCGTTATCACCGTCACTCCGCGGGCTCCCCGGACTTCACGGGAGTCGCTGATGGATGCTGTGGTGACGTCAATTCCTGCACGTCGAAGAATGTCAACCGGTGTCAGTGCTTCAATTTCTTCAAAGCCATCGGCAAAAACAATAAGTGCCTTTTTTTCACTCATAACGATCCCCCTCAGGTCGAAAAAAGTACAATCCCTATGTATATGTGCCTTTAAAATATATCTTTCAGAATAAAAGAGAAGGGTTAGTTCAGATTTATAAAATCAGCAATTACAGAAGTCTCCTCCTGCCGGTAGTCAAAGCCGTGTCCTTCTTTCGGATGCATGCGGAAAGCAAGAGGAACTCCGGCGGTTTTCATTCTTTGGGCAAAGGCATTAACCCTTTCTGCGGGATAGAGCCTGTCCCGGCCGCCATTGATCATCAGGAGTTTTTCATTGGCCAGAGCTGAAACGTTAAAAGGGGCATGCAGTTCATTGAGAAGTGGAGGATAGCCGGATACGGAGATAAAATGGGAGAAGGGATGGTTGTGTAACGA
>JBNJDQ010000113.1:0-7897 GCA_051745065.1 Fibrobacterota bacterium
TCATGCACTCTGAAATCAAAGGTGGTGTAAGGCACACCGTTGGAATCAGGGGCAGGGGTGAATTTCAACTGCCCTGCATCAAGATCGGCCTTACTGATTATTTCACCGGCAGTCAGAATCTCTCCTGCATCATCGGCAATCCCATTACTGTTGACATCGTTAAACAGGGTTCCCGCAGCAGGGGCAGTGGCAATTTCCACATGAGCAAGCACGTCATTTTCTGTATCACTGTACCCAAAATCTGCCGTGGCAATATTCAGATCCGTATCCTCAAGGGTTGTCAGGGTCTTATTTGAACCGGTCGGTGCATCATTCACGGCATTCACATTAACAGTCATTGTATATGAAGAGCTACTGTAATCGGTTCCATCATACACCTGAAAACCAAAGGTGGCATAGGGGGAACCATTGGCATCCGCCGCTGGCTTAAATACAAGATTGGCCACATTGGAAACCACATCATTAACAGCAACATCAACTCCGCTTAATTCCAGGTCACCGGCTGTTTCCACAGAGGTTATTTTAATACCGGCAAAGGGATCAGACTCAGCATCGCTGTAGGTAAAATCGGTTGAAGCAAAGGTGTAATTCACATCCTCATCAGTTTAACAGCATCATTTCCGCCCGTGGGGGGAGTATTGACGACATCAACCCAGCCAATTGAATCAAATATTACGGGAGTACCCCACGCAGCAGCGGCCCCATACCCTATTTTTCCGGAAGAATGGCTATTGTCTGTAAATGTACCAATTGAAGAACCATCAATTGATATGTGATGATTATCTCCATCCATAACAATCTCAACATAAAAAGGAACTTCAGCAGTAACCCCCGTATTAAATGACGTTCCGGCACCGGGTGCAGTTGGCATAGTATTTTCAGTTACATAAAGTACATACTCCGTGCCGTCATGATGTGCATACGCATAATAATAGGAACTCGTATTAGTCCACCTGAAAAGGATCCCCGCATTCTCTTCTACTCCCTGGTTATACTGCGGATCCCATTTGACGGTTAATGTCCCCGCCGGAGCAGCATCGTAATCATTCAGCAAATGCCCTTCGTTGTTATTTTCATCTGCAGGTGGGGTTACAAAACCACCACTTTCACTCCAGGCGGCATTCCCATTTTGCGCAGTCCACCCGGTTAACACACCATCATCATGGTCATCTGAGAATCCTGCCGCAGAAATGTCAAAAAACAGCAGTAATACAACAAAGAATATTGAGCCTGATTTTTTTATTTGTCCCATACCACCTCTGTTTCCGGAGTTGACTCCTTCAGCAACAGGGTGTATTGATGATTACCCCGAGGGGTATTCATATATTATACTGTAAAAAAACTTCCTTGTCATTAATTTTCCCAAAAGAACCCACTATCAGTCAACAAAAAACATCGCATACCCACCCTTAATACAGGATTACTTTTCAATAAGCGGATACAGCCCTCAAAATCCGGTAAACAGAACGAGGAGGCATAAGAGTCGTAAACCCCTATTAATCAAATTAAAACAAAGGGATTACGAAAATAATGCACACGCATTTTGTCGGAGATGAGAAAATTACAAAGAATCGGCTTCGAAAATCAGCTCATTTTCGGGGTCCTCTTCGGTGGTATCTCTCTGTACAGGATCAAAGGAGTAGACCAGGGATATCCGGAAAGGAACCGGGGTATAGGTTGACCGCTGAACAGAAACCGTATTTTCCCCGATCTCAGAACTGCTGGAGGAAAACTGCTTCCGTCCGTAGCAATAGCCAACCTCAAGAGAAAAAGCATGCTCCCGATGCTCCTTCGGGCGATATTCAAGCCCCGCCGCCGCAGAAAGAGGGTACAGAATCGCTGCGTCCTGCTCCGATGTACCCGACACCAGGCTCGTATCAACGGTTACCCACTCAAGACCGCCGCCAAGAGTTACATACGGCCTGAACTGCTGCTGCCGGGGATAATAAAAACAGAAACTGCCGGACAATCCCCGGGCTGCTTCCGTCCAGGAGGTACCATGGGCATAGGCAGCATATCCCCGAACACGCCCTCCCCAGACATAGTCTTTCAGAAAAAGAAGTTGCCCGCCCACTGCAGGGTATCCACCGAACACACCGACGGCGCCTGTCCATGGCGGCACAGTATCCACGGCATTCTCATCGACTGCGGCCGCAGCCCATGACGGAACTGTTTCCCGCCGATCTTCTGCAGAAGCGACAGTACCGCAGAAAAGAATACTCAGTATTGTGATCAGAGAGCACACTGTTGGTTTCAGGAAATTCATGGCCGATCCTTTCGGGTGTACCTCTTATACTAAGATACACTATATCATAAAAAAGAGAAATGCGTATTCTGTATCGTATTTTTTATCGAACGGCATGAATACAGAGCAAATGGGGTTCTGTACACTTGTCCCGGTATTCTGAGTAAACACAGTGACAGCAGATAAGAAAATATGTATGCATACTCTGTTTTTTTATGATACATTAAAAGTTCAGAACTCTCTTCTGCTTTTATCAGGAAAATCGGGAAACAAAGGATATATCAATGAGAGACAGGAAAAAACTATTTAAACAGGTATCTCTGCAAGCCGGCCTCGCCCTTATACTCTTCACTGCATCCTTTGCCCGCCAGGTAGATGTCTCAACAGAAGGAGAGCTCCTGGAGGCCACCCAAAACGCCCGTGCCGGTGATACGATCCTCGTGGCCCCGGGCCAGTATATGGGTGACCTCACCCGCAGCGGCGATCCGGGCAATCTGCCCAACGGAACAGGATACTTCTGGATCGGCGCAGACGGCACGCAGGAACATCCCATTGTGGTGGCTGGAAGTGAGCCCAAAACACCTCCCACTCTGACGGGAGAATCCATCGATGCAGGATATGTCTTTCACGTCACCGGGGATCATGTGGTGCTGAAGAATCTGGAGATCACCCGGGGAGACAAAGGCGTTATTCTGGACAATGCCAATGCTGTCATCGTGGAGGACTGCGAGATCCACAATACGGGCTCTGAACTGATACATGTCCGCGACGGCAGCTCCAATGCAATTATCAGCAGAAACCTGATCCACAACGCGGGTAACGGCGGAAACGGCTCCATCGGCGAGGGACTCTACATTGGCACGGATCAGGCCCGGTGGGGGGCAGATGACCGGCCGCAGAGCGAATGGGGAGACAAGGCGATATCCGAAGGATACGGCGGCTACGACTGGCGGGTAACGGGTACAAAGGTGATGTACAACTACTTTGCAGGAAGTATCTCTGCAGAGCTCATGGATGTCAAAGAGGGAACACAGAACACCACCGTGGAAGGAAATATGTTTGTGGGCGACTCCATCGGCAAAAAAGCCGGAGCCAAATACTACGATGACTCCTTTGTGGATCAGAAGGGGGTATCTGCAGTGTACAGAAATAACACATTCTTTCAGGGCGGAAACACCCTGACCAAATACATATCCGAAGTAACACGCAACTCCTATGCACATATTCCGGACAGTCTCACCGCCGATGATCACTCCAGCCCCTGGTGTGATCAGAGTGCTCACGATGGCAATGAGGGCTGGGAAGCAGAAAACGAAGTGGTGACCGAAGCCGTGGATCCCCGGCCGGACAGTCCCCTTGAGTATTTCAAACTCTTCGGTAATTCCACGGGGACTGCAGAGAACGTTGACGCTTCACGGCAAACGTCCCCCTTCTCCCTGCGCTTACACAACAACCGGATTAGTGTACAGGGGCTGCACTCAGAGACAGGGATGCTCACTATCTTCAGTGCCCGGGGACGGATTGTTACCTCCGTGGATCTTGCGAGGGGACGCACGACACCTCTGCCCGATCTCTCCCGCGGAGTCTATCTGCTGCAGATGCAGAGCGGGACACAGGACATCACGGAACGCCTGATTGTGCAGTAATCTCAGAAATACCCTATAATGATACATGAAAGACAATACCGATACAGCAAAGGAAATTCTATGATGCCTACCAAAGCCCTTACAATTATCATAATTTTCGGCGTCTCCCTTCTGTGGGGAGCCCGCCTGGAAGAATGCTCTCCCCTGGATAAGAACTACCTCCGTCTCTCCGTGTCCGACGGTGAAGCGGTCTTCGTGGATGATGGCACCGGCCCGGATGCCTTCCACGGTCACAGTTTTAATGCTGACAACAACAGTCTGGAACCATTTGGGGAACCGCTGAATACGGACGGTGCCCTTCGCCCGCAAAACTGGACTATCACGAGCAGTGATGACTCCGCTTATTCCGACGGAATGCAACCGGATACAATCTTTCGGCGCTCAAAGATCGACGGCATGGCCCAGGTCAGTTGGGACAGCGAAAATGATGACTGGAAATATGAAACGGCCATGAAACACACCCTCTATCTGAAAATGCCTGCGCCCCTGCAGCAGGGCGCCGCTTACATTATCACCCCGACACCGGATGTGAAGATCGATACCTCCGCGGCAGCCCTCACCTACGACCATTTCACTCACCGCTCCGAATCGATCCATGTCAACCTCGTCGGCTACGAAGGCGGCCGATCCGCGGCCGGAGCGGATCTCTACGCCTTTCTCGGTGACGGCGGCTATCGGGATTACGGCCCCTTTGAGGGGAACACGGTCAGCCTGGTCAATACGGCAGACGGCACGGTTACGGAGGTGGGAACAGTCTCTTTCGGAGCAACAGCTTCGGAAAACGATGTGGGCTGGTTCAATCTCACCGGCGGCGATGTCTGGCATATCGATGGTGCAACGGATGTTCCCGAAGGCACATACCGCCTTGCCGTGGAGGGAATCGGTGCCAGCGATACATTCCGCATTGCCGAAAATATCTGGCGCGATCCCTTCGCCGTCTCCCTGCAGGGGTTCTTCTACATGCGTATCGGTCAGGACAGCGCGGGCATCTCTCCGGTGCCCCGCCGACCGCTCTGGATTCCCGGCGAAGATCCACAGGACTGCCGCGTGGTACTCACCACGATGCACCCCTTTCACGATGAATGGCAAACAGTTTCCGAAGGTGACAGCTGGGACAACCCCGATGCCTGGAAACCCTGGATCAAGGAGGGATCCCCCGAAAACCCCCATGCCCGGGGCGGCCACAGTGACGCCCTGGACTGGGACCGCCATCTGGGCCATGTCTCCATCATCTGGGATATGCTCCTGCCGGTAATTCTTACGGAGGGCGGCCTCACCGATGATGATCTGGGCATCGCCGAAAGCGGCAACGGTATTCCCGATATTATTGATGAAGCGCGCAATGAGGTGGATTTCTGGCTTGCCCTGCGCGACGGTGCGGGCTACAGCCACGGCCTGACCAACCCCGATGATGACAACACCCTTTATCAGGCGGGAACTTCTGCCCTCGCCGCCTGGGCCAACGCGGTCAACGCAGCCATGCTGGCTGAGGCTCTGCGTTTGACCGGGCATACAGAGCTCAGTGCCAGCTACACCGATTCCGCCACGGCTGCTTTCAACCACGCCGACTCCCGCCCTGATAACATGCTGGACTCATCTCAGAGTGTGGGCATGAACGGCGTCACCGGCAGAGATCTTGCCATGACTGCCGCCGCCTACCTCTATCGGCTCACCGGCGATACCCGCTGGGAGGATGCCATGGCCGAACATACACGGATCACCTCGGCAACCGCCGAAATCGATGACAGCAAAACCTTCTCCCGGATCTGGGGGCTCGCAGCCTATGTCACGGGAGACCACTCCGTGCACCATCCGGCCCTCCATGAAGACATGATCGCCGCGGTCATCCATCAGGCAGAGCAGAAAGAGGCGGGCCTGGCTGACAGCCGCCCTTCACGGCGCGGAACGGATCAGCGAACAGGGTATTTTCAGACCATCCAGAACATGCAGCGTACCATGGTGGCCCACGCCGTCAGCAGCGGCACGGTGCAGAAAAAGTTCCTGCGCGCCCTGCGACTGGAAGCGGGCTGGGGACTGGGGCGCAACCCCATCAACACCATTCAGATGACCACGGCCACCACGGTTTTGCAGAACAAACGGAGCATTGAAAACTGCTACACCTCCGGCCGCAACGATGGTTCCCCGGGGCTCCATCCCGGGCATACTCCCTTTCTCAACCACGACGACTGGGCCCCCGGGCTGATCATGGGCCGCCCTTCATGGCTGACGGATCAGTGTTACCCATCCTTTGATCAATGGCCCAAGGCGGCGGGGTATTTCAACACGCGCTATGTCTGGGCACATTCGGAGTTCACCCCGCAACAGACCATGCGCGGCAAAACCGCCCTCTACGCTTATCTTCACGCGCTGGCCCGCAGCGGATCCACAGGGCTCATATCCCAGGGTTCCGGCCCGCACAGTGCAGAGGACGCTATCAGCCTCTCCCGCCATGGCCGGCGCCTGCAACTGCAGGGCGTACCCGATGGCGCTGTCCTGCAACTCTTTTCCATTGACGGACGCCGCATCGTAGAAACAGACCTTGCCCACGGGGGCTCCGTGGAGTCTCTTCTGCCCTCGTCTCTTTCAGCAGGAATCTACCTGGTGCAGATCAACGCCGGTTCCCGGCAGATCAGTCGTTCTCTTCTGATTAATTAGGTCTACGGAATTCCTTTTTTGGGCGTGCCCGCGCACTCAACACATTTAAAAAACAGGTGTTGAGTGCGCGGTCGGGCCCTTCCGGGGCGTCGCTGACGCTCGGTGCTGCGCACAGCGGCACGCCGCTCCCCTCCGGTCCCTCACGCGGTTGCAGCGAACATCCTGCCGGACAGGCAATCGTATCGATCCGGCATCATGGCCCCGTGGTTCCGTAGGGGCGATCCCTCCGTGGTCGCCCGGTATTATCAATGCCCCCACCCGTAGGGGTGTTTGAGAGAATATCCCTCATTCATCCCCACATTCCCCCATGAAGAAAGAGACGCAATGAATTGACGTCTCTACAATACACCACCGACAATTGATTCGGCACCATGACCCAGGCGGACACGAGGCCCGCCTCTACACCATAATTCCATCCCGGCAACCATCCCTGTAAAGGTGGGGCGTGTCTCTCCCTCTTTTGCTCAACATGTAACTGCCTATCCTCTTTGGGGAAATAATTATTTATATTTCTTATAGGTATCAGGACTGGAGCACTTCGCGCATACCAGCTCGTATGTATTTCTTGTATGAATAATTATTAGCGGAACAGCTCATATCCATGTTTTTTTCACAGGTTATTGTGTACTTTTGGCACACTAACTGTATGTTAGTTTTGATTTTGAAAGAGATGTGATTTGCCCATCTCTGCTTCTTTCTAAATAAACATTGTTGTATTTTGAATTAATAAACTCTGGAGGATTTATGAAACTAAATCGATCAGTCATATCTGTTAGCAGAATGGTCAAATCAAATACAGAAGAAATAGCGCATATCAGTAAAAAGGATGCTCTCCTTTATGTTTGGGATTTAACTCAGGAAATTTATTCATTTACGGGAGGTTTTGATGCTAAATCAAGATTACAGAGAGATGTTGTCTCTCTTACTCGAAAATAATGTTGAATTTCTTTTAGTTGGTGCTTACGCACTTGCCGTTCACGGCTTTCCTCGGGCAACTGGTGACATCGATATTTTTGTAAAACCAGAGCCAGACAATGCTCAATTTGTCCTGAAAACACTTAATGAATTTGGTGCACCACTGAATGGGGTTAAAGCTTCAGATTTTGAAACCCCTGGAATAATTCTTCAAATTGGAGTTGCTCCACGAAGAATTGACATTATTACAGAGATTGATGGACTCACATTTGAAGAAGCATCTGAAGGGAAAGAAATTGTTGAGATAGAAGATTTGAAAATTCCGGTAATTTCGAAGCTGAATCTTATCCGAAATAAAAGAGCAACAGGTCGAGATAAAGATAAAATTGATGCGGAAAATTTAGAGCAGAACTAACCGGATGCGTTGGGCTTGACC
>JBNJDQ010000114.1:0-7886 GCA_051745065.1 Fibrobacterota bacterium
TTTGTACAGCCTGAAATCCCTCTCTTTTTCCTCTTTTCGGGTAAAACGAAGAGTGTTGACAATCTCCGCCTCATACCCTTCAGCCCGGACAACAACCGTATACACCCCCGGCAGAATATCCGTCAGATAATACATACCGAGGTCATCCGTATGGGCGCTGTATTCTGTATTCAGTATTTTTACTTCCGCATCCACCAGGGGCGTTCCATCGGCATTGGTAATGGCACCGCTCATCCGAGCAACCCGCTCGGAACGGGGAACCGTCGGGGAAAGACTGATTACGGCCGAACGGAGTACCCCTTTTTCAAGATCAACGGAAATCGCCGTATCCCGAAAACCTTTTGCAGAAATCTTCAGAGTAAGATCCTGCGCCTCTTCAAAAAGAGAGAAGAGGCCTGACTCATCGGACATGCGAAGGTTATCTCCAAAGGTAATCCGTGCATAGGAGATCGCCGAATCGGTCTCCGAATTATTGATTTTACCGATAAGAAGTGGATCGCGCGTATCTTTGCGTGAAACGGAACGCAGAGTTACCCGGCAGGTATCTCCGCTGAGTGTATCAAGAACCACCTTTTTGCGGGGCAGGCCCACAGCAGAAACAATGAAATAGTCATCCCGCCGTCCCGTCTGCAGTACAAATTCTCCCCGCCGATCCGTAAATGCACGGTATTGCCCGTCTTCACTGCGGACTTCCGCCGCAGCAACGGGAACAGAGGTATTTCCGACAGTAACGACCCCCGTAATGTCACGGGCGGAGGCGTGGCCGATATGCAGCAAAAGCATCAGTACAGGGAACAGTCGTTTCATATCCGTATCTCTTTTCATTTTGATTCTGACGGTCTAAAGATACTCCTCCGGTGTTATTGTTTTTTAAGCTCTGTGTTAGCATATTGTTAATACTCTTTGATTCTTCTGGTACGAGATTCAAAAGATGATTGCTGAAGATTAAAATAATGGTATAATGGTGCGGTATACCTCTATCATGTTTAAAGAGAGCGGCTTTATGAACAGATACAGCATAACTGCAGCGGCACTCATTTTGTCTGCTGTCCTGTCCCTTGAAGGACGGGTCCCGAAGGATTCCCTCACCCTGCCCTATACTGCAGATCAGGTCCGTCCGGATTCTGCGGCAAAAGAAAAGATCACATCGTTCACACAGGACGTTTTTATGCAGCACGACAGCACCGATTTGCCCCGGGCACTGCTTCTTACGGGAATCACCCCACAAAGCACCGGGCAACGCAGTCTGACCATGGGGGAGCGCCTGAGCTTTCTGCGCAAATATCTGCATGACTCCCTCCATATTCCCGACACACTGATTCGTGAATACTGCTGCACGGAGTATTCCCTGCCCGCAAAAGCCGATACTCCGGCAGACAGCATACGCCTTGCAGTAATACAAACTGATCCCCCTGTTCTGAAAGGAACTGTTCAGTATCCCGAAGATTCAGTGCAGCAATCCCCCCTCAGCCAGGGGGACACCATCAGCCTGGAGTGGGGAACTTCCGCAGAACTGGTCATGAACAACGGCTACACCGTTGATGCCGTCGGTCCGGCGGATATTTTTCCAAAAGGGTCCCGTCTGGGAATCGCCCGCTCTGCAGGGGCCACTCTCACGTGCCGACGCAGGTTGCCTCTTTCACCGCTGTTGATCACACACGGCCCCCTCAGTATTCGGGCGGAAGAGGACCTCATTCTGCGTGATCACGGAGACACCCTTTTTCTGACAGCCCTGCAGGGGTCCGTCGGGGTTACGGCCGGGGACAACACCCGGGAAATTGCACGCAACAGCGGCTGTTTTATTACCCCCCGGAAATTTCGCAGCATCGAACTCCCCCTGCCTCCGCGTCTGATAGGTGATTCAACGATCATCCGCGTGGCCGGACTCCGGGACACTCTGCGCTGGTCAAGCAGCGCTGAAGCCTATGATCTGCGTCTGATAACCCCTGCAGGGGACACAGTGCTTGATACGCTTGTTGATACAACCACCCTGATTCGTGAGCTTCCCTTCGGAGATTTTACCCTCGCAATTACCGCCGTGGATGTCTTCGGTTTTCGTTCTGTACAGCCCGGCCACCAGGCTCTTACCATAAAACGGGAAAGCGGGTTACGCAGTCTGGAGGGATTCAGCCGGAATGATTCCATTACAGTAAACCATCGTTTCTTTACCTTTCAGGGGAGCCTGGAGAGAAACGTAGAGGCCCTGGTAATTGACTCCTCCCTGACAGCCGTGGACAGCACCCGCTCCTTTTCGGAACAGTTTTATCTGCATGAAGGGCTCAACACCTTCGACTTTGTTCTCCATTACCCCGATTCCTCCCGCGATACCATAGAGAAAAAGATCTTCTACACCGGTCACGATGAGCGCTACACCATTCGGGACTCCCTCATGGGACAGCCTGCCTTTACACCGACAGGAAAACTGACCGTCTCCGGCAGAATCCCCGAAGCCTCCCGTCTGATCATTGACGGCGATACGGCCGACCTGAAAGAGGACGGCTCCTTTACGCATACCCTGAATATCCCCTCATACGGCACCGAACCGGTTGCGTACGATATTACCTACAACAGCGGAAATACACGGGTCGTTTTGCGTAACGTGGAGCATATTGAAACCACAAACAGCCTTGAGCGGAACCTGCGTTCCCTCATGGAGTACACCGTTCTCGGCGGACTGCTGTATCTTATTACATTCGGCCTTGAGTAAAACGTATATTTATACGAACCGGAAAACAAAACAGACAAGGAGCTGGCAATGAAACGTATTATTCTTATGTGTGTCTTTTTTGCACTCGCCGCAGGGGCAGAAAATGCAATCAATCTCTCTGTCGGGCCGATCTGGCCGACTGATAATCCGCTCATAGAAAACTCTGAGCAGTCCTTTGCATGGAACGCAGCTGCGGAATGGGCATTTGCCTTTGACAATCACATCTCCATCGGTGCCAAGATGGATCTGCTGTGGCATGTTACCAGCAACAACGGGGATACGGCACAATCATCATCGGATCTGCAGGGAATATCAAAAATTGAGAGCGAACAGCGTATTATGATGTTCCCTCTTTCTGCATTTATCCAGATCAGCCCGATCCCCCAGTACCGCCTTCATCCGGTGATCCGGGGACAGGTCGGTTACAACTCCATGACGGTTCGCCACACCGATTACAGCGAATCCAACGACAGCAATATCGATAAGGTTGACGGGTATTATTACGGCGTTTCCACGCGCCTCGGTGTTGATGCAGTCTACGATATCGGCCCCAAGTCCTCCCTCTTTACGGGGTTTGAATATCATTTCTCAAAACTACGGAACGATTACGAACTCGACATGAATGCCCCGGCAATCCGCATGGGCCTCTCGGTGTACTACTAAGAATCATCGCCCGGCGAAAATCGCCGGGCATCACCTCATCCACGTCAGACTCTCCGACTACCATTCATTCCTGATTTAACCGCCCGTGAGCGTGGTGGCCGTACAACATATATTTTACACCGGTAAATGACACCACAGCAACAGGAGGAAGAGATGCGTGCAGTTCTGCAGCGGGTTTCGTCCGCAGAGGTCACAGTTCACGGGGAGTCAGTCGGTGCAATCGACCGGGGGCTGCTTGTCTATCTGGCAGTTCACCGCGATGATCCTGCCGAAGCAACGGGCAAGACCGAATGGCTTCTCAATAAGATCTGCGGCCTGAGACTCTTTGAAGACAGTACCGGAAAGATGGATCTCTCCCTGCATGATATTTGCGGCGATATTCTTATTGTATCACAGTTTACGCTCTACGGTGATTGCCGCAAGGGGCGCCGCCCCTCCTGGTCACGCTCCGCAGGACCGGATGCTGCGGAAGCGGTGTATCATGCCTTTGTTGCGCACGCACAAAAGATAGCACCGGGCAATGTCGCCACGGGCCGATACCGTACAGAGATGGCCGTACACAGCTGTAACGACGGCCCCGTTACTCTGATTTTGGAGAAGTAGCAGGCACGGGAGATCCGCGCCCAGCGGATAAATCAATAGATATTTACAATGGCACACCGCACGCGGTAGGGACCGACAAATCCGGGCGAAAGAGTGCGTAATTCTTTCTGAAAGCGCGTACTGAAACGCAGCATATTAAAATCTGCGGTATTGTAACTGCCCCGGCGCAGCATTTCCCGCAAAAGGACGCCCATCATTTCTTTTTCCTCTCTCAGGCGCTCTCCAAGGGTTCTGTTCGCCGCGGCAATGGAAACCCGTACATCAAAGACATACTCTCCGGCATCAATATTTTTGTACACAAAGGAAAACGTATCTGCCGGATCTTTCAGAATCTGCATAAGAGAGCCCCTGCGTTCCACGGAAAAGCCTGCGCGGTCCGGACGGGATTCCTTCCCTGCGTTCTGCGACGTATCAACGGAAAAGGCAGAAAGAGTACAGATCAACCCTGCCAGAACAAGGATACTGCCGTATGTTTTCATTTAAAAAGATCCCCGTCAATAATAATATGACCGAGAAAGGCAATGCTCCCCGCTACGGAATATGGAATAAGGCCGACAGCGGTCTCCCGGCCGTACATCATCCATGGAATCGCTGTCAGGAGTGAAGGTATCAGCAGGGCCGCCCATATCGTATGCGTCCAGCCCCGATGCTTCCCCACAACCGGCAACATGGCAAAAAGCCCGAACACCGCCGCCGCGCGGTACTCCCCCATGAGAATAATGATGAAGTCCGTAATAAAAAAGAGTGGATAGAAAATATCCTGCCCGACACTGTTGGTATCGATATCCGGCCAGAGACCAAAAAGCACCACCGCCGCAAAGAGTGAAAAGATACCGCCGTAGGAACTTACAGCATTAGAAAAAATATCCACGGAAATCCATGCTGAAGAGATAAGAAACAGCACGTACACTGCCACACCGATGACCAGGGAGAGAACCGTATGTCCGCGATATCCCGGCATATCTTATTTATTCGACTCCATACGCTTTTTGACCGTATCCGCCGCATCCTCTGCAGAATCAGAAACCTCATCAACTTTTTTGCGAACCGTCTCTTTGCCTTTCTCTACACCTTCTTTCAAACGTTCATTTCCGCGGTCAAGTTCCTTCTCTGCATTTTCACGCATCGATTTAACCGTTCCACGAACATCCTCTTCTTCAAACCAACCCAGCTGGGGTCCGGCAAAGTAGAGCACGGCTGCAATAACCACAAGGGGCAGAACCAGTTTCAGCACACCCTTCACAAACATTATAACCAAAAGGGTAATCAGAATTACACCGGCAACAATCAATACGTTTTCAGTCATCACCATGGGAAAACCTCCTATACGTCATCTTTCAGACGCTCGTTAATATCAAGAAAATAAGATTGATTCTCAAGAAGAATATCTGTAAGCTCCGGATCAAAATGCTCTCCCCGCTCCTCTTTAAACAGGGTAATCACTTTTTCGTGGGGCCAGGCCGGTTTGTAACAACGCTCATTTGCCAGGGCGTCGTACACATCGGCAATGGCAACAATGCGGCCGAAAATATGAATATCCTCTCCCGCAAGACCGTCAGGGTAGCCCCGGCCATTCCATTTCTCATGATGACGCAGGGCAATAATTCCTGCAGCAACAAGAGTTTTGCGCTTTGAATGACGCAACATGCTGTATCCCAGGGCGGAATGATGTTTCATCTCGGCATATTCCTCCGATGTCAGAGGCCCTCTCTTTTTCAGAATACTGTCGGGAATGGCAATCTTACCAATATCGTGCAGGGTCGAGGCGATGGCAAGACGTTCCACCTCACGCCCGGAAAACCCCAGTTTTTGTGCCATAAAACGGGTGTATTCTGCAACACGCTTGACATGATTGCCCGTCTCCTTGGAGCGCATCTCCGCAGTTTCCGCCAGGGTAAATATTATCTCATGCTGTGTTTCCGTAAGTTCTTCACGCAAAAGCAGTCCGTCAATTTCACGGGCAATGTACACGGTAACAATATTCAGAAATTTTCGGTCTGTACCGGAGAATCCCCGTGATCGCACCTGCCCATTTTCTTCAAGTCGGTTCAGGGCCTGAAACACTCCGACAATCTCCCCATGGGAAGTAACCAGAGGCATGGCAATGATATTTTGGGTCAGATACCCGGTTTTCTTATCCACCTCGGGATTAAAGAGCTCGCTGCTGTACGGATCGTTGCATATTATTGACCGATGAGTCCGCAGACAGGTGCCGACAAACCCGGAATCATCGGGAACAGAAATAGTCTGCACACCGTCAGCATGTTTGGTCCAGAGAACATGGCGATTTTTATCGTGCACCCAGATTGCGTTTCTGTCAGAGGAAACAATATTATGCGCCATTTTTGCAAACTCCTGCAAAAGCGAACCGATATTGTTCTTTGCTTCAGCAACACTGGATATGGACGTCAGAAGATTCTTTAATATAACCGTGGAATTCTTTTCGCTGAGCTCTTTATCGATATCAATCATACTGCCCCGACAGAAAAAGGATATTGTGAATATCCATAATTATACAGCCATAACAAAGATGATCAAGAAAAAACTCCCCCCGGAAGGAAAAGCATTCCCGCCATTCACTGCAGGGAGAAAGGGAATAAGCCTTGTTGTCCGGATTTCGGTGGAATCGGTGAATGATCTTTTATGCTTTTTCATTGAGGGTATCCCACATCAGACCGGCGCAACCAAGGAGGGCGGCATCAGCTTCTTTCAGTTCAGAAAACCCAAAGCGGACACTGCCTTTAAACATTTCCATACAGTACGCGTCATAATAATGCCTGAAAGGGGTCATTAAAAGATCGCCGGCATGGGCCAGGCCGCCAAAAAGCACGACAACCTCAGGGCTGAGATAGGTTACCGCATCTGCCGCAGTCCATGCAAGCCATTCCCCGGTTTTATCAAAGGCTTTCAGGGCAAGTTCATCTCCGTCACAGGCAGCGTGGTAAATTGTTTTCGATGTCAGAGAATCCGCAGGGATACTGCGCAGCACCGAGGATGTCTGATACGTGCACAGCAGTTCCTGTACCGTCCGGCAGATCCCGGTTGCAGAAACGTAGGTTTCTACACAACCCCGTCGCCCGCAGCCGCACTTACGCCCCTGTGGTATCAATATGGAGTGGCCGATCTCCCCGGCAAAGCCCGTGGCCCCGGCAAGGATCTTACCGTCAATAATCACACCACTGCCGAAGCCCGTACCCAGAGTAAACTGCAGCAGATTCGATACCCCCCGTCCGGCACCGTAGCAGAGTTCCCCGTAGGCCGATGCGTTGGCATCGTTTGTCACCGCCACGGGCACACCCAGAGCCACGGAGAAACCGGATTTCAGATCGACGGGACATTCCCAATCCAGATTCACCGCATGAGCCACTACTCCTGTGTAATGGTTCGCATCGGGCGCACCGATGCCTGCGCCGCAAATGCTGTAGCGCTGATAATTGGTTTTCAGAATATCCACTTCACTCTTCACTGCTGCCAGATATTCCTCAAAACCCGCATACCCCCGAGTGGGGACAGAAGTATCCGTGATAATTGAACCATTCCGGTCAACAAGACCGATCACTGTATTCGTGCCGCCGATATCAATTCCAAGTACTGCGTCCATTCATCCTCCATATAAGAGTGTAAAATACCATTTCCCGCATAATTGTACAATACCAAAGAACACAGGCTCCATCATCTTCGTTCAGCGGTCTTCGGTCAGAGAGTATGATATTCCACAACGCAACAGACTCTGCAAAATACCGCCGTGATTATCTGCATAAGGCGCACCAATATCTGATCCTGTCTGTGCAGGCAATTCGTGCTCATCAGCACGTGCATATTTCTTTCTTCGGGCGTGCGCACGGCGGCACGCCGCCCCCCTCCGGTCCCTCACGCGGTTTTCCCGACCATCCTGCCAAACAGACAGTTGTAT
>JBNJDQ010000115.1:0-7881 GCA_051745065.1 Fibrobacterota bacterium
TGCTGTTTCTATACAATAACCACCGTTGTTTGATTCCGCCTCCATGACCAGGCGGACACGGGGCCGCGCCTCTACACCTCCGGACGGGCACGGCGCGCCGTGCCCCGACAATCAACACGGAACAAAGGACCCTGTAGGGGTGTTCGAGAGAACATCCCCGCATCCTTTCACCCGCATTGATCCGGCAGGAATGGTCCGGACAACCACGAAACCGCGCCGCGCCAAAACAGGCAACACGGAACCACCGCAGACATATGGAATAATATATCTTTCATGGTTCTGTCTGCAGAGACGGAATAACCAAAGGAGCGAGGGTGACATATACCACGGTAATAATCGGCGGCGGCGCAGGCGGCCTTATGGCGGCGGCACATCTGCGGGGAAAAACTGCCCTGATCGAACAGAACCGGCGCATCGGCGAAAAACTGCGGGTCACCGGCGGCGGTAAATGCAACGTCACCAATGAGCGAATCACGGCCGAACATTTTTGCGGCGACCCACAGCTGATTCAGGGCATACTGCAGAACTACTCCCCTGCGGATCTGCGCCGTGATATTTCTGCGGCAGGATACAGCCTCAACAAGCGAAATGCCGTTGTTCCGGGCCAGTATTTTTTCTCCAGCGCAGAAGATATACTATCGTTCTTTCAAAAACAGATCTCCCGCACACACCTGTTTACCGGTGAAAAGGTACAGGAAATCACGCGGGAAACGTGCTTCTGCATCCGTACGGATAAACGCACTCTGCGGGCGGAGAATGTCATTATTGCCACGGGAGGCCTCTCCTATCCGCAGCTGGGCGTATCCGCCGCCGGGTATGAGATCGCCCAAAGCTTCGGTCACAGCAGTATCCCCACCGCACCGGCCCTGACGGGATTTACCCTGCTGCCCGCGCAGAAATGGCTCACCGCTCTGAGCGGCCTGTCCCTGAAAGCGGAACTCACCGTGGAGGGCAAAAAAATACGCGGGAATATTCTCTGTGCGCATCGGGGCATTACCGGGCCTGCGGCCATGAACGCGTCTTTGTACTGGAAAAAAGGCGCGCTCCGGATCAATTTTATGCCCGGGAGTAATCCAAAGGATCTGCTCAAAAAAGCAGGCAACCGTTCCGTCAGTACTGCCCTGCCCCTGCCCAAACGCTTTGTGAAAGCATTTCTGCAGCAGGCGGACTGCCGGGATATGCCCCTGCGCAGATTTATCCGCGAGCACGGTGATATTATGACACAACTGCAGAATTACCCCTTTTCCCCCGCAGGAGTATCGGGCTACCGCCGGGCGGAAGTTACCCGGGGCGGCGTCTGCACAAATGAACTCACGGAAAATCTTGAAAGCCGTCGGCAGGCGGGGCTCTTCTTTACGGGGGAAGTTCTTGATGTCACCGGTGAACTGGGTGGTTGCAATCTGCAGTGGGCCTTTTCGTCGGCAGTAACCTGCGCCCGGCAAATCAATCGGCGCATCTCCGCCCGTGGGAGTCTGTCCTGATTCAGCCCCTTTTCGTGCAAACAGCCCTCAGGTGCGGCAGTGAACCCTGCACAGCTCAGGCCGGTCGGTCGCCGGAAATCCAGGGGGGAAGATCCCGTTTCGTCCATCGGGCAAAGCCCAGCTTTTCACCGATGTAGTACGCGCGGTACGCATGCAGGGCATCACCGGGAATTCGGTATTGCTCGGGCATGGCCTGGGCGAATTCCGTACGCCCCGGTGATTCAAAGGCCATGTGTTCGATTTCGGCAATAACCGCCATGGACCGATGATCCCTGTCATGATCATAGCGATAGCGATACTCCCTGTTCAGGGCATGGGCAAGGCGCAAAAGCCACTGCATATTATCAAATGACGCTTTCGCCCAGAGCACACAGGGATGTTTTACATGAGTTGATTTATAGGGAGTGGAAAACCCCCGAAGATTCAGGGCCGTACAGGCAATCTGCGCGCTTTCCAGAATCATTTTCACCACATGTTGATCACAATGATACTGGGCGCAGAGATCCACATTATAATCGAGAATAAATATATTCATTGCATAATCTCCATTTCTGCAGTATCAGGCACGGAAATACTCTGCCGAAGGGACGGAGTTCCTCACGAAACACGGCGTTTTTTCCAGGAGATCCCGCCGAACCATGAAAGCAGGGGCACCGCCACAAGGGCGGGCACAGCGTAAAGGGCGTACCATG
Source organism: Fibrobacterota bacterium (assembly GCA_051745065.1). GTDB lineage: Bacteria > Fibrobacterota > Chitinivibrionia > Chitinivibrionales > Chitinivibrionaceae > Chitinivibrio. Next base: position 2,174 of record JBNJDQ010000115.1, read on the forward strand.
AAAGCTCACGCAGGGTAAAACGAACGCCATCACGGACGGCGCGGAAGAAAACCATTCCGGCCGCACTCCCCCAGAAAAGAAGCCACAGCATAATCTCCCCACTGTGAATCGAAAGATGAGCCTGAGCAAAAGGCAGAAAGAAGAGGAAAATCAGTCCCGTAATGAGAATACCCAGAAAGGCCGATTCCTGCAGCCCGCCCCGAAACCAGCGGCGCATCTGCGAAAGAAAGCTCTGCCACGAAGGTTCGGGCGGGGTGAAGGCGCACGCATGAAAGGGCTGTGTTTTCACCGCTCGTCCGCCCCTTGAGCCAACCGCCGACAGCAGACGTTTGTCTTCCACAATGGAGGGACCGATCCCCCGCTGTCCGCCCAGTGCTTCATAGGTTCTGCGCCGCACGGCAAGATTATTGCCCATACAGGAGCTGCCCATGCCCGCGTCCATAAGAATGGCCGCCCCGCTGAAGAGCAGATCCAGCTGCACGCGCTGTACTGCAGCACACATTCCCCCTTCGGGCAGAATGCGCGTTCGCCCAATGATCAGATCGGCGTCCTGCTTTTGCAGAGTGGAAGAAAATAAACTGAGCCAGGAGGGATCAAGCACCATATCGGCATCGGTGAACACCAGCCAGTCGTAGTAAGCATGGGCGGTTCCCGCATCGAGGGCCTGCTGTTTGGATGAAAGGTCAGAGGCCGGATCAAAACGGTGAGTGACAAGAATTGCAGGAAAATCGTCATGCTCCTGCATAAAAGCATGGACGATACCAGCAGATCCGTCGCCGGAGCCGTCGTCAATACAAATTACTTCAAAGGGAATGCTGCATTCCTGTCGATACAGAGATTCCAGCAGAGCCGGCAGATGAACGGCTTCATCCTTAAAGGGAATGATAACAGAAAAGCCCTGCGGGGCGCCGCCGTCACTCCGGCTACACCGCCCCGCGCGAAAACCGACAACCGCGAGAAAGAGCAGTCCCGCAAGGGCAAAGGCCCCTGTTATCATTGCGGCCGAAAGCGATTAAAGGAACGAAACTGCGCATACCCGTCGGGCTCGGTGATAATGCTCCAGTTATCAAACTGAAATCCGAGATTGATTGAAAACCGATCACCGCCGACCGGGGCCGGACGATCCAGGCCGCGATCCCAGCGAAAAGACAGGGCCAGGGGATAGGCATTAAAGGCGATTGTCTTCAAACGAATTTCACTGCCCATGTAGAAGAGAATATCCTCATGGGACATTTTTTTCAGGCTTTCATAGTTTTCCGCGGCAAGGGCTCCGCCGAAATTAAGCGCCCCGTAGAGCTTATCCAGATAAATAAAGGCCAGTTTTTTATCAATGCTCTTTTTGGGCCACAGGGGAAAACGGTAGGCCAGGGAGCCGTCCAGAACGATATTATCGGAAACCACCACGCTGTCATCATTAAACCAGACGGAATCAGTTACTTTTCCGTATTCATCACGCAGTTCGTAGAGCGTGCTGTCCGCCCGGTAGGAGAAAGCGTATCCCGGAAGCTTCAGAGAAGGCTGAAAGAATTCCGGAAACCCGCCGGCATAATTATCCGTACTGGTGGCATTGGCCTTCAGTGAATCAATTACCCCCTGTGTACCCGAGGGAATATGCACATAGGTCGCACCGAGGTTAATCTCCGTATCAAAATCCTGCACCAGAAATGACTGCGTACCGAACTTCAGCTTACCGCCCACCGTATGATAGCGGTAGCTGTTCAGGTTGGATTCAATCTTGCCGTTATCCACCGTAAAGATACGCTCCTCATCGACAAAACGGCCGCGGGAGTAATCATACTGCAGGCGCAGGGCGATACCATAGGGGGAGATGGATGATTTTTCCGTGTAGGGCCGCTGATTCATGGCAATCAGCAGTCCGTTCCGGAAAATATCCCCGGCTTTCAGTTTCAGATAGAGACTGCTGGATTCATCGCCGGCAATTTCCAGATGCGACCATTGGCTCAGATAGGAACTAAACAAGGACCCCGTAAGAATATTTCCCAGAGGGCGGGACACATCAAACTGCAACAGGCTGGGCTTGATGGAAATATTCGTACTGTCCCGGCGGTCCTCGCCGGTGGAATTAAAGACAAGCTCACTCTGAGTTGGAATATTCCGCTTAAAATAGGACAGGGAAAGATCCACGGGGAAGAGGGTTGTCTCCAGAAAGAGCCCGTAATCGTAGGCAATCTTGTTATTTTCCGAAAGATCGTAGGAGTTAAAGAGAACTGTATTCCGCAGCTGTTCAAAGGGTGATTCGGACAGGAAAAAGCCCGTCACGGAGGAGCCGTTATTCACCCAGCTGAGCGGATCCATAAGGGTTGCAACGGCCCCGAACTTGGCCGCGGATTCACCCTCATAAATATTATCATCCCGCGTAAGGATCTCCTCGCGGATCAGACTGGGAATAACCAGGGGACGCCGTGGCAATCGGCTGTAATCCTGAATACTTCCACTGTGATCCACTGCACCGAGAAGATCAGTCGTGCCGCCGTATCCCTGCAGACTCAGGGATGCTGCCTTGTCCGGAAGATCGTAGCCGGTGATGGAATCCAGCAGAAAAGCAGCATACCCGTCGGCGGTATAGGCGGCATAGGTTAATTCAGTGCCCCTACTGTTCACATCCGGCGAAAAGGCACCGGAGGTGACATTGGTCAGGCGCCGAACTGTTCCGTCACCCAGAGAAATACTGTAGATATTGAAGATTCCCGAAAGGTCGCTGGAGAAATAGAGATGCCCGCCGTCATCGGAAAAACGGGGATCCCGGTAATCCGCAGGGGCACCGGAAAGCACCTGCAGCGAATCGGCAGCAACATCGTAGATGCCGATCTTGCGGTGATCCCGGTCCATGAAATCAAAGGCGATACGCCCGCCGGATTTCGCCCAGTCCGTGGAGAAAATCGAGAAGATATGTACCGCCGTATCACTGCGCCGGGGAATTTCACGCAGACGTTTTCCCGTGGAGCGGTCAATGAAGGCAAGGGTGGATCTGCCATTGCCGTAGCGCGAAGCGACAATGGTATCACCTCCCGGTGAGAAAGAGGGTGCAGAGAGGTTCATCTTTTCCGTAATCATGTCATCTTTGACGGGCGAAAAGATGCGCGACAATCCGGAGTCTTTACGCAGTTTCACTTCGTAGAGATCACTGAAACGGCCACCTCCCTCATCATGGGGTTTGGCAGATTTAACGGAGCTGCTGCTGCTGAAAACTGCCGTGGAATCATGGATATCGTACTGGCTGCGCACCTGCGAAGATATTACCTGACTCCGGACGCTGTCCTCTTCGTTGAAGAAACCCTCCGGGCGGCAGCGGTACAGCATCTGCCCAAAGGTGGAGCTGCCCGCATTGGACAGCAGATAGATCAGGCTGTCATCGGCGGAAAAACGGGGATAGTAGGTGTTGAACCCCCGGGAAAACACCGTATCCGCAGTGGTCGTATCCCCCAGCTGCGACACCTGATTTTCATAGCGCCGGCCCAGATCATCCTTCCACTGCGAATACAGGGAATCACCGGTAATACCCAGGGCATCTTTGATGGATCGGTCGAAATTCAGGCGTCCCAGTTTCTGGGAATAGGTGAGAATCGCCCTGATTTTCTCTTCACCATAGGTTTCGGCAATGTATTTCACCAGGGAGAACCCGTGATTATAGGTCTTTTCGTAACTGTCGGCACGGCCGTTGAACACGGACATATGATCCCAGGAAAGAGTGGAATCCGAACGAATAAGAGTGCGCAGAATCATATCGCGGTGGGAATCCCAGGTATCCCCGTCCTGCCGGGTACTTTCATACTGGGCAATACCTTCAAAAAACCAGGGAGGAAGGATCTCAGACGGATAGATATACATCCCCTCAAAGGTGTTCTGCTCATTGGGATGATCAAAGGAACCGGCCTGAACATAGGGCATCCACCGGGGCAGTTTGAAGGAGGAATTGATGGAGACAATATGGGCGTATTCATGGGCGACTACATTCTCAAACCAGTCCGGAGTTCCGCGCAGGTTAAAATCCATATTCTCCACACCGATACTGATGGTGTTCTGCACAGCCGCCGCCCAGGAATTATAGCTGTCACGGCTGATTATTACATCGGTCTGATCCGGTATCACAAGATTGTACTTATTTCGATAGACCGGGTGCAGCTCTTCAAGGATCTGGCCGACCCGCAGGGCATAGGCTCTAAAACCTTCAGGATAATGAATACTGAAATGGTCCGTTTCGTAGGTTTTATGACGGTAGATCAGATCCCCGGCACCAAAGAGAAGAGCTGCTGCTGCAAGCAGTATCAACACATTTTTCTTAATCATCTTTTCTCCCCCGCAGGACAGCCATTTTCCAGAATTTTTCCTTTGTTCCCCCGTCAAAATCAACAGTCAACTTACAGCGATAGACCCCGGAACCGAAGGCGGAAAGATCCCTGAGTTCATATTCCTGTATCCCCTGCTCCGCAGCAAGATCATCGCGCTTCATCAGTAAGACACCGTCAAGGCTGTAGATCAAAAGAGTGACCTTTGCAGCATCACTGCCGAGTTCGTAGCGGAAGGTAACATGTTCCCGGTCATATCCGCGGACTTTCCGGGGGTTCGGGTAGGAATAAAAATCCTCCAGCGTGTTTTGTGCCACCTGGGCTGATCCCCGTCCGCTGCGGCTGAAGGTGCGCTCCAATCCGGCACCGGTCATGGGCCATGACATGCTGTCAAGGCTCATGTAGTTTTGAGAGATCCGCCAATGACTGAGTCGGCCCCGGGTATTCAGGGCAAAAAGATCAATCAGACCGTCATCGGAAATCATATCCCCGGCTACGGGGGCACCGTCTGAAGGTCCACCGAGCGTAAGAGGCCACAGGGATGTTTTCCTGCGCCCCGCCTGGGTGGTCACCTGCCGCAGGGACCGCTCTGCCCGATAATCACGCATTTCCACAAGCCCGCCCGGAGCCGTACTTGCAGGAACAAGGGAGTCGTTTATTGTGAGGACCGTATCCACAAAACCTGCCGAATGGCCGCGACTGCTGTCGGGAGTACCGTATTCACTGTCAAAATACAGGGTGTAGAGTGTATCATCAGCTGTGATCCGTTCCCGGCGAACTGAATCGATCTTTGCAAAATAATAGGTAATATTCTCGCCGGAGGGAGTGGAAAAAACGGTTCCCTGTGTGCTGTCACTGCGGGACAGCGTAATGGGCGACGCCTGCACAGAACGGCGTTCCGCCCAGTAGCGGCGGTCAAGCTCTGCAGGCCACCCCGGCTTAAGTACTGCATCAGCCGTAAAGGCGTACACACCGTTGGTCCCCGATAGCAGAACCTCCACCAAACCATCGCCGTCAATATCGGAAAGAGCCGGTAATGCAGTATTGCGCGGTGCATCATACCCGTCTTCATAATTGGTGAAATGGAGAGCCTTTTCACTGAAAACGGAAGATCCCCCGACCCGGGTTCCACTGCTGTCCAGGGGAGTAATACTCAGGCGATTTTGTCCGTCCGTAAGAACCGCTTCAATCGGCCCGGCACCATCAAGATTACCACAGGCAAGGCCCCAGGGCCCACGGTGATCAGTGCCGGCGGGGCGGCCCAGTTCTGTTACGGCACCGGTCCCGCTGCGGACGGTAAAGAGATGCCCCGCGGAGTCAACGATCAGGAAAATATCTTCCTGTGAATTAAAGAGGGCAAGCCCCTGCAGAGGATATTCAGAGACGGAATGAACGGCATGA
>JBNJDQ010000116.1:0-7878 GCA_051745065.1 Fibrobacterota bacterium
ACGGTTGTTGTCCGGGCTGAAGGGTATGAGGCGGAGATTGTCAACACTCTTCGTTTTACCCGAAAAGAGGAAAAAGAGAGGGATTTCAGGCTGTACAAAAATCGTCCCGGTGATGATGATTACGGTACAATCCGCGGCAGGGTTACCACAGAATCCGGAGATCCTGCCGGAAATGTTGCTGTGGCTGCACGGGATCATGACCTGAGCACCCGCACAGATTCGGCGGGGTATTTCGCTTTTGATTCTCTTGAAAGCGGTGTGTACCATCTTGTTTCGGGCATGGAAGGATATGATACCACCACGGTTTTTGATATTGATCTGTGGGCCGGTCAGTCTGTAACGGCGGATATTGTTTTGGAAAAAATCGATGAAAGCCGGGTTCTTACAGGAAATAATGGGGCTTTGGAAGGCGTTGTTGTCGATGCGACCACAGGAGAACCCATGGAAGGGGTGATCGTTGACTTTCTTCGGCGCAATTCAAGTGTCGGCTCTGCCAAGACCGACGGACAGGGACGGTTCTATTTTCAGACGGACCCGGGGGATGTAACTGTTGAGGTTTCCCGCAGCGGCTATGAAGATCAGCAGGTTTCTGCGGCTATATCAGAGGCAGCGGTGCAGGAACGTGATTTTATTATGGAGAAAAGCGGCTATTCCTCCATGCAGCGCATGACGATTCGTTCTGTTGCCGTCAAAAGCAGCAGTGCGGCTCTGCTCAAAGATCGGCAGAAGTCTTTGGATGTCGTCGATGCTGTTGCAGCCGAGCAGCTTTCCAAATCCGGTGCCAGCGATGCTGCTGATGCCATGAAGGCGGTGACCGGTGTTACTGTGGTGGACGGCAAATACGTTATTGTGCGGGGCCTTCCGGCCAAGTATTCCGTCGCCAAGCTGAATGGGGCGGTTCTGCCCAGTTCCGACCCGGATGAGCAGGCGGTCCACATGGATATGTTTCCTTCAAGTGTGATTGAAAATATCTCCGTGAGTAAAACCGCCCGGGCGGATATTCCGGCCAATTTTTCCGGCGGGGTGGTTGATATTACGACCAAGCCCTTTCCGGAAGAAGAAACCTTTACGGCAAAACTGGGGACATCCCTGAAACCGGGGGCGTCTTTTAACAGTGATTTTCTTACCTATGACGGCGGAAAAACTGATTTTCTGGGGATTGACGACGGCACGCGGAAGCAACCTGCCATTCTCGATGAGTACACCAAACAGGAAATATCGGAAATGAAGAGTATTTATAATTCCTTTCCCTATAATTGGGCCCCGGATATTTCCGCAGAAAAGATGGCACAGTTTCAGGCTCTGACGGATATGACCCGATCCCTCAGTGATGATTTTGAACCGCAGAAAAAAACAGCCCTGCCGGAAATTTCCGGAGCGCTTTCCTACGGTAATACTCTGAAGCGCGGGAACGAACCCTTTCTTGGGTACAATCTGAGTCTTTCATATAAAAACAGCCGTTCCTTCGAAGATGATATTAAAAAGCGGAACTATTCCTTTTCCCGTTTTATTCCGGAAACACAAGACAGTGTTACCGCAGCGGGAGATACGGTGCAGGCATCTGTGCCCGATTCACTGCAGGGATATCCCGATCCTGTTAAAGAGCGGGATTTCAGTGTCGTAAATGCAAAGGAAAAGGTTCTCTGGAATATTATGCTCAACGGTGCCCTCCATCTTTCTGAAAACAGTACCATAAAAGGGGATTACCTTTTTTTAAAGAACAGCTCCGATAATGTTACCAATGCGCAGGGCTTTTTTAAATACTACGACGATAATGACGGTGTTGATATCTATCGCCTGCATTACATCGAGCGGACTATGAATTATCTGCGTCTGGAAGGGGAGCATTCCTTTTACCCGTCCTATAATCCCTGGGTGGTCAGTTGGAACAGTTCTCTGGTGAAAGCGATTCAGGATGAGCCGGATATGCGCAATACCAGCCATTTTTACAACGTTGATTCCACCGGGGACACCACCTATAATTACGAGGCAAATTTCGGAGACCCTTCCCATAAGTGGCGCAAGGTAACACGCCGCCAGTTTTCTCAGGATATCGATCTCTCCATTCCCTTCTATCAGTGGAACGATGATTCCTCCGTGTTCAGAACCGGTGTTTCCTGGCAGCGTCTCTCCAATGAACAGCGCACAAAAAAAATGACGTACAATATGCAATCCTATCTCAGCGATCTGAAGGCAGACAGCCTTTTGAGTTCCTTTGACTATCTGCGCAGATCAAAAATGGGTCTTCTGGAGGATTCCACCATGAAATCGGGGTATTTTACGGGGCTCATTGCCTCGGAGAGCTCCGAAGATATTCAGCAGCGCGCCGGCTACAGCGATATTCTGTCGGCGTATTTCATGGTGGAACTGCCGGTTTTGGGGGAATATCTCAAGGCGACCTCCGGGCTCCGTTATGAAGGGGCGTATCTCTATGATGAAACCGTGGTGGAGGAGAAACAGACCGATTCCTCTGCGGCGACCCTCAATGACAATGACTTTCTGCCCTCTGTTCTTTTAACTTCGCGGGTGTCCGATAATTTCGTGGTGAAGGCCGGCTATGGACAGACCCTGTACCGTCCGTCAATTCGCGAGAAAGCGGATTACAAAACCGAAGCTTTCACCAATGGTCCTTCTTTTCAGGGTAATCCCGATCTGCAGCGCTCCCTTGTGGATAATTTTGACTGCCGTTTTGAGTATTACCCCCAGGCGGGAGAGCTCTTTGCCGTAGGGACCTATTATAAAGCGATCTACAATGCCATCGAGAACGAGTTCCTTCTTGACGGCACCAGGCGTCCCATTAATACAACAACGGCCCGTCTCTTCGGGGTGGAGCTTGAAGCGGTGAAGAATCTCACCTCACGTTGGTCGGCCAATGCCAATATGTCCTTTACCTGGTCGCAGGTTCGCCTCAACGATGATATGCAGAAGCTGGAGACCTATTTCCCCGCGGCAGAGGATGAGCGCCCCTTTCAGGGACAGTCTCCTTTTGTGGGCAATCTGCTCATTGCGTATGATAACGACGAGATGGGCTTTAAGGGCTCCCTGTACTATAACGTGTTCGGCAAACGTTTGGCTGCGGTGACGGATCAGGATGTTCCTTTTCTGTGGGAAAAACCTTTTCATACTCTGAATCTGGTGACATCAAAAGAGCTCGGTGCTGTGAATCTTTCCTTTAAGGTAAAGAATATCTTCAATCAGGCCAAAGTGTATTATTTTGATTATGACGGCGCGGATCTAATAACGGATAAATCACGCAAAGGGACTTCCTTTTCCCTGTCCGCGGGTTTTGATATTAAGTAGAATGGGTGCTCCTTTTGGAAAAAATCTGACATATTTTTACAGTCAAAAGGAGGGCCTATGCCTGCGGTATCTGTTATTATTCCGGTTTATAATCGCGCCTCTTTTGTTGCAGAGGCGGTTGATTCCGTTCTTTCCCAGACCTTTACTGACTTTGAATGCATTGTCGTCGATGACGGTTCCACTGATGCAACTCCGGCTGTTCTGGCCTCTTACGGTGGGCGTATTCGGGTAATTTCCCGAAAGAACAGCGGTGTTTCAGCGGCCCGAAATGTCGGCATTGTCGCCGCCCGGGGCAGATGGATTGCCTTTCTTGATTCCGATGATTACTGGCTTCCGGAAAAGCTGGCCTGCCAGATGACCTTTCTGAAAGAAAACCCTGCACTCCGTATTGCCCAGTGTCAGGAGCGCTGGATCCGCCGGGGACGCGTGGTGAACCCCCGGAAAAAACACCGCAAAAAAGGAGGGCGTATTTTTTATGATTCCCTGGCCCTTTGTCTGATCAGTCCCTCTGCGGTAATTATTGAGAAGTCTCTTTTGGAGGATGTTGGTTTTTTTGATGAAACCCTTCCGGTGTGCGAAGATTATGACCTCTGGCTGCGCATTACCCGCACCACCGCCGTGGGTCTTCTGGATGAAGAGCTGATGGTACGCCGGGGCGGCCACGATGATCAGCTTTCCGCCAGTCGGTGGGGGATGGATCGTTTCCGTGTGCAGGCCCTTGAGAAGATCCTTTCGGCCTGTACGGATCCCGCCCAAAGACGGGCTGTTCTTGCCATGCTGGTGAAAAAACTGCGCGTACTGAAACTCGGTCGTGCAAAGCGTCCCGAACTGCCCGATGTCTTTTCGACTCCTCTGCAGAAGTATGAGGACCTTCTTCGGGGAAAGGAGTAAAACGGCAGGAATGGGTGGTAACGGTTCAATTCTAACACAACTCTAATGAAACAAACACAGAATGCTTTCAATTGACTTGTATATTCTTTACAAATTATTAAAAGACCTCAAGAAGGAGATTGTATGATCATGAGAACTGTACAGATAACTGTCCTTTCGGCCCTTGTTTTGTTGCTTGTGGGCTGTGGAAAAAATGAAAAATCCTCAGGAGAGAGGGCTGAAACATTAGAGAGGGCTGAAACATTTAAGATTCAGGCGGCCGGTGCCACCTTTCCCTATCCTCTGTATTCCAAAATGTTTGCGCAGTACGAGCGCGAAACCGGCGTACAGGTGAACTATCAGTCCATTGGTTCCGGCGGCGGGGTACGTCAGATTTCTGCAAAAACCGTGGATTTCGGTGCCAGCGACCGGTACCTGACAGATGATAAACTTGCTGATATTGAAGGAGATATTCTGCACATCCCCACCTGCCTCGGTGCTGTGGTTGCAACGTATAATCTTCCCGGAGATCCGCAGCTGAAGCTGACCGGCGAGGTTCTGGCCAAAATCTTCATGGGAGAAATTACGCAGTGGGATAATCAGGAGATTGCCGCACTGAACGCCGATGTTGATCTTCCTTCGCAGAAAATTACCGTGGTCCACCGCTCAGACGGCAGCGGGACAACCTTCATCTTTACGGATTACCTCTCCAAGGTGAGTCAGGCCTGGGCTGATTCTGTGGGATACGGTAAATCTGTTAAATGGCCCCGGGGCATGGGTGCCAAGGGCAACGACGGTGTTGCAGGCAATGTCAAGAAAATCAACGGTGGTATCGGGTATTGTGAGCTTGCTTACTCCATTGAGAATAATATGCCCCGGGCCCATGTTAAAAATGCAAGTGGAAATTTCATACAGCCGGACGTAGCATCCATCAGTGCCGCCGCGCAGGATGAGATTCCCGAAGATACGCGTATTACCCTTACCAATACCGGTGCAGAGCAGGGATATCCCATTTCCAGCTTTACCTGGCTCATGGTCTACAAAGAGATGAATGACGGAAGCCGCAGCCGTGCAAAGGCCGAGGCTGTTGTTTCGGCCATTGAATGGATGCTGACGAAGGGACAGAAGTATACTGATCCTTTGAATTATGCTCCTCTTTCCGAAAAAGCACAGGAAAAAGCGCTTGCACAGCTGCGTAAAGTCGAATACGACGGTGAAACACTGCTGAAATAACAACTGAAGCCGGTATATGTCCTCATGTGCCGGCCCTTTTCTGTAAGGTGATATAATGGCAAAAAGCAGAAATGAAAAATTCCGTTTCCGGGATGCCCTCTTTGAGAAGTTTCTTACGGCGAACAGCTGGTTCCTGCTGATAATTCTTCTCATAATCTTTGTGTCCCTTGTCTACACAGCCTGGCCGGCTATCACCCAGATCGGTCCGTCCTTTATTACGGAAGATGACTGGAATCCCACCCGCGATATTTACGGGGCCCTTCCGTTCATTATGGGGACACTTCTGACATCGGTCTATGCCTTGCTGATTTCCCTGCCCGTGTCTCTTGCCATAGCTGTCTTTTTGGGGGAATTCTCCAGTGCCGGACGGTTTCCGCGCTTTATTCAGGCCATGATTGAGCTTCTTGCAGGGGTTCCTTCCGTTATTTACGGCTTTTGGGGAATATTCTTTCTGGTGCCCCTGGTCAGGAAATTTCAGATCTGGATAATTGAATCCTTCGGCCTGAACGAAGAGCTTATTGCAAACGGTTTTGGCCTTCTGACCTCATCCCTGATTCTTTCAATTATGATCATTCCCTATTCTGCATCCGTGGCGCGGGAGGTGATTACCATGGTTCCTGCAGATCTGAAAAACGCGGGGTATTCTCTGGGAAGCACCCGCTTTGAGGTGATACGCAAGATAGTTCTGCCCTATGCCAGGTCGGGGATTGTCGCCGGAATCCTTCTTTCTTTTGGTCGCGCCCTGGGAGAGACCATGGCCGTTACCATGCTGATCGGAAACAGTGATAAAATGCCGCCGGGATTTTTCAATCCCATGAGCATTTTCGGATACGGAAACACCCTTGCCTCCAAAATAGCAAATCAATTTCCCGAGGCATCAGGGATGGGGTTGTCCGCCCTTTTTTACATGGCGCTCATCCTCTTTGGAATTTCCCTGGTCATCAATGTGGCCGGACGGATTGTTATACTGAAAATGGAACATAAGGTAAGCTGATAGTATGGAAAATCAAATAAATCTGAATCCGAAGCAGGTGAGATTCCGCAAGATTCTGGATGGTCTTTTTACGGGGCTTGTCTATTTCTTTGCCGTAATTGCGATCATTCCTCTTTTCTTAATCGTTTCCACCATATTTAAAGAGGGAATGCAGGCGATCCATCCGACCTACGAAACAGAAGCCCACCTGGAAAGTGGTCTCCCTGCGGAGGAGCTTTCCCTGCAGGTCAACAGCGGTGCTCATTATCTCGGAGAGGTTGACAGCCTCCTTGGCATACGCGGGGACAGTATTGGCTATTCTGCAAAGAGCAGTGATATCTTTCTTATTGAGCCGGGCATTGTTCAGGGAAATCTCAAGATTGATGTCATCCCCGATAAACGGGGTGAGGCCACGGTCACGGTGTATGCACTGAATAACTCCGACACGGTGGGACGCAGGGATTACAGCATTTCCGTCAACGGCGGGGTGTTTTATAATATTTCCACGTTTCTTACCCGCCCTCAACCGCCGCACGGTGAATCCGGGGGCGGTGTGGCCAATGCCCTTATCGGTACGGTTATGCTGATTTTTATCGCCTCCGTAATAGCCCTGCCCACGGGGATACTGGGCGGACTTTTCCTTGCCGAGAAAGGACGCACCCGCATGGGGGAGGCTGTTCGCCTGGCCATGGAGGTTCTGCAGGGAACGCCATCCATTGTGATTGGCCTGATCGCCTACACGCTTTTTGTCAACCCCTTCGGCGGCTATTCCGCCCTGTCCGGCGGGATCGGCCTGTCAATTATGATGATGCCCATTGTTGTGCGCACCACGGAGGAAACCTTAAAGATGCTTCCGGGATCTCTGAAGAGCGCGTCCTACGCTCTGGGCGCTCCCTATTATTATACCGTGATAACAGTTCTGCTGCCCGCGGCCATCGACGGTATTATTACCGCAGCCCTTGTCAGTATCGGCCGGATTGCCGGAGAGACTGCCCCCCTGTTGTTTACATCCTTCGGGAATGCCTTTATGAGCCATAATGTCTTTGAGCCCATTGCAGCGTTGCCGCATCTTATCTATAATTATGCAACAAGCGCGTATCCTGAATCACAGATTCTGGCCTGGGGTGCATCCATTGTATTGATTCTTCTTGTCCTTGCTTTAAATATCTCTTCACGAATAGTCAGTAAACGAATCGGAATGAAATAAAGGGGTTGTAATGAATAAAAAACTGATTTATGTTGTAGAAGACGAAAGCCCCATACAGGAGCTGATAAAATACAACGTGACCAAAGAAAACTACCTGTGTGAAGTGTTTGAGACTGCCGAAGCAATGCTGTCAAAGGTCGAAAAAACACCGCCGTCCATAATCCTTCTGGATATAATGCTCCCCGGAATGGACGGCTTTGAAGCCTGCCGTTCCTTAAAAATGAACGAAACCACTGCAGAAATACCGGTGATAATGCTGACGGCAAAGGGGGAGGAGATTGATGTCGTAACAGGA
>JBNJDQ010000117.1:0-7757 GCA_051745065.1 Fibrobacterota bacterium
CGAAATATACGGTGTTAGTACTGTGTTTGGATTTTAGTAAGGATTTTGGGCTAAGGAGTACATGCTGAAACGATGGGAAAAGCATGTCAATGATCAGGAGGAGAAGGCTCTTGTTAATACCGTTTCAAATCATTGATAAACACGTCCATGGAAAAACAAAGAACCGGTAACTGCGGGTTTTAAGGGTGAAAGAGCTGTAATGTTTCCCCTATATCATTGTTGGTAATTTTCACAATATAGGTTTCGGGTTGGGAGGGGATTCCCGTGGAGGGCTCAGTGACACGAATGGCCCGATGAATTGACTGAGTTGTAAGAAGTGCATCTGTCCTCACAAACTCTCAACAATACCCCGGGCTGCTTCCCCGGGATTATTGGCCTGAGTGATGGCGCGTCCGATAACAAGCAGGGTTGCTCCTGCGGTGATAGCTCCGGCAGGAGTTGCCACGCGCTTCTGATCATCTGCTGAAACCCCGGCTGGACGGATTCCCGGTGTAACCACTTCAAAGCCCTTTTTCAGGTGGGGCTTAACTGCACTGAGGTCGGCAGCGGAGCAGACGATACCGTCAATGCCGCAGTCCTGGGCAAGGGTTGCCAGATGAATCACCTGTTCCTCCACGGTGGCAGACACATTGAGCTCTGCGCGCAGGGCCTTTTCATCGATACTGGTGAGGACGGTCACGGCAAGAAGTTTGGGGGCGGTCGGCTCCTGTGCAGCAGCCCGGGCGGCGGCAGTCAGCATGGCACGCCCGCCGGCTGCATGGACCGTGAGATAGTCAACTCCCAGCTGAGCGGCAGAGTGAACCGCCTTGGCCACGGTGTTGGGAATATCGTGCAGTTTCATATCCAGAAAGATCTGTGCACCGGCATCTTTGATTACCGAAAGGATGGACGGGCCGAAGCGGATAAACTGCTCAAAGCCGATCTTGTACACACCGACGTACTCCTGCGTTGCGGCAACAAGGGCTTCAATTTCACTCTTTTCAGTAATATTATCAACGGCAAGGGCTATTCTGTTTTTCATTCTTCCTCGGCTTTCCTGTAGACAAATATCGGGCTTCGGTAGATATCTTTTCCGTAAAATATGTTATGCGCCGGTACACCGCGAAGGGCAAATGTTGTACTGATAACAGTTGCCCCCGCTTGGATCCAGGCGGTGACCAGTTCTTTGTGGGCTGCCATACATTCCGGTCCCAGATACAGAAGGATACAGTCGCCGGGGGCACATCGAATATCAGCGATTGTTCCCTTTTCGATGGTGACGTCGGGTAATCGACGGGCGAAGATGCGGCTGAACCAGCGCGGCACCGGTGAGGGTTCAATTCCCACGGCGGGAACCCTGCAGTGCCGGGCGACGGCAATGAGAGTATTGCCCCAGGCACTGCCGCAGTCGATGATGCGGGCAGGGGAGTACCGGCGGCAGATTTCGGCAAGACTCTTTCGCAGGGTACGGCTCATGGGAAGAGGCGGCGATTGCAGGCGAAGGGAGTAATAGATAATTGAAAGGGCTGCTCCTGCCGCGAAGAGTGATGCAAGGATGCCCGCAAGTGCAGCAGGGGGCATATTACCGGGCCCCGAATCGTGTGTTCAGAGCTCTGCGAAGATCCTCCGTGCAGGCCGGAACAGCCCGCTTCATGGCAAGATTTGTCAGCCAGCGGGGCACATGCACTGTCGGTACGGCGTAGGTCACCAGGCCCAGACGGGTGGAGTCGGGGCCGTGGCGATCCATGTACCAGCGCAGTTCAAAGTCGTGATTCTCAATGGAGACCCAACCCTCTTTCTTTTTGCGCCATGCCGCATTGAGGGAGTCTTCGCGGTTCTGGTGAAAGATAATAACCCGGGAGCTGTCCCTGTGGATATTCTGCTCCTCTTCGATAATGGCCCAAAATCGGAACATGAGTCGCCCCAGCTCAAAGAAGTATGTCGGCTGTTTTCGTTTGCGCGAGACTGCCGTGCATCGGCTGAGCCAGCGAAAGATCTCTTCGTAGCGGTCGTAATCCTGAACGGTACGGGCGGTTTTCTCCAGCGAAAAGGGGACCGTAATAAACGACCAGGCAAGGAAGGTTTCCGGAGATTCACTGAGAACCCGGCCGCCGGTTGCCGGGCCTGCAGCGGTGCGGCCCCGGGTGATCAGCGATTCCCCCTGCGGCGAAATATCTGCAGTAAGCAGAGAGAACAGAACAAGCAGCCCTGCAGCACTTCGGTGCATGGTCAGTCAATCCTGGCCGTGCGTGAGTAGGTAAAGATGCTGCCGACCGTGAGAGTTCCCGCAGCGACGGCCGCGATGATCCATCCGGTTGAATGGCCGTAACTGATTTGGTAGAAAAGCGTTGCCGCCACCCAGGCAAAAATGGTTGTGTAGGCGATCTGCAGGATCACCAGATTCTTTCCGATCTCCCGGTAGGCTGCGGAAACCGCCACAAGACAGGGCAGATAAAGCAGAACAAAGAGCAGATAGCTGTAGGCGGCGTAGGGCGTCTCAAAGCGGCGGCGCATCTCGCTGAAGGTGGAGCGCTCCACGGAAATCTCCTGCGCGGCAACTTCTTCATCGGAGAGATCCCCCATACCGATTCCTGCAGGGTCCCGCAACGTGGCAGGGGTCACGGCGTCTTTGAGATTGGCCGGGATTGTGGCAAAGGATGCGCGGATTCCCTCAATAAAATCATATTCCTCATCTGCGTCGGAGCCGACATCATCCTGCTGGTAGAGCGAGTTGACCGTGCCCACAATCACCTCTTTGGCAAAGATTCCCGTAAAAAGCCCCACGGAGGCGGGCCAGTTTTCCTGAGTTATGCCGAAACTGTGAAAGAGAGGCGTCGTTGCACGCCCCATGACGGAAAGTACTGATTTCGGTGTGCCCTCATTCCCCATGGTACCGTCTGTGCCGATGGTGTTGAGAAAGCCGAGCAGGGTCAGGGCAATGATCAGAATCCTGCCGGCATCCACGATAAACCCCTTCAGTTTGATCCATGTATGGAGAAATATGTGGTTGAGCCGCGGGCTGTGATACAGGGGGAGTTCCATCACGAAGGGGGATGATTCGCCGCGAAAGAGGGTCTTTTTGAGTAAAAGCCCCGTCAGAATGGCAAAGAAGATCCCCATCAGATAGAGGCTGAATACAATCATCTGCCCATTGCGCGGCCAGAAGGCAGCCGCAAAGAGCGCGTAGACCGGAAGCCGTGCGCCGCAGGACATGAAGGGAGACATGAAGACTGTCAGAATGCGGTCGCGCTTTGAGCCGAGGGTGCGGGTGGCCATGATGGCGGGAACCGTACAACCAAAGCCGATCAGGAGCGGCACAAAAGCTTTGCCCGGAAGGCCGATCCACCGCATAAAACGGTCCATAATAAAGGCCGCCCGGGCCATGTAGCCGGAATCCTCCAGAATACTCATGATAAAAAAGAGAGTGAAGATGATGGGTATGAAGGTGGAAAGGGTTTGTATCCCTCCGCCCAGGCCCTGAGATATCAGGGATATCAGCCACTCCGGGCTGCCGGTTGTCTGCAGCAGAGCAGCACTGCCTTCAACAAAAATTGTCCCCGTCAGTCCGTCGAAGAAATCGATGAAGGCACCACCAAGGTTGATGGTAAACCAGAAGGTGAGATACATAATTCCCAGAAAGAAGGGAAGAGAGAGGATGGGATTGAGAAGAATCCGGTCGATCCGGTCGGTTACGGTCTTGCGTGAGATCCGTTTATGCACAGTCTGGGCGGTCAGGCCGTTGATAAAGGCAAACCGTCCCTCTGCCACAGCACTGTCTGCTTTTTCCTTCAGATGCTGTTCAATGCGCCCCTGTCCCTCCTGAACAGCCTGCTCTGTTTCGGGATACTCAGTGCGGCAGAGTGCTGTCAGCTGGGGATCCCCTTCAAGAAGTTTCAGGGCTGTCCAGTGTGCCGGGGCCGAAATCCGAGCTGCCAGGGAATCCATGCGGGGACTCAGTTTTGCGAGTTCCTCTTCGATTTCGTTGCAGAAGGAGAACTGCTGCGGTGTCCGGCGGTGATGCCGATGTTCGTGGATAAAGGCTTTCAGATCATTCAGGCGTTTGTCTTTGGTGCTGGACGTATGGAATACGGGGACTTTCAGTATCTGTGACAGCTTTTCTGTATCAATATCGATACCGTGCTGTTCGGTGATGTCCCGCTTATTGATTACCATCAGAAAGGGCTTGCCCATTTCAACCAGCTGGGCGGTGAGATACATGTTGCGTTCAAAATTGACTCCGTCCAGAACATTGATAATGAGATCCGCGCGGTTTTGCAGAATATAGTCACGGGAAATTCGTTCATCTTCGGAGAACGCGGAGAAGGAGTAGATTCCCGGCAGATCAACCAGAGAAAAGCTGCTGCCGCGGTGGGTGAATTCACCCTCCAGAATATCAACGGTGACGCCGGGCCAGTTGCCTGTTCGCTGGCGGGCGCCGGTCAGATTGTTAAAAAGTGTGGTTTTGCCGGAGTTGGGGTTGCCGGCAATGGCGATTTTCAGTCGTTCCATAGCTGCCTCTGTGCCGGATATGCCGCCGCCCGCTGAGAAAATTATTTCAGCAGCAGCTCCCGGCTGGTTTTAGTGTCAAGCATTATCCGTATTCCGTTGGCAAAAATGATTGCCGCCTGTCCCGGGCGTGCAGAGAATACTTCGATTTCCGTGCCCGGTCGAATACCCTGTTCAAACATTTTTGAGCGAATCTCGGGAGAGCCTTCCACGGCCGCTATTACTGCCCGCGCTCCCCGGGGTACTTCATGTAAACGTCTCATCGCGCATCTCCGGTTGCTCAGCTGAGTTAGAAATATATAACATCGTCAGCTTTTTATGGATAAATTATTTCCTACTCTTTCAACCGATGGATCTCTGTGATTCCCTGTACGGGAAGGTTTGCATTGTTTTGCAGAGCAAGATAAAGAGGGATTGCAAAGAGATTTACCTGGCGGAAGGAGAGAATGCGTTCCTCTTCCGGAGAGGTGGTGTTGCACCAGTATGATCCGATAAAATCATCCGCTCCGGCGGTTTCCATGAAGGACGCGCGTACTGCACCGACGGCGAGGGTGAAGTCCTGCTCCTGCAGACGCCGGCTGAACCGGTCGGAGGAACTCTGCACAGAGGTTTCAATACCGCGCTGATGAAGCTGAAAGGCAATGGCCGAGGCCGTGGATGCAGCAAGGGGATTCCCCGGCGGGTAGATGATGGCGACCGGGGCACTCGGTGTTGTCAGAAAGGTCTGCACCACGGGGCGCGGAACCCGGGCACTGTCAGAGCGAAGGGAGGGGCGAAGATTGCCCCGGGCGGAAAGCTGGGAGAGAATCATGGCGGGATCAAGGTTCTTGCGAATGATCTGCCGGTCTTCCGCGGGGGTGTTTGCGGAGAGACTTACAAAAACAAGTTCGCGGTCCAGGGGAAAAATGCGGGTTGCCGGCAGACGTCGGCGGATTGTCTCGATATTTTCACTCTGATAGACAACTGCACCGTCGGCACGGTTCATGGACAGGGCGATCACCGGATCCAGATCCTCCTGCGGGAGCAGGCTGAGGCCGGCACAATATGGTTTTGCTGAGGTGTCGGCAATGGTGAATTCCGTTGTCCCGTCTTTTTTGCGGCGGCTGTGATATTTTGCAGAAAACCCTGGAAGGTGCGCGATCAGGGCCGGATGCAGTGTGCTGTGTGCCTCTGTGCTGTAGCGCAGTTCCAGGACATTCTGTGATGCCGGTGTTATCCCCTGTATTCGGCTGCTGCCGCTTTCATTCAGCCCTTCAAGAGGCCCCAGAAGAGCCTGTGCGAGGGCAGGTTCATCCGTGAATATGCGATTCCACTGACTGATAAGCTCGATGGCGTTGCCCGTACCGAGCAGGGATTGAGACACCGTGAGGGTTCGGCGGGTTTCTGTGCGGGAGATCTGTATAAGAGAGTCCGCCGCGCTGTCTGAGGGGGCGGAAAGCTGCGAGAAGGTTGTGAAGGGAGTGTGAAAGGGGGTGAGTACTGTCAGGGATGCGGCGGGGTCAAAGGATACCCTCGCCGGCTCATGCGTGGTGGTGTCGGCCGTATCGGCGGGACGATCCGTGCTGTCCAGGGTGATAAAGCCCGTATCATCACGGCGGTTGAGGGAGTCGCGTTCCGCAAGGGAGAGGTAGAGTGAATCCTTTTTAAGAAGAGACGAGAAATACGCAGGAAGATATTCCTGTAGAAGGGATTGAAACTCCTTTCGTGCGGCGGAATCCTGAAAGCGGACGGTCATGGTGAGGGAATCGGCGGGAAGGCTGTCCCGCACGGGGTCTTCCTGCGTTGTTCTGCCGCCGGTATCGCCGCTTCTTCCCGTGAGGGAGCAGCCTGCAGAAAGAAGAAGAAGGAGTACGCCGAGGGTCTGCGCTGTCTTTGTCATATACCTGTGTCCTGAGAATAATCTATTTTATACTGTAATATAGTAAATAAACACCACCGGTGGGTATCTGTGGGGGAGAAGTATATGGACGATGCAGAATATATGAGACAGGCTCTGGAAGCGGCCCGTGAAGTGAAGGGGCATACCGCACCGAACCCCGCGGTGGGAGCGGTTATTGTTCGGGATGGTACGGTTCTCGGCCGGGGGGCAACATCGCCGGCCGGCGGGAACCATGCCGAGATTAACGCTCTGGCCGCAGCCGGTGCAGAAGGCGCCCGTGGAGCAGATATCTATGTCACCCTGGAACCCTGCAGTCATTACGGCAGAACACCGCCCTGCACGGAAGCCCTGATCGCGGCGGGAGTACGGCGGGTAATCTGTGCCTGTACGGACCCGAATCCGCAGGTTTCCGGACGTGGTTTGCAGCAGCTGCGGGGTGCGGGCATTATCGTCGACGTGGGGGAGCAGGAAGCTGCCGCCCGCCGCCTGAACGAAGATTTCTTTCATTACATCCGTACGGGACGGCCCTGGGTTTCCGTGAAACTTGCCATGACCCTGGACGGAAAGATTGCCGACAAGGCGGGGGTTTCCAAATGGATCACCGGTGATGCCGCCCGGCAGCGGGTCCATCATCTGCGCGGAATGCATTCGGCCATTGCCGTGGGGGCCAACACCCTGCGCAGTGATAATCCCCGCCTCAACGTGCGCCATGGCGGTGGCGCAGACCCCATACGGATACTCTTTTTCTCCGGTGAACCTCATCTGCAGGAAGATTCCTATCTCTTTCAGAGCCGCAATGACCTGCGTACCATCGCCGTGGTGACCGGCAGCGGTCTGCCCCGGCGTAAAGAGACAACCTCTGAAGGCATTGAGGTGTGGCATACGGGAAGTACTGATCCCGTGGATTCCGTGGGGATTTTCTGTGCGATGGCCGGGCAGGAGGAGATCGACTCTCTCTTTCTGGAGGGGGGAAGCGGGTTGATTTCCTCCTTCATGGAGGCGGAGATGATCAATCGGTACTATCTTTTTTATGCACCGAAAATTCTCGGCGGGGGTTTTTCCGGTCTCGTGAAGCCGCATGCACACGGGATGGATGATATCCTCTGCCTGGAAGATGTTGTCTGGGAGCAGCTCGGGCCGGATATGCTGGTCACGGGGCGTGTGCCGCAGCAGACTTCGTGCTCAGGGGTATGAAATGTGTCGTGAGAGAGAACAACTACTCTGCGGGGGCATACTTTGGCGACATGCTCTGATCATTGTTTCCGCTTTCAGCGGGCGGCCAAAACCTCCTTCCCCTTCACTTCCTGCGGCAGTGGCTCTTCCCGTCGCAGGCGCCGCTCATCACACACGGCGCAGTGTGCTCAGGCTCAGGGTATTTTTGGCGCGCTCCCAT
>JBNJDQ010000118.1:0-7704 GCA_051745065.1 Fibrobacterota bacterium
CAGCCGAATCCGCTGAGTAAACTATGCACCTCCCGCCCAGGCGGGGGGCATTATTTATTTTTAGACTGAATTTGATTTAATAAAGGAACTGATAATGGCGAATATTACTGCATCAATGGTGAAAGAGCTGCGCGAAAAAACCGGCGTTGGCATGATGGCCTGTAAAAAAGCCCTCAAAGAAGCCGGAGGCGACTTGGAAACAGCCGTCGAAAATCTGCGCAAGATGGGCCAGGCCAAAGCTGAAAAACGCTCAGAACGCTCAGCTACGGAAGGACGCGTATCCGCAGCATGTGACGAGAAATCCGGTATTATTTTTCAGTTGAACTGCGAAACGGATTTTGTCACCAAGAATGCCGATTTTAAAGCATTCCTTGACAGTATTCAGGAACAGCTTATTGCAGAGAAGCCTGCCAATCTGGCATCTGCCCTGGAACTCAAAATGGGTGCCGACCGCACAGTCCGGGACAGCATTACGGATCTTATCGCTAAAATTGGCGAGAAAATCTCTCTCAGCAGCTATGATATACTTACAGCAGAAGAGAATGAAGGGGTCTATGCCTACGTTCATAACAACGGAAAAGTAGGCGCTCTGGTTAAGCTGAAAAGTGACAGTGAAGATCTCAATGCTGAAAAAGCTCAGAAGCTGGGTAAGAATATCTGCATGCATATTGCCGCTTCCAACCCTCTTGCCCTTGACCGTGACGGTATTGCCGAAGAGACAATTGAGAAGGAAAAAGCAATCTTTCGTGATCAGGTACTGAACGAAGGCAAGCCTGAAAAAATCGCCGATAAAATTGTCATGGGTAAGATGAATAAATATTACAAGATGAATACACTCCTTGAACAGGAGTACATTCTGGCAGATAAGCAGAGCGTTGAAAAAGCCGTAAAAGAAGCCGGTGATTTTACTATCACTGATTATAAACTGGTGAATCTCGGAGAGTAAACCGTGAAATCACCCTACGGTCGAATACTGCTTAAACTGAGCGGCGAAGCTCTTGCCGATAAACACGGTACAGGGATATCACCTGATCGCCTCAGCTTTACTGCAAAAGAGATAAAAAAGATACACAATGCCGGCGTTCAAGTCGGCATTGTTGTTGGCGGGGGAAACATTTTCCGCGGAGTGGCCGGGCAGTCTCAGGGCGTAGCCCGTACCACCGGAGATACGGTCGGAATGCTTGCTACAATGATAAACTCTTTTATGATCAAGGATGCCCTGGAGAAAACAGGAATCCATGGTCGGGTTTTTTCAGCAGTGCAGGCCGATAAAATTGCAGAACTTTTCACCGTGGATCGCGGTATTGCAGCCCTGCAGCGGGGTGAAGTGGTAATCATCGGCGGCGGCACGGGAAACCCGTTCTTTACCACGGACAGTGCTGCCTCCCTGCGCTGTGCAGAACTTGGTTGCAATGCCCTTTTTAAAGCGACAAAGGTCGACGGCATTTACGATAAGGATCCAAACCGATACGATGATGCTGTCAAATACGAGAAAATAACTCATACCGAAGCTCTCAGACAGAACCTCAGAATAATGGATGCAGCGGCATTCTCAATCTGTCAGGAGAACGATCTTCCCATTATTGTTTTCAAAATGATGGAAGCGGACAACCTCCTCAGAACTGTGCATGGAGAAAATACGGGAACTCTTGTCACGAAAGGTTAGTATTATGATTTCAGAAGCAGTGGACAACGCAGAAGAAAAAATGAGCAAATCCGTGGAAAGCATGAAGCGCTCATTTCAGAAACTCAGAACGGGGCGGGCCACCCCGGATATGCTTGACGGCGTAACCGTCGATTACTACGGTGCACCGACTCCGATCAATCAGATCGGTAATATCTCAATTCCCGAAGCGCGCCTCCTGGTAATTCAGCCATGGGATAAAACAGCCCTGGGCGCTGTGGAAAAGGCAATCTTTTCATCCGGCCTTGACCTTACCCCTCAGAATGACGGGAATCTGATACGCATAGAAATCCCCGCCCTCACAGAGGACAAACGCAAAGACCTTGCCAAAGAATGTAAATCCATGGGGGAAGACGCAAAGGTGTCAATACGTAACGCCCGGCGCGATTCCAACACGATGCTCAAAAAAGCACTCAAGGATAAAGATATTACTGAGGACGAAGAAAATGACGGTCTTGATCAGATTCAGACCCTTACGGATGATTACGTGAAACAGGTGGACACAGCTGTGGACACGAAGGTAAAAGATATCATGGAAATTTAGCTGAGCGGGAGAGGTCACCTCTCCCCTTCTTTTCTTTCTATGCATGTACCCAACATCGGCACCGCTCTTCGCTCGCTGCTTTTACAGATCCCGCACGGGCGGGTAACAACGTACGGAGCCCTGGCCCGCAGCCTTGGTGATATTCGTGCATCCCGGGCTGTGGGCTCTCTGCTTTCTCAAAACCGCGCAACAGAAACCTACCCATGCTATCGGGTGATCCATTCCGACGGCAGACCGGGGAAATATAATCGGGGCAACGCAGAAAAAATCCGGCGTCTTCAGGCTGACGGGATCTCAATTTTGCCATCGGGTAAAATAGATCTTTCCCGGTACGGCTTTACCGCATTTCAGGGCCCGGCTCCCCTGCAGTTTGCACAAAATGAGATTCACCGCTACGGTGAGAAAATTCGTAAAAACGGTTCTTTTGAACCTATGATCCCCCGCCGTATCTGCGGTATTGACACTGCCTATTCCCGTGACGGAACCCGCAGCTGCACGGCCCTTGTCACCTGTTCATATCCACGGGGCGACATACTCAATGTCTCTTTCACATACGGGGCGCCGGATTTCCCCTACATCCCGGGATATTTACTATTCCGTGAAGGACCGCTTATTTTGAAAGCATTACAGAAAAAACCACCCCATGCGGATCTTCTTATGGTCGACGGCAACGGAATTCTTCATCCGGAAAAAGCGGGAATTGCCGCCGTCATCGGTTTACTCAGCGGATATCCCAGCATGGGGGTTGCAAAATCGAAACTTTGCGGAACCATCAGTGGTACACACATACTGATTGATTCCGAGCTATGCGGCTGCGTTTTCCACGCACACCGCAACATCCGTCGCCCCGTGTATCTCTCCCCCGGATGGCGCATATCATTTCAGAACATGATAGAAATCACCCGGGTAATGTCTCCGTACCGGGAACCCACACCGACCCGTCTCGCCCACAGAGAAGCCCGAAAAGGCATCAAAACAATGCCGGGCAGTACCTGAAAATCCTTTTACGGCATTTTGTTATTCGATTCATACACGGGGAAGGTGCATATCTTTACTGTGAATAATGTATTTTCACCCATGCGCAAAGGGTTTTAAGCAGGGTAGACGATGACAAAATCACTGTATGTTATTTTTATTGGAATGCTTCTCTTCACTCCGTCCCGGGGACGGGAAATACGCGTTTTTGCCGGATCCGGTCAGGCCGACCGCGCCGTTGCCCGGGAAATACGCAAAAGCCTGCCCTCCTCTCTTTCCGCTTCCACGATATACCGCACACTCACCTGCAGGGATCTTGCCGATTCTTTGAATCTTATTATTCTCATTGGTGACCAGGCGGATGCATACCGCACATGTATCGAAAAAAATCCCGACCGAAAATGCCCTTCCGTTATCTTTACCGACCCGGAAAGGTATGAAAAATATCGCTCTTCGCTGCCCCTGGCAACCGTGTACACCGCGCCTCTCAGTACGGAGTATGTCTACAATAAGCTCAAAAACCAATACCCCGAAACACGGGAACTTTCCCTCATGTACAACGCCCGGAATCAGCGGGAGACATCCAAAACAATACGCCGCCTGCGTCAACGGGGAATATCCGTTCGTGCTATCCCGTTGAGAGGAGAAATGACGGAGTCATATGTAACGGAACAAATAAAAAAGATCGGCTCCGATGATCGGCAGGCCCTGCTTATTTCAAGTTCTGAAGCTGAACAGGCAATCGCCGCAAGCTCTGCACTCAAGAAAACTCTGAAAAAACATGTTACGGCATGTATCAGCACCGGTTCCGCTGCAGCCCGAAGCATCTCTGCCCAGGTGCCGGTCTATTATACCGGCCCATCCCCTGCAGCAACGGGTAAACTCCTTGCAGCCAGAGCGTTACTGATTCTTGAAACACCGGCCCTCGCCGGCAGAAACGATATGGAAGTAAATATTTCTTTCATACGTCTGTACGATCGGGGACAAAGCAGGTACATCGCTCCTCCCACGGCAGGAACAATTAACACGCTTCTCAGGCGTGCACGCAGGGAATACACCCCCGATAGAGCCACTCCGGTTGCGCCCACAGCCGAAACCACTGAGCAGACACCCCGCGATACGGCTTCACCGAACAGGGGGGCAGAAAAGGCACAATCCCCAAACCCCTCAAAAGCCACCCCAGCTCCCTCCCAAGGCAGAACAGCACAGCCAAAAAACAGTGGCGATGAAGAAGAATCCCTCCGGAAGCAGTCCCAACCAACCGGCAGGAAGGCATCTCACAAGAAGAAATCGCAACAACAGCTCCGTAATACGTCACTCTCAGCTGCAGACTCCACTTTGCCAAAGGGTGTTCCCGCTGTAGTCACGACGGACGTTGCAAATATCTTTTCCCAAATCAAACCAAAACCGATCCTTTTGGGGGCCGTACGCCAAGATGATACCCTTTTGGTGCTCGATTCTTCCGGGAATTTCCTGCGGATTGCCGTTTGGGGAAAGACCGGATACATTAAGAAAACAGCAGTTCTTCCGGCACACCGCAATATTAAAATGGAACCCGAAATGCCGGCTCCGGACCGCCAAAAACTTCTTATTCTTGCGGGAGCAGTAACAGCAGGACTCCTACTGTTAATCATTCTGCTTCTGGTGTATCTTCACAAAAGGAAATATCAAAAAGGAAAATACCGCAGTGCCCTCATTATCTCCGGTCACGCACGCAAAATCCGCCTTCTTCGCAGGGGCAAAGCCCTTCCACTCAAAAAATATCTTCGAAAACGGAATATTCTGGTCACAGTGGTAAAATCTTCCTCGCAGTTGCGCAGCAGAATGCTGCAGCACATGCCGGATATCATCATCGCTGACTGCAAAATGAACCGAAATCTGCCGGATATGCTCCGCGAGCAGCTCAGCAGCTACCGTCTTTCCGCTGCAACAAGTCTGCTGCTCTACAATACTGCATTCGCCGATAAAGACTGCACCATGCTTCCTTACGGAGATGCCGCCCTTTTCACAGCGGAAAAACATCCCAAAGAAGGAGATATCGAACAGATTATCTCCAACCGTTCAGGAGCGGTATCACACCGACAGCAGGCAAAAACCAACAGCCATCTTTCGGGAATTCTCGAAGGTGAAAACCTTGCTGATGTTCTCCAGCTTATTGAAGGAAGCCGAAAAAACGGCTGTCTGGTGCTGGAGGATGATAAACCGTACGGCGCATTGTTTTTCGCAGAAGGAAAGATCGTCTACGCCGCCACCCGAACGGGTATCTTTGGAGAAGAGGGGCTTTACGATATTCTCAACATGGACCAGGGCTCATTTCATTTCCTCCTCAATCGAAAGCCTCCCCGCCGTGATCTCTCTCTGAGTCCCATTGCAGTACTCATGAACCACCGAACGCATATTGATCACCACCTTGCGGAAGCTGAAGGAGACATTCTGTAATCAGGGCTCTGCGCCCATTCTCAGCACAGCTGACAATGCCCTTTTTATGCAGATATAGGCCTCCCTTTTAACGTGATTCCGCAGTTGGATCTGATTTTCGTACATTTTGAGGTAAGCGGAGCGGGGGCTGATGCCCCGGTTACTATATGTCGGTATTCCCACGGATGGAGCAGTTCCTTTTCCCGTGGCAGAAAAGGAACGAAAAAGCCATTCATGGAGGTTGGCCCCCATACGACAAAATGCACCATCTTTGATTTGATACGTCCTTTCCACCACAACACCCTGCATTGAACAAAGGTAAAACCAATTGCCATACGAATATGGATGCATTCACCGAATGGGTACAAATCAATACCGTTTCAAATTCCTGATAAACAAGTCCATGGAAAAAAAGAACCCGTATCTGCGGATTTTTTAGGCTTAATACTTAATCAGATAATCCCAAATTCTGGTGCAGGAAAGCGGGGCTTGCAGAAAACCCAATGGGTACACGCTCTGAAGAAGAAAGGAGAAGCAGCGTGCCTCACCCGGTTGAATACGTATCCGCCACAAGAAGGCACAGACCTGTAAGAAGGGTTATCTTATACAACATTGCCGCCCGGGCGTACCGCTCTTTCTGAGAAGCGTAAAAGGCTGCAGCAAGAACGGGAATCACTCCGCAGGCATAGGACGCCAGAAAAAGCCGGGATATGACACCGGCATAATACGCATACCCTGCACACAGGGAAATAAAAACGCTGGTTATCAAAAGAAATCTCCGGAGAAAGAGTTTTCCCAGAACAGCGGTGGTAACAAACCCCTGCCGGCGATCTCCGGAATAATCCTGATAATCCTTCACCACCTCGCGCATCATATTTACAGAGCCTGCAAGAAACGCCGGAAATATCAGTGCCTGCACTGATGCTGTGAGTCCGCCATAGATGAGGGTATAGGATATCAGCAGCGACACAGCGATGTTGCCTGCAAGAACAGTTGATTTCAAAGAGAGGCTGTAGGCGGTCAGCAGGAGAAGCGGTACAATTGTTGCCCCCGCATAGAGGGGAGAATACAGCCCGCCGGCGACAAGGGATGCAAGAGCCAAAAGAACCATGAATGCAAGCGCCCCGCCGTAAGAAATATCTCCGCGGGGCAGAGGACGTTCGGGATGACTGATCCGATCGGTCGGCACATCGTGCAGATCATTTATCACATTGCCGTACCCCACAGCCAGGGCCGCTGCAGCAGTGGGCAGCAAAAGACCGGCCTCCACGGTTTTCCCTGACAGATACGCCCCAACAAGGACCGTACCTCCGGCCATAATCTGATTGACCGGACGCATCATTCTGACAAAGACGGAGAACTTAGCCGTAATAGGCCTCCGCAGATTCCACCGTCTGGGCCATCAGGGTGGAAATTGTCATGGGACCGACCCCTCCGGGGACCGGAGTATAGGCAAAAGAGCGATCCGCACAGCCGGCAAGATCAATATCGCCGCATTTTTCCGAGGGGTGGTACCCCGCATCAATAATTACTGCTCCGTCTTTAATCCATTCCCCCTGTATAAAACGGGGCTTTCCCACAGCACCGACGACAATATCCGCACGACCAATTTTTTCGGCAAGATCCGCAGTTCGTGAATGGCAGATTGTTACCGTGGCATTGGCATTGAGCAGCATCATAGCAAGGGGTTTGCCCAGAATGGGACTGCGCCCGACCACGACAGCATCTTTGCCTTCCAGGGGAATATCATACCGTCGGATAAGGCGCATGATGCCCTCCGGAGTTGCAGAACCGTAGGCGGATTCATTCATGGCCATACGTCCAAACCCTTCACAGCTCAGGCCGTCAACATCCTTTTCCAGGGCGATTCTGTCAAAGCATGCACGCTCATCAATCTGAAACGGCACGGGATGCTGGAGCATAACACCGCGTACACGGTCTTCCCCGTTGAGGCCGTCTATCACCTCCAGAAGCTCATCGGTAGTTGTTTCAGCCGGTAAGGTCACACGGCGCGACTCCATGCCGATTCGCTCACAGGCATTGCCTTTCATACGGACATACGTCTGGGAAGCCGGATCATTTC
>JBNJDQ010000119.1:0-7682 GCA_051745065.1 Fibrobacterota bacterium
GAATGATGATTTCAAGTCCTGTTTCTTTTTTGCTGTAACCGGGAAACGGAAATACGACCTTCCTGTTCCTCTTTTCTTCAATCATCGCCGTGCCCCGGAAATGTATGGCTATTGGTGGTGGTACGGTAGTACGAAGAAAATATTGAAAGATATCGACCCCATGGGAGGATCTCGGTTGCGCACGGAGGTACCATTTTAATAGAAAGAGAGAAACCAATATTTGCGTATTATGAAAAAAGAACATATTTTCCCGGTGAGGACAATTCACCGGCAGCGATCATTGAAAAAGGCATGATTCATATTTTGCTGTATGATCTGCGGCAAAAGAACGACAGTCTTTACTCTCGGTCTGCCGGAGCCTGTCCTGTTAAAGATAACTTTACACTTTAATGAAGTTGGTCTATGGTAACAAAACACTCTTTTCATATTCCCGTTATGGGAATTGGATATACTCTGGATACTCCTTTGCGGGTTTCCCAGTACGGTATCACCTCGGTGGTATCCCTTGTTGACGACGTTCTCATGGAGAAGATGCGCAAATTTTACTGCCGACGCATGGATCTCTCCTATGAGGAAATTCCCGATTCTGATTCTGACTGCCGGGCACGGCGGATAACGTCGTATCTTAATATGCTGAATCAGGTAACGAAAAAACGCTTTGCCGCACTTAAACGGTCAATCGTTGATAAAGGAACAGAGCTCCAGCGGGTCATGCGGATCCTTCCGCCGGGGAATATCCTGAAAAAACGCTTCGATTATTTTCGGGATACCACTGTTGCCCCGGAAGATAAAATACGCCTCCTTGATGAGTCTCTGGAACTGGGCGCGATTGATGTAAATATTATGACAAAGGTTGATACGCCGAATCGTGAAAACGGCGAAGTGCTGCCGGCGCAGTACAATGATGCGCACTCTGCGTTGCGGGGTTTTGCCCTGAGTGATCTGAGGTCCTCCATTGTACTTTCGGCGGGGATGAATACACGTCTCTATACGTATCTTGCAGACTTTGATGATTTCTATCCTGATGCAGCGGGAAAACTTCGCAAGAAGGTCATCCTGAAGGTGAGTGATTATCGTTCAGCCCTGATTCAGGGTAAGTTTCTTGCCAAAAAAGGTATCTGGGTATCGGAATTCCGGATCGAATCCGGCCTTAACTGTGGCGGCCACGCCTTTGCCAGTGATGGCCATTTGATGGGGCCCATTCTGGAGGATTTCTCTCAAAAACGGGAAGAACTGATCCAGGCTTTGGGCAAAATTTACCGAAAGGCCCTGAAAAAGAAAGATCGTCTCGGCGGTCTTGCAAATCTTCCTGCCATGAAAATTACTGCGCAGGGCGGGGTCGGTACACCGCAGGAACATGCCTTTCTCCTGAAGCGATACGGTCTGGATTCCGTGGGTTGGGGGACTCCCTTTATGCTGGTTCCTGAAGCGGTATCCACAGATCGGGATACCCTGGATCGCCTTGTTGCCTCCCGCGAGGAAGACCTGTATCTCAGTGATGTATCCCCCATGGGCGTGAAGTTTAACAATCTGCGCGGTACTCCCATGGATACGGAGAAAGAACGTCGTGCTGCGGAAGGGAATCCGGGCAGTACCTGTCCCAAGCGATACCTTGCATTCAATACAGAGTACTCCGAGCGTCCCCTTTGCACGGCATCCCGGGCATATATTCGGCAGAAACTGAAGGATCTTGATCAACAGGAGCTTTCCCTGAAGGAGTACGACCGCGCATATGCGGAGATTACCGAAAAGGCCTGCCTTTGTACAGGGCTTTCTGCGGCGCTTCTTAAGGAACACGGCCTGGATTCCGGGCCCGAAGGAGAAGTTGCGGTCTGTCCCGGACCGAATCTGGCATATTTTAACCGGGTCTATACACTTGACGAGCTGTGCTCCTATATCTATGGCAGAGAGAATCTTGATGTACGCCCGGACCGGCCGGATCTGTTCTCCAAAGAACTTGATATTTATATTACGTATCTTGCCACAGAGATGGAACAGGCTGATCTGAGTGATGCAAAAAGAAGTGCCTATTTTGCAGCTTTTATTGAGAACCTTCGGGATGGAGCGGATTACTGCCGGCGCCTCTTTGCAGAGTTGGCTGATGAAGCCGATGCAGAAGCCTATAATACCGAGAGCATCGACCGTGCCGAGAAACGCCTGGATGCGCTTTCCAAGACACTTCCGGCGGCTTAGTGAGTATGGAGAAGCAAACCTATACGTGCGCCCTGATTCCTGCCCGCGGCGGCAGTAAAGGTGTTCCCGGTAAGAATATTCGCCCGTTTCTGGGCGAGCCCCTGATTGTGCACTCCATTCGCCAGGCGGCGGAAGCTGTTGATGATGTCTGGGTTTCCACGGATGATGAAAAAATTGCCCGTATCTCCCGCGGTGCCGGTGCGAAGATTATTTCACGGCCCCGGGATATTTCCACCGATACGGCAACCACAGAAAGTGCTGTTGCCCATGCTTTGGATGAAATTGCACGGCTGAAGCAGCCCGTTGACCGCGTAGTTCTGCTGCAGGCAACCAGTCCTCTTCGGCCCAAAGGGGCGGTGAGCAACGCCCTTGCCCGTTTTGAACAGACCCGGTGTGATTCTCTTTTGAGTATTTCCCCGACCCATCGCTTCTTTTGGAGGATTGATGGAGACCGTGCTGTGGCGGAGTATGATTTTCTCAACCGGCCCCGTCGTCAGGATATGACTGCAGACGATATTCGGTATGTGGAAAACGGTTCTCTCTATATCTTTACCCGTCAGAGTTTTGCCGCCCACAGCAATCGTCTCGGCGGGGAAATTGGATATGTTATCTTTGACGAAGTTTACAGCATGGAGATCGATACGGAAACTGATTTTGCTCTTCTGGAAAAGACTGCCCGGGAGCACCGCCTTCTATGATATTTAATTCTTTTTTTGCAGAGAGAGCCCGGGGAATTCGTCTGATGGCTACGGATATTGACGGTGTCTGGACTGACGGGGCAATGTATTACGGTGAAGACGGGGAACTGCAGAAACGGTTTTCCACCTACGACGGTATGGCCGTCCGGCTTCTGCACGAGGACGCCATTGAAACGGCGGTTTTCACAGGAGAGGATTCACCAGCTGTACACGCCCGTATGAAGAAGCTTGGTGTGAGGGCCTATTTTCCCGGCGAAACAGATAAGCTGAGCCGGATTCATGAGATCTGCCGGGAGCGCGGAATTTCTGTGCACCAGGTTGCCTATATCGGTGATGATCTGAATGATTTGGAGCTTCTTCCCCGGGTCGGCCTTTCGGCAATGCCTCCCAACAGCCCGATCCTTGATCGTTTCATGCCGCATTATATCACCCGTCGTCCCGGCGGCAGTGGTGCTTTTCGGGACTTTGCTCAGATGATTCTTGCAGCGCGGGAGGGGCGACAGGGGTGATTTTTCACAGTCTCTATCTGCTTCTTTCTCCTTTTCTGTGGATCCCTCTGCGTATCGCCTCATTTTTCTTTGCCAAGGGGCGGCGGCGTACTTTTACAGAGCTTCCCGCCTTTGTCCGGGCTTTGCGCATCTGTGCAGTGTGGCGAAGGAAACGTCCTGCCGTTGTGTTTCATGCAGCCTCGGGAGGGGAGCTGGAGCAGCTGATTCCGGTCCTGGAACAGATCGACCGTTCACAGATCTGTGTTATTCTGACCATCTATTCACCAACAATTTATGATACCGCACGCAGATCCTCCCTCTGTGATGCCCTTGTCTATCTTCCTTTGGATTCGGCTCTCAACGGTTTGGCCTTCTTTGCCCTGTTCCGGCCTGCATTTTTCGTTGTAACGCGGCATGATATCTGGCCGGCCCATCTCTGGGCGGCTCGGAGACTCGGGGTAGGTACGCTTTTCATGAATGCCAATCTGTATGCTTCCTCAAAACGGTTTCGGCCGGGACTTCGCGGCTTTACCGCAGCCTGTTTTGCATCCTTTGACAGAATATTTACCGGCTCAGAGCGCATGAAAAAGCTTCTTTCGCAGGTTGCTGATTCTGAAAAGATCACCCTGTGCGGGGATACGCGCTTTGACCGCGTGGTACAGCGCCGGGAAAAGGCCTGCCGCAGGACAAAACCTCTTATTGTCGATGCGCCTCCCCGTAGTCAGACCTTTGTCCTGGGCTCTATTGTTCCCTCGGATTATGCCCTGCTGTTTTCGGCCCTTAAGCAATGCCGTGAAGAAGGTGTTCCCCTGTCGATAATTGCTGTACCTCACGAAGTGGATTCCAAAACCATTGCTGATCTGTGCGGGTATCTGGAGGATGTGGGCTTTTCCGTCGGTCTGTACAGTGATACACCGGCGTTTCAATCCAGGGATGTCCTCGTGGTGAATACAACGGGAATTCTTGCAGATCTTTACGCCTATGGGGGGCGGGCCTACGTAGGGGCCGGTTTTTCCACGGGGGTGCATTCGGTTATCGAACCGGCAGTCTATGATACGTGTGTTGCCTTTGGTCCCAATATCGATCTTCTTGATGAAGCGGTTCGCATGAAGGAGGCCGGCCTTGCGGCGGTTATCCACAGTGCTGCGGATGTCCGCGCCTGGGTACGTTGTAAAGAGGCTGATCGAACAAAAATGCATGCCGCACAGCGTAAGTTTATTCATCAAAACACCGGTGCTGCAGATTATATCAGCAATTATATTCGACAAAGCCTTTAAATAGTGGTACACTTATGGCACCTACGGTTTTCCCGGTATTGGATGAGTGCATGAGTACTGTTCATCTGTTTTTTCTGTGTTCTTTCGTCCTGGCCGTTATGCCCGTGCCTGCAGTGGGGGATACTCTTTCAGTTGGGTTTGCAGAGTGGAAGCCTTTCCGGTATGTAGATACCAGCGGTTCGTACACCGGATATGATTACGAATTGCTTTGCAGAGTTCTGGACAGTCTTGGTATTGTGCCCCGTTTCTATACTGCTGCATGGCGTTCTCAACTTGTAATGCTCCGGGAGGGACGCGTGGATATTCTCATGAGTGCGGCACGAACAGCGCAGCGTGACTCCTTTGCGCTGTTTTCAAAGCCCTATCGCCGCGAATCCTATTCCCTTTTTTATAACCGTGAAATATCACCGGATTCGGTTCAGCTGCGCAAAATATTTCGTCGGGGAAATCTGACCGTTGCAGTTCAGCGCGGATACACCTATGGAAAAACTGTTGACTCCATTCTGGAACAAACAAATCCGGACAGAATTGTTCAGGCCGATACAGAAAAACAGCTTCTTCAGATGGTGTCGGCCCGGCGGGCTCCTGCGGCGATTCTGGAATCAGCAGTGGGCAGCACCATGGTTGCTGACGGCAGCTATCCTGCATTGCGCACCTGTTTTATCGCAGATGCCGGGAGGGTCTTTTTTATGTTCAGCAGAAAAACCGTGAGACCTGACTTTGTTGCCGCGTTCAACCGCTCTCTTGACATGGTGGTCACGGATACAGCAGGGAATATGCCGGAGGCAAAGAGGTGAACTTTTTACGGCGGATTGAGTGGAAAACAACGGGGCTTGCAGCGCTGCTGATCCTGCTGGTATCACTCGGCGCGGATTTATGCTCATATTATCTGGATCTTCGCGAGGCACGGCAGGAGTATCGGGATCGTATCAAAGACGATATGACCTTTTTCGCCCGGACCATCAGACCGTATCTTTTTGCTTTTGATACGGATAATATCCGGAGTCTTGCACGGATTACTCTCAATAATAAAGGTGGTCTCAGCAGTATTATTGTGCGGGATCATACGGGAAATGTTCTCATAGAAGAGTCCCGGCTGAGTTTGGGAAAGGACAGTAAGGTTTTACTGGAACGGGTGTGGTATCGCAATCAGTATGTGGGGGAAGTGGAATTCCTGTACAATACGGAAAAAGTGTTGCAGAAACAGACGCGTGCCCTGTGGGGACGACTTTTTCGAACGGCCCTGATCCTGACAATTCTGGTACCCCTTCTTCTGTGGGTCTTTCACCGGGTTATTCTTCGCCGGCTGGAACGCATCCGTGCGGCAATTATGTCTGCAAAGGATAAGCCTTCTGCTGCGGTGATTGTGGAGGATCACGGCGGAGATCAGATTACGGATATTGCCATATCATACAATGCGCTCATAACATCGTACAGTGAATTTCGCAAGGATGTCGCCTGGGGGCTGCGCGAATCAAAGCGCATTGCCGAGGAATCCAAACGGTCCAAGAGTAAGATTCTGCAGCTGAATCAGCGTTTGAAAGAGGAAAGTGAAAAATCCCGGGAGATGGCCCGCAAAGCACGTCAGGCCAATATGGCCAAAAGTGAATTTCTGGCTAATATGAGCCACGAGATTCGTACGCCCATGAACGGAATTCTCGGTATGGACAGTCTCCTTCTGGATACACCCCTCAACGATGAGCAGCGCGAGTTTGCCACGGTTATCAGAAACAGTGCTGAAGCTCTGCTGACGATTATCAACGATATTCTGGATTTCTCCAAAATAGAAGCGGGAAAAATGGAATTTGAGTCGATCCGCTTTAATGTACGTAATATGCTTAACGAGTTTGCCTCGACCATTGCCTTCAAGTCGGAAAACAAGGGTGTGGAGTTTATCCTGCATATCGATAACAAAATTCCCGAACATCTCCAGGGTGATCCAGGACGTATTCGGC
This sequence comes from Fibrobacterota bacterium, assembly GCA_051745065.1. Classification (GTDB taxonomy): domain Bacteria; phylum Fibrobacterota; class Chitinivibrionia; order Chitinivibrionales; family Chitinivibrionaceae; genus Chitinivibrio. Next base: position 6,612 of record JBNJDQ010000119.1, read on the forward strand.
AGATACTGTTGAATCTTGCGGGCAATGCAATTAAGTTCACCGAGGAGGGAGAGGTCAGTGTGTTCTGTTCTCTGGAAAGGGAGGAGTCTTCCCACGTGATCCTTCGTTTTGCGGTATCCGATTCAGGTATCGGTATCCCCCGGGAAAAGCTGCAGAGTATCTTTGACAGTTTTTCTCAGGCAGATTCCTCAACTACGCGCAAATTCGGCGGCACCGGTCTCGGTCTTGCTATCTCCCGGAAACTGGTGGAAAAGATGGACGGCAAAATTGATGTAAAAAGCATTCCCGGCAAGGGATCAACCTTCTCCTTTACGGCACGCCTGAAAAAAGGCCGCCCGGGGACAGCTTCAGAGAATGCCCAGCGGGGCAGGCGGGCCCTGCGTGGGTTGAAGGTGCTGATTGTTGATGACAATGATACCAATCGTCTCGTTCTTGCCAAAACCCTTGAAGAATGGCATGTGCTTGTTGATGCAGCGGAGAATGCCGCCGGGGCCCGTCATCTGCTTGAGGAACGGTACAGCTCGGGAGGATCCTATGATGCGGCTATTATTGATAACCAAATGCCCGAAGAAAGCGGAGAGGATCTGGCCGAATGGATCGCCGGGGAATCCCTGTATGCAGGGCTTTCCATGGTTCTCATGACCTCCGTGGGTGTCACAAAACCACGAAATGCAGAGGAGGACATCTTTTCTGCCATACTCATGAAACCCGTGAATCCGGACAGTCTTCGAAACACTCTTATTGATATTACGGGCTATCACCCTGCGGATATGCCCGCTGGAGGTGACTTCAGCAGCCCTGAGGGCACCGTGCGCGAAGAGGACCTGCAGGGGGTTAAGGTTCTTATTGCAGAGGATAATATTGTTAACCAGAAAGTTGCCCAGCGTATCTGCGAAAAAATCGGAAATGGTCCTCACCGACAGTCTCGGCCTTGGCAATGGTCAAAGTCTTTGGCACGCACCACTCCCTGAGAGCATGTTTATCCCGTGCAATCGATTGCACTTGGTTTCGCACGCTCTATGGGTGCTCCCACACAAAACGTCAACAAATGGGATTTTGGGAAAAAGTAGG
>JBNJDQ010000120.1:0-7566 GCA_051745065.1 Fibrobacterota bacterium
GAGGCCACGCCCCTTCACCTCCGGACGGGCACGGCGCGCCGTGCCCCGACAATCAACACGGAACAAAGGATCCCGTAGGGGTTCTTCGGGAGAACATCCCCATTTACCGCATCATTTCCCCATCAAAAGAGAGACGCAATGAATTGACGTCTCTACAGGGCAATTGCATGCCCGCCCCTATCCGTTTACCCGCATCGATCCGTCCACCATGGCCAGGCGGGCCTTGTCTCCACCTGAAACCCGAAACACACAGCCTCTGAACCACGTTTTTATAATTATCGTAATCCCGGATCAGACAGGAACGGGCACCCACCAGGGCGCCCGTTGCAGGTACAGATTTGTTTCTCTGATTACTCCAGAACACCCGTTGCCGGATCAAAGGCAAGGAGTTGTTCCAGTCCGTAGGGGGCGAGAAACCCCGTTCCGTCAACCATGGTCACGGCGTAGGGGTTGGCTTCCTCACCAATGCTCTGCTGATACTCAATAGCACCATCCGGCGTCAGGCGAATAATATTATCTGCGCCGTACCGCTCCAGAATATACACCGAACCGCCGGCCACAGTCAGAGCATGATCCTGATTTATGGGCTTCTTTTTTGTATAGGCACCATCGGTGATTACTCCGTACACCCCGGAGTTGTAATCGGTCTCTCCCACCCAGAGGCTTCCGTCATACAGTACGGCAGAGCCCACGTTGAGAGTCGTTGCGATGGAATCCAAAGTACCTCCACTGTGAGTAATAACTCCGGCGTAGCCTCCCACACCCTCGCAGATGTAGAGCTGTTCACCGGCATCATCCCAAAGAATCTCTGAAACCGCTGCCCCGGAAAAGATCGTATCCGCATTCCCCGCAGCCGACACATGCACCACCTGCCCTTGGGGAGCGACGAAGTCCGTATTACTGCAGGCGGCATAAAAGGTGCCGTCGCTCTTAAGGGCAATTGCAGAGGCATCCCATTCTGCCGTAAAGAGGGTTTCCACGGAAAGGTCACTCAGGGAGATCTTTTCCACCCCGCCGTCACCGTCAGCCATGGCACTGCCGGGGTTCACCGCATAGAGAGATGAGCCATCAAGAATCAGCTGGGAGATATTTCCGAAACTGCAGGAGACCGTATCCAGCACGGTGCCCTTCTGTGCATCGATCAGCAGAATCAGGCTTCCTGCGGTAACGCTCCACCCGTCCAGACGCTGCAGCCCTGCAAAGAGGGTATCATTACGGCTGGTCAGGGCGGCAATATTCGGGCTGAGACTGTCCGCCAGAGCGTACGCAGAGAGGTCGATGGAGGAGGCGTAGGTAAGATCATTCTTCTTCTCATCATCATCGGAAGAGAAAAGACACCCTGTCAGAAAAAGAGTGGCACAGAGGCCGCAGATCTTCAGTACATTCTTCATAAAAACTCCTTTAAAAGGTTATTTCAACAGTTGATCGTATTCGTCGCCCCGGATAGAGCAGGCGGTAATAGCCGTTCTCCCGGGCAATGGACTCACGTGAATCGGGAATATCCAGCACCCAGAGATCCGCCCGGACAGGGCCGCCCTGCCAGGTGATGCCTGCGTCCAGAGAGAACCAGCCCCGCCGGTTTTGGGGAAAGGGTTTCAGATTGGCCCGGTCCCGATAGACCCGGCTCTTGTACTCCCCTTCCAGAGCACAGGAAACGCCTTTGAAGGAGGTACTCTCCACGCGGCCCCGCCAGGAGAACTCCGGCTGATCCGGCAGAAGATTCCCTCTGTAGGCGCTGCGGTCCTCGGCGCGGTTCCAGGTGATATTGGTGGCACAATCCCCCCACAGCCCTTCCAGGCGTCCCTGTGCCTCAATGCCGCGGCTGCGGGTTCTGCCGATATTGGTAAACCGGGCAACACCGTTGGTACTGTTGACCAGGGTGCGGATCATATTCTCCGTGGTAATGGCAAAGGCCGTCACGGAAAACTCCTTCTTCCGCCCCTTCAGACGCAGGCCGGCTTCGCCTTTGCGGGCGGTCTCCCCGTCAAGGTCGGGATTGGGGCGGATACCACCGCTGTAGCCGTAAAGTTCACTGAGAGCGGGAAGCCGTGCGGAGAGCCCCGCCGAACCAAAGAGGGTGACATGGGTGCCCCAGGAACGGGAGAAACCGCTCTGCAAAGAGTGCGCTCCTGTGGCAAGAAGGGTATCGGGCAGGGTTACACCGGTGTATTCATCGGTTCCGCCGCCGCTGCCGTTGAGCGCTCCCGTAACACTTCCTCCGGCAAAGAGAGAGAGGTCCTCCCTGCGACGATGCAGATCCCCTGCGAGAGTTGCCGTGCCGCGGTAAACCTCCCACTGAAAGGGAACAAATCCGGGAATATCCTGATCCGGAAAGAGACTCTGCCCCGCACTGTGCAGAGAGAACGAGAGATACCACGGGCCCTGCAGGGGAAGATCACCGCCCACAGAATAAGTTCCGCTGACCTCGCGGGAACCCGCCGCACCTTCTTCATCCGGGGCAAGGGTATTAACGGAGAGACCGAAATGGTCGATTCCCGTCCAGAAGAATCCGTTTTTCTTCACAGACAGGCCCCACCGGTGATCCCCCGCCCAGCGCGATGATGCATGACGCATCTGAACGCGCAGAGCCTCCTGCCGGTGGTGGGCGGTGTAGTTGCGCGATCCCTCTCCGGCGGGAATCTCCCGCTCCGAGCGGCGCCAGTTCAGGCGCAGGCGGGTCTGCTCTCTGAGAAAGCCGAAGGCAGCGCTCTGTTCGGTGAAAGCGCTGTTTTGCAAGCGTTGCAGAAGATCATCATCGTCGTTATAGGGGGTCCCGTTCCGGTCGTAATAGGGAAAGTTGTTGCGGCTGAAACGGCTCTGTACATGCCCTGAAAAGGTTCCGCCCTCAGTGGAACGGGAGATCCGCCCGGCGGCAAAACGCTCTCCGAAGCTTCCCAGGCCCGCCCGAAAACGGGTGAGATCTCTGTGCTGATCGGTGCTGATATTGATGGCGCCACCCATGGCCGGTGCTCCCAGACGGGCCGGTACAAAGCCCTTGTGGATGTGCACATCCCGGCAGGCGTCCATGGTGATCCGCGAAAGATCCACCGTACTGCCGTAGACCTCCGAGACGGGAATACCGTCAATGAACACGGCAATACGCCTGCCGTCGACTCCGCGGATATGCACGGATTCAGGGCTGCCCACACCGCCTTTCAGAAAGGATTCCACTCCGGCCCGGCGCTGCAGAACGTCACTGAGAGACTGCTCATCCCCCGTGCGGGACAGCTCCACACGGTCCGCCGGATAGAGATCGGTCTCCCGAATCCGGTCCGCACGGATCTCCATGGAATCCATCACAGGAGAATCACCGCACAGGGCGTTCATAGCCGCGACAAGCACGGCTGCACAAAGATAGTTTTTTTCCATCATTTCCTCATTCTGCTTCCGTACACCGCAGAAGCGTTCAGTCATGCGCTTTCGGCAGGTCTCCTGACTTGCTGCGGTTCTGCCGGCCTTCCCCGTGAAGGTGGCCCATGGCAGACCATTTCTGCAACTTACAGTAGCGGTGACTGTCCGGGACTTTCACCCGGTTCCCTGACACCGAAAGCGCTCAGAATATAATAGATTGAACAGCGGGGGGCAACGGACATTTTTTAAAGAAAAACAGTACGACCATTTTTTTCTGTTATATATTGTTGGTGACATCGCAATACATCTGCCCACACGCCCAGCCCCTTCCATGATGGTATTGCCGTTGCTGCAAAAAACAACACAGCAGATTTTCTGCATACTCCGGAGGCCCTGTGATGTTACGATCAATGCTCTGTATCTCTCTTTTACTGACTCTTCCCGCTGCAGGCGAGGATACAGTCACAGCAAATATCGTGTCCTCGCCTGCAGACTGGACACCTCTGGCCCTGACGGATCAGGCCATCACACAGATTGTCCCCGCCCGGGCTGTAGGTCTGGAACACCTCTACAGTGGCACGGTCCCCGAAAAAGCGCAAAGATCTCTCTTTGCCCTCAGCAGAAACACCTTCCTGTGGATCAGCCCGGACACGACACACGTCGTTGATCTGCCCCAAATCGGTCAACTCCCTATTCGTACAATCACCACGGGTCGGCCGGGAGAACTGCTGGTCCCCTTTGGTGACGGAAGTTGGTCCGACGGTCTCTGCCGTGTGCAGCTGGAGCCAAATGACGACAGCACAGGCCTTGCTGTTACGGCAGAGTTTGTGGACTACCTGTGGGTACGGGAGTTTGCTGCATCAGACAGCATCATTATGGGCTGGTATTCCAATGATCAGGGGCTCTTCCGCGCAGAATTGGACAGTGCAGAACTGATGAATTTTGCCAACCTTGAAACGCCCGACGATCCTGCCGGTGAGAAAATGCTCTGCCGGGATATTCGCAGTCTCCCCCGCAGCTGCACGGACACGCAGCTCTTCGGAGTACTTTTTCAATCGGCTGACTCCCTGTACAGTGAAGTCTGGCTTGCAACGGCGGATACCTTCCGTGCTGTCTGGCAGGACTCATGCACCGTAACGGACCTGGCCTTCGGCCCCTGGTCCGTCGGGCCGGAGCAGTCGTTCTATCTTGCCGGGGAAAAAGACCACCGACAGGTAATTCTCCATGGGGACACATCTCACACCGTCTATGAACGCTTCCCCGAAAGGATTACCTCTCTGAGCAGAGTCTATGATCCCACCGTAAGGATCGACAGCAAAACCGGTGCAAATTATATTACCACGGAATCACAGTTTATGATCAGACGAAACATTTTGTACACATCTCCGGACGGTTCACGCAACAGACAGATTCGTCCATCGGAAGAAAGCATCTCCATTGACACCCCTCCGTCACCGGTCCTGTGCGGATCCTATTTCACCACAGGGACGAGGGCAACCTGTCACTTTCTGGTCGGCACGGAGAGTGGTATCTACGAAGCACGCTTTGACCAGTCCCCGTTGATCCAAAACGTCGCAAGTGAAACAGCTCCTTGCGCGATTACCCGCAACGGCTCGCACCTGATCATTCCCGAAGACTTTCAGGGAAAGCATTCCCGTCTGCAGGCGTTTTCTCTCACAGGGCGCAGGCTTGGGACTGGTGTCAGAGGGCTGAGGGAAACGGTGGATCTCTCGCGACTGAATCTCCCGGCGGGGACAGTAATCATGCAGATCCGCGCCGGAGACAGGAAAACAGCCCTCACCATAACCACGGAAGAATAGCCGCCGGACTTACTTCCCTACAGTACGTTCAAATCGCCAGGGAATAAGAATCCCTGCACGCATGGTGGTCCAGCCCGTTCGGGCCGGCTCCATCTCTGAGAAGAAGAGAGATGCGTAGATTTCGGGGCGCAGATTACCCCGTTCAAAGGGTGCCGCGTTCACCCGTATCAGGGCACCGGCGTGACTGTTATCATAGCTGTGCTGCACCCTGGTTGAATCCCGACTCAAAAGACCGGAAAAGACCAGTATCTCCTGCACATACTGTGCCATAAGTGCAAGGGAGACCACATCACCGCACAGGCGAACACCACCGCCAAAAGAAGCTGAACGAATTCGCGCACGGGGACGTCGCTGATCAAAGGCATCATAGCTCAGGGAGTCATTTTCATCAAAAAGGAAGGGCAGGGTGTAGTTTTTTTCGTAGCGCAGCTCCCGGATGCTCTGCCCGTACGCCGCGGTGAGAATAAAAGAGCGCCACCCGATCCAGAGGCGATCAAACAGGGAGACTCCCGCATAATTATTCATCAAAGCTGAACCGTCATTGTACAGATCAAGAAACTGCCGAAGCGAGTCGTTATAGGCAGTCTTTTTCTGTGCACTTGCGGCAGCAACCTCAATACTGAGGGGATTATCCCACATATGACGCCCGAGATACCGCCAGACCTTGCGCATTTCCCGACCTTTATCATTTTTGGGGCAACCTTCATAGACACCGTACAGATCGGGACAGAGATCCACCGTATCATCAAATCCGTCGCCATCCCTGTCCGGAGAGGGCTGCAGGTTGAGGGTATCACGCAGATACTGACCGGGCAGCACCACCATTCTGCTCGTATACTCCGTGTATCCCTCGGCAACAACACGCAAATCATGAGTCCCTGCAATGACCGGTCTGATGGTCCGTCCCACACCAAAGAGGGTATCATCCAGATAAATCTGGGCATTTTTCGGTGAAGTTCGCAGATCAATGCGGCCGAAGCGTTTATCAAACACAACGGCAGGGCGGTGTTTTTCTCCGGCAAAGATTTGCATGGTCGTATCCACAGGATAATAGCCGATACCACCATCCCAATGAATATCGTAGGTTCCTTCCGGAAGAATCAGGGCGGTGTCAGCGGGAACAATTTTACCGTTTACCAGATAGGGAATATCCACGGGGGGCTCGGGAAGATTGATAATACCGTAATATTCTGTCCCCGTAATGGAGAGGGTATCAAAAACGGGAATACTTGAAAAGGAAAGGGTTGCCGTATCACTGCGACCGAGCTCAACCTTCCGTGAGCGGAAATGAACGCCCTTCATGAGCACCGTCACATAGGAGGTACCCTCATCCAGATTCAGGGTATCCGGCGTAAAGGCCCCCGTTCGCACATCGTTGACGGAAATCTCCGCACTGTCCGGGGATGAGCGCACAATAAGCACGCCCGCCTGCAGAGATGCAGGCAACAACGTGCAGAGGATGAGCAGAAGTGCCGGAATCAGTCGATACTTTTGAGACACCGCTTTGAAGCTTTCTGACAATGTTCAATGTATGTATCGAGTACAGGGCGCAGATGATCCTTCTTCTCCCCTTCGGACAGACTGCGGTATTCACGCTGAAAATCTTCGGCCTGAGAGCAGACTTTATCCATGTACAGACACATATCCGTCGTATCCGAAAGCTCAGAGAGTTCCGGCCGCTCAAAGCCACGTGAGGACGCACACCCGGTCATACTCCACAAAAGCAGGGCCGCCAATATCACAATACCAATTGTAGAGCGAATCATTCACAGAGCTCCAGATCAGAAAAGAAGAAGGCCCGTTCAATTGCGGCATTTTTTCGGGAATCCGACCCGTGCACGGCATTGCGCCCAATGGATGTGGCAAAGCGCTTGCGGATTGTTCCCTCTTCCGCTTCTTCAAAATTGGTTGCCCCCATCATGGTGCGCCAGGCGGCAATTGCATTTTCACCGGTCAGAACAAGGGCAAAAAGGGGCCCCGAAGACATGAAGGAGACCAGATCCTCATAGAACGGTTTGCCTCGGTGGACAGCGTAGAATTCTCCTGCCTCCTGCGTTTTCAGCTGCACTTTTCGAATCGCCGCAACATCCAGGGAGGATTGGGCAATGGTATCAATGATCTTTCCGTAATGACCGGCGGAAACAGCATCCGGCTTGATAAGGGCAAGGGTTTTCTCTACTGCCATGGGTATTCTCCGTGGAATCTATAAATTTCTGTTTTATATATTTTGAATATAATATATTACATTAAAAGGAAGATTACAGGATATTAATCGGGAGAGAGTTTTTCCATGAAGGTCAAAATACTATGTTTAACAGTACTTTTTATCTGCATCACTGCAGCTCAACCGACCTCCGATACAGGACATCTCCGGCTGACAACAACCCCTGCCGGT
>JBNJDQ010000121.1:0-7526 GCA_051745065.1 Fibrobacterota bacterium
GTGCGGACAAGCAAGGCTGAGGCAAAGAGGATTGAGCCGCGGATTTTACGCGAGAGTTCCAGGGGGAGGCTGCTTTCCTGCATATCGCCGGGCTGAATTGTGAGGCTGTTTCCGGAACGGCTTATGCGGGCGCCCAAATGTTCAGCAATGCGGCACATTCCGCGAACATCCCCGATATCCGGGGTGTTTTCGAGAATTGTTTCAGATGGGTTTACAAGGGATCCCGCAATAAGGGGGAGGGCTTCATTCTTGTTCCCCGATACTGCAAGAGTACCGGCAAGTCTTTTTTTTCCACTCACTCTGAACTTACTCATATTACCACGCAATAAGGGTTGATTTTTTAATTATTTGTACTATCTTATTACTTGAAATAGTTACCTCTAAAAATTATATTATGGGTGAAAGCGTAATAGTTTTTTTATATAATTGAATATAAACCTATTGCCCAGAGCGGAAGTATGGCGTTTACCGAACACTTTATCCGAGGGAACCGACTCCGTTGTGTTAATCGGTACTGAATTTTCAGGTGATGATCACGACGGGCGGAACACCACTGTTAATAAACTGCGGATAAACTGATTACGGACCCTGGGCAATAGGCTTTTTTTATACCTGAAATTCAACAAAACGGTACCTGTATGGCACGAGTTATAAATGATGTATCCAGAACATTCTCGGAATATCTGCTTCTTCCGGGGTTGACAGAAAAGAAACATTCACCGGAGAACGTTTCCCTCAGGACTCCTGTATCCCGGTTCGTTCGTGGACAGCAGCCCCGTCTGAGCCTCAATATTCCCTTTGTTTCAGCTTCAATGCAGGCGGTTTCCGGAGTCGATATGGCAACGGGGCTGGCCCGGCAGGGCGGCGCTGCATTTATCTTTGCCTCTCAGTCTGTTGAGAGCCAGGCGGCCATGGTGCGTTCTGTAAAGAAATACAAAGCCGGCTTTGTCCAGAGTGATACCAATGCAACCCCTGATATGCCTCTGAGAAAGGTGCTTGAACGTATCCGCGAAACGGGGCATTCCACCGTTGCTGTAACAGATACGGGCATGCCCAACGGGAAGTTTATGGGTATTCTTACAGACAAGGATTACTGGGTCAAAGAGGATGATCTTTCCAAACCGGTCTCCCATTATATGACTCCCCGTGAGCGCGTTCATTTTGCCGGAACCGGTGTAACCCTGCACGAAGCGAATGCTCTCCTGCGCAAACATCGCAAGGATTGCCTCCCCGTGATCGATTCCGATGGCTCCCTTGATTCTATGGTATTCCGTAAAGATTTTATTGAACACAGTGATAATCCTCTTGAACTTATTGATGGGGAAAAGCGGATGATTGCCGCTGCGGGGATCAATACGCATGATTATAAAGAGCGGGTTCCCGCTCTTGAAGAGGCGGGGGTGGATATTCTGACGATTGATTCCTCCGACGGATATTCTGAATATCAGATGGAATGTGCGGCCTGGATTCGGCAGCAGTACGGGGATTCCCTTGTTGTCGGCGGTGGGAATATTGTTTCTGCCGCGGGCTTTCGCTACCTCGCGGAAAAAGCACAGCTTGATTTTGTTAAGGTCGGAATCGGCGGCGGCTCCATCTGCATAACCCGGGAGCAGAAAGGGATCGGCCGGGGACAGGCTTCTGCGATCCTTGAAGTTGCTGCAGAACGGGATCGTTACTACGAAGAAACCGGCGTGTATGTCCCCATCTGTTCAGACGGCGGACTTGCCAATGATACGCAGATAATTATCGCCCTTGCCATGGGGGCAGATTTTGTCATGATGGGACGGTATTTTGCCATGACCGATGAGTCGCCCACGGAAAAACTTTCTATTCAGGGACAGCGATATAAGCCCTATTGGGGCGAAGGTTCAAACCGGGCACGCAACTGGCAGCGTTACAGTGACAGTAAGACCAACACGGGTAAAATGAAGTTTGAAGAAGGTGTTGATGCCTATGTTCCCGCCGTGGGACCGCTGGCGGAAGTTCTTTCCGTATCCCTTTCCAAAGTCCGCGCAACCCTGTGTAACACAGGGGCCCTCAGTTTGCAGGAGTTTGCGGAAAAGGCAGTCCTTACCCGTATCTCGGAGCAGTCCTTTGTTGAGGGCGGAACCTCAAATGTAATCAAATTTGATAAACAGATTGATGGCTGACTGAAAAATGTGACGGGATCTTTCAGAGCAGCCCCGCACAGGGGCTGTTTTTTTACAGATACGTACGAAGGTAGTGGATGCGGCCGTTTCTGTGGAGCCTTTCTATGAGGGATTTTTCTCCGGTGAGGTTATGTTTTTTACCCTTTTTGATTATCCCCCGCTGAATGAGAAAGCGCATGAAAGCGGATTCATTGTAATGGGTTTTTGATTCCAAAAAAAAATCGAATCCTGCGATATATACTTCTCCGTATATTTCAATGGCCCAAAGAAGTGCTGCGGTTCCCGTGGTGAAACGGTGTATGCCGTATTGCCGCTCCAGATCCTGCCAAAATTGGGCGGGAACAAGTTCATAGGAAGGGGCAGACAGGCGGCGCCTGATTCGGCTGTGAATCGCCGTGCCCTTGCGTTTCAGTATATCCGGAGGGATGATCACAATGGTTCGATCAGGGTGAACTGTACGTTTACGCAGCTTTTGATTTGCTCCGTTGAACCAGATGTCCCATTTTGTTCCCGTATGTCTTTCATACCCCGCGGTTGAAAAATTATTGATGCGGCCGACCGTACCGAATGTGTCAATAAGGGGGCCATATTCGTACTTCAGAAGGGAGCTGCCGTTGCCGATGATGCAGATTTTGTTTTCCGCATTTTCTATACTGCTGATACCTGTCACATCTACCTCTGTTGTCGGTATATTTCTTGTTTTTTCTGCAAATATATATATTGTGGTATGTCTTAAATCAGACAGAAACTCTAAATACCGAAAGTGAGGTCCGCAATGGATGCTATCTCAACAGCAATACAGATGGAAGAAGAAGGAATTGCCTTCTTCGAAAAAATGATCAAACAGACAGAAGAGGATGATTTGAAAGGAGTTTTCCGTTTTCTGCGCGATCAGGAAATCCGCCATCGTGATTATTTCAGACGTATTGCCGATGGTGATACGACCTCGTCTTTTTCCGCGGATAAGGATTCCGTGGAATACGCCCGGAGTGCCTTCTCTTCTCTGAAGGATAATTTCGACGGAGTGAGCGAGTCTCTGCGAAACAGCGTTGAGGCGTATAAAAAAGCCCGCGCCATGGAGGCTGAAGCGGTTGAATTTTACACGGGTCTTCGTGAGGAAGCCCAAACAGATCAGGAGAAGGAATCTCTGCAGGTGATTATTGATGAAGAGAAAAAACACGAAAAACTGATGGATGCCATGGTCGATTTCGTTGCCAAACCCGATGAATGGCTTGAGAATGCAGAGTTCTTCCATCTTGACAAGTATTAATCCCGAAAAAATATCCCTTCGCCGGAACCGGATAGTATTTTTATCCGGTTCTTTTTAGCAAGGATGTAAAAATGATTCTATCGGGACTTGAAATAGAAAAACGGTTGGGAACTGATATTAAGCTGAATCCCTACAGTCGTAAACAGCTGAATCCCAACAGTTATAACCTTCGTCTCCATGATGAAATGCTGGTGTACTGCAACAGAACTCTTGATATGAAGGAACCGAATCCTGTTGACACAATCCGAATACCGGAAAAAGGAATGATCCTGGAGCCCGAAAAACTGTATCTGGGCAGAACTGTTGAATACACGGAAACGGAAAACCTGGTTCCCATGCTGGAAGGGCGTTCATCCATCGGCCGGCTTGGGCTCTTTGTTCATGTAACTGCCGGTTTCGGCGATGTTGGATTCAAGGGGTTTTGGACCCTGGAGATCTTTTGTGTACAGCCCGTGCGCATTTACCCCGGCGTCGAAGTCTGTCAGGTCTATTTTCATACCATTGAAGGCAGTCATGAGCGGTATGAAGGAGGGAAATACCAGGATAACAGCGGTATCCAGCCCAGTCTTCTTTTTCGTGACTTTGAATAAATACCGGCTTTCCCGCTATTGTACAGGTGCTTTGCAGCTCCTGTCAGGTTGCGGCCTCACCCTGCCGCGCAGATAGGGCGTTCTTACGATTACATAACTCTCACCGCTGGATTCTGCGGAATGCAGGCGGTTCAATTACGCTGTTACTTCGGCTGTATCCAGATTGTTGGATATCTTTCGCATCTCCGTAATTTTTGAAGTGATGTACTTCTGGATATCCTGTTCCGTGAGAATCCCCGCATAGTCCCCTGAATCAGAGAGGATTATCGCAAAGGGCTGTTCATCCATAGAGATGTAACTGTTGACATCAGAAAGACGGTCACCGGCGGCGGCAAAGGTATGGATCTGCTCCATCAGGTCATGGGCCAGGAGAAAATCCGTGATCTCATAGGCCAGGAATGCGCTTTTGATTCCCTGTATGGTTACAACGCCCTGCACGGAATGGTGTTTATCCATTACCGGGTAATAGAGCTGATCATCCTCACTGAAAAGTTCTATGATCTTTGTGACCGGTGTATCTTCGGTTATGGTGTTGCGCGCAGTACATATTCGCCCGGCTGTTGTTTTCTCCAGAAGGTCTTCTTCAGTAATATTGAGGCCGACTTCGCCTCCCTTTGTGACTGCGTACTTTGTCAGGGCCGGCCCGATGAGCTGCACAATAAACGTGGAGGTGGTTATGACAATGGCGATGGTTTTGCCAAAGGAGTCCTGAAATATGTCCTGAGCCATTATGGAAAGGCCAATTGCCACACCGGCCTGGCTGAACAGGCAGTACCGCAGATATTTTGCAACGCTTGTTGGTGCGCGGCCAACTTTGGCGCCGATGGTAGCTCCAAGCATTTTTCCGCCGGTCCGTCCGAGAAAATAGGCGCCAACCAGAATCAATGCTGTTGTATCAAGACCGGAAACGGAAAGCCCGGCACCAACAAGAACAAAGAATATAACAAAAACGGGGGGCGTTATGCCTTCAATGGCGGAGAATATTCGTGGGCTTTTGCGTGGCGCAGAGTTGCTGAGCGTTGCCCCCATGGCCATGGCTGCAAGGAGCATATCGCTTTGGATAACCTTTGCTCCGCCGAGAATAACCAGTAAAACCCCGATGGATATGCGCAGAACGGCTCCTTCTTCGGCACGGGGATCAATCAGTGCTGTCAGGGATTTTCCTGCAATAATACCGATTAGTACGGCGCTCCCCATTTCGTAGACCGGCGTTACGATAGAAGTGAGTATGTTGGCATCACCGTTTCCTGTAAGGACCTTTGCAACGCTGACCGCAATTGCAAAGAGGATCAGCGCAAGGGCATCATCCAGAGCGACAAGGCCCATAATGGTGCGGGTAATAGGGCCGCGGGTCTTGTTTTCCCAGAGAACGTCCGTTGTTGCAGCTGGGGCTGTTGCCGAGGCTATCGCCCCGAGAACAAGGCCAATGGATATTGCCTGGGGAAAAGGCATAAAGAAGCTTCCCACAAGGGTTATCACTGATGCTACTGCGACAAAAGCCGTCAGGGCTTCAAAGAGAAGGATATTGGTGAACTGTTTTCCGTATTTTTTAAAAACCTCCCACTTTAATTCGCCGCCGATCAAAAAACCGATGATGCCCAGGGCGAAATAGTTGTATGGTTTGAGCATTTCTATTGTATCACCGTCAATAAAGTGAATCCCCGTCTGCCCGATAACAATACCGCTGATAATATAGCCCACAACACTGGGCATTTTGAGGAGAACAAGAAGGCGACCGCCGAGAATGCCCGCAAGAAGAGCGGTGCCCAAAAGGAGAAGTATGTTTAATGGATCCGCAGCATTTGCAATTTCATGAAACAGTTCCATTGGTTACTCCCCGAAAATCAGTGAACATACATCTGCGGGGGCTGTCTCCGAAGCCAGTATCTTTGCCATGTTTCCCGGGTGTTCTTTTATTGACTTGACAATTTTCGAGAGGAGCTGTACATGTTTTTTATGCTGCCCCTCTTCAAGAATTATCATGATTACCAGTTTGACCATGGTATCATCCATGCAGATATAGTCCTGAACACCGCGTGGCGCCCGCCCGATGATAACTATGGGATCTTCCACTTTTTTCAGCCGCGTATGGGGAATGCCGAGGTTCAGGCCGATACCCGTGCTCAGCAGCTCTTCGCGGTGAAATATCTTTTCTGTAAGGAGGGAGCGAAGGTCCTGAGATAAAAGATTGCGGGAAAAAATAAAGTCGATCATTTCATGAAGAACGGCGTTCTTTGTATCGGTTTTGAGGTCCAGGACCTTGCTTGAATCGGTAATGCTGCTGAAATCCATAGGATAATCCTTTCGGTAAGCGACAAAATATATGATTGCAGGAGGCGAACAAAATGATAATCCGGGAATCTCTTTCCGCATGTATGCCAATTGATTATTTTTTCACGGCTGTTGCATATTATCAGTTTCTCTTTGGCGGGAATACTATATTACTGTTTTGTTGAGATAAGGAGCATGAAATGATTGATGGATATTATACAGTCGGTATGGAGGCTCCGGTGCTCCGCGGTATGGTAAAGAGGTACGGAGTAACCAAAGATCTCAAGCATCTTTCCCGCTTGCTGTTTCTTTCCAACTGCTCTCTGGCGTCTTCCCTTGTATCATTACCGGATCGTTTATTCTATCACCACCGGGTGAATGAACACGCAGCACCGACACAGCCCGTGTTTATTGTTGGGCACTGGCGCTCGGGAACAACCTTTCTTTATCAATGCTTCAGTCTGAATGACCAGACCTATTCACCGGATATGTACGATGTGGGCCTGCCCAACGCCTTCATGGCTGCACGCAATTTTATGTTTCCCGTTATAAAGCCCTTCCTTAAAAGTAAGCGAACCATCGATAATGTGGAAGTGGATATTCATGAGCCGCAGGAGGATGAATTTGCCCTGTATCGAATGTGCAGCGTTTCCCCCCTGCGTGAGGTCGTGTTTAATAATTCCCCCTGGAGGAATCTCTGCCGTCGCGAAACGTATCTGCCCGAAGGTGCAGAGGGGCGCCTCTGGAAGCGGCATGCCTGGTTTTATCTCTCCAAGCTTGCTCTTCACAGCGGGAAACAGCTAATTATCAAAAATCCCTTCCATTCCATGCGAATCCCGCGTCTCAAAAAGCTTTTTCCCGGGGCCCGGTTTATTCATATCTACCGGGATCCGCTCAAGGTGGTTCCGTCGACACAGAAGATGTGGCGCATCGACGGTGGTAACAATACTCTGCGCGGCTCATTCCGTCCGCCCTCGGTGGATGAAGGCATTCGACTCTATGATTTTGTACATCGATCAATCCGCAGTGGTCTGGAGGAAATCGATTCAGCGGATTATGTAGAACAGTCTTTTGAGGACTTTGTGAAAAATCCTGAAGAAAGTATCTGGAAAATGTGTCGGCATCTTGATCTGCCTGTGAGTGATGTCTTTCAAAACCGCCTGTCAGCATTTCTTGACCGTAAGAAAAATTACCGGAAGAATCGCTATGAAACACCGAAGGATACTGTCCGGGCAATTACAGAGA
>JBNJDQ010000122.1:0-7463 GCA_051745065.1 Fibrobacterota bacterium
AGCGGACGCATCAGTCTTGATGAACTGAAGAGTCTGATATCAGAAAAAACCGCCCTGGTATCGGTTATGATGGCCAATAATGAGATCGGTACAGTGCAGGATGTAAAAGCCGTTGGAGAAATAGCCCATGCGTACGGTGCCATTTTTCATACCGATGCCGTCCAGGCGGTGGGAAAGATCCCCGTGGATGTGCATGATATCGGTGCTGATTTCCTCTCTTTTTCCGCCCACAAAATTTACGGACCCAAGGGAATTGGTGCGCTCTATGTCCGCAGTGGAGCGGATTACTGCCCCTTTATTTACGGTGGCCACCAGGAAAAGGGGCGACGCGCGGGTACGGAAAACACCCTGGGCATAATCGGGATGGCCGAAGCTGTTCGTCAGCGCCGGGCGGAGATGGACAGCGAGTACCGCCGCCTGTCTGAATACCGGAAAAAATTCAGCCGGGAGCTGCATGATCGTCTGCCCGATATCGAGATCAACGGCGATGATGACCATGTTATTCCGGGGACACTCAACGTCTCCTTCAAGGGCGTGGAGGGGGAATCCGTTCTGCTCTACCTTGATATGTCCGGGATTGCCGTTTCCACCGGATCGGCCTGTTCCACGGGTACCCTGGATCCGTCCCATGTGATTCTGGCCACCTGCGGCAGTGCGGAAATGGCCCATGGGTCAATCCGTTTCAGTATGGGACGTGACACCACCGAAGACGATGTGGAATATGTCGTGGAGAAGGTTGAGCAGGCCGTAACACGTCTGCGTGAGTTTTCCACGAGTTATTAAATAAATTAAGGAGATAAACATGTCAGACTGGGTATACAGTGATATTGTTAAGGACCATTTTATAAACCCCCGCAATGCCTGGCGGGATGATGAGAATTTTGATTACGATGCACAGGGCAAGGACGGGAACGTTCAGTGCGGCGATGAAATGCTCTTTGCTCTTAAGATCGATAAGGACACGGAAACCATTACGGACTGCCGCTGGAAAACCTTCGGCTGTGCCAGCGCGATTGCCAGTACCTCCATGCTTTCCGAGGCAATCAAGGGCATGAAAGTTGAAGATGCCCTGAATATTTCCCCCAAGGATATCGCTGAGCGTCTGGGCGGTCTGCCTGATAATAAGATCCATTGTTCCGTCCTCGGTGATAAGGCGCTGCGCGTTGCTGTAAACAACTATTTTCGAGAAAACGGCATGGAGAACCGGGTCGTCGAACAGAAAGCAAAACTCATCTGTGAATGCAAAAATGTGACTGATCTGGACATTGAAGAGTCTATACTGGAGGGGGCACGGACCTATCTGGATGTGCAGAAGGATACGGGCCTCGGAACGGTGTGCGGGCGATGTCGCGGTGCTGCGGAAAAGCTCATCGAGGACTACAAAGTAAAACATTTCAGCTGATGTGTGTATCGTTCTCTTATGAAGAATGCCGCCTCTTTCGGGGCGGCATTTTCTGCGCCGTAAAGCAGGGGCCACTTCACCTGTTTGGGCGGGGCGTGTTATATTTTAGGCAAAAAAGGATGCTTTCATGTATGCAGATGATACCATAATTGCTCTCGCAACCCCCGCCGGAACGGCTGCCCTTGCGGTCCTGCGTATTTCCGGCAAAGAAGCACATCGTCTCTTTACTGCTCTGATTCGGGAAGAGGGGCGCTTTCATACCAGCGAGGCCTTTCGACTGCACCTCTATACCATTCATGACGGAACGGGTGGCGTTATCGATGAAGTAACGGCAGTGAAGTACAATGCTCCGGTGTCTTTTACCGGTGAAGATATGGTTGAGATTATCTGTCACGGCGGCCGGGTGGTGGTAGAGCGGATAATCAGCCGGGCCGTTGCGTGCGGCGGACGCTATGCCGGTCGGGGAGAGTTCAGCCGCCGGGCCTTTCTCAATGGGAAGATCGACCTGAAGAAGGCCGAGTCCATCGACCGGATAATTCACGCACAGAGTGTGGTGAATCACCGCAATGCCGTGGGGCATTATCTTGGCCGGGAGCGATCTTTTTTCGACGGACTGAAAGGAGACATCCGCACGCTGATTGCAGACATGGAGACGGAAATTGAATTCAGCGATACAGATGACGTGGAAACCGAGGAAGCCTTTGCCGCTTCGTTTGGGCGTCTTACGGAAAAAATACGGGCATCCTTTGCGGGGGAGCTGAAAAAAAGGGAGGTTTTGAAAGAGATTGATCGCGGTGTTGCTGTCTGCATTGCCGGACGGGCAAATGCAGGAAAGTCCTCCCTGCTGAATGCCCTTTTGGGATACGACAGGGCCATTATTAATACGCAGAAAGGGACAACGCGGGATCTTATCAGCGAGTCCATGCGCCTGGGAGATGTGCCGATTCGGTTTATTGATACGGCCGGTCTGAATGATACACCGGCTGATGATATCGAACGTGAAGGAATTATGCGAACCCGGGCGGCCCTTTCGGAAAGCGCTCTTGTTCTGTGGGTGCTCTCTGCAGACACGGATCTTGTGCCGGAGGATTATCAAACCGTTTCCGGGGCGGAGCAGGTTATTGCCGTCATAAACAAGACAGATCTTCCCGGGGCACACCGGGTGGAGGCGTTTCTTGAAGATATTTCCCTGCAGGGGCATCATGTTTCCACGGCATCACAGGAGGGGATTGCCGGGCTTATTGAAACGGTGCGCGCAGTGGTGGAGGCTTCCTTCAGCACCGATGAGTATGAAACGGTCATCGGCAGCGAACGGGAGGAGTCCCTCATTCGGCGCATTCTTGCTGATATTGAAACCCTTGATCCTGCCCTTCCCCTGGAGCTGCAGTCGGAAGTATTGCGCGATGTTCTCTCATATCTGGATGATATTTATGGGAAAAGTTCCCCTGAAGATATCATTAACGACGTATTTGACCGATTCTGTATCGGGAAATAAGAAATTACGCAGAGGGCGAATCAAACAGAGTTTTCTTATTCTAAAATATCTATTGACACGGCGGTGTTTTCTAATAATATTATCAGTTGAAAATTGTCACGGCGATGACAAAACTGAAAGGAAGTGTAGCTATGCTTGACGAAGAATTTGATGCCGATGAAGTACTGCGCGACATGGATTCCGAAGATGATCTCTACCTTGAGTCGGAAGACGGAGAGGATGATGTTCGGGAGCTGAATTTCGGAAACAGATTTGATGAAAATGCAAATTTTAACGATATTGCCAGCGACCTTGATACAGCGGAAGATCTGTGGGAGTAGAATGCTGAGAGAGGAGCAATCCTCTCTTGGTACGCATGTACTATCTGATATCTGATCAGCATTTCGGAACTTCTTTCGAGTCCGATACCCATAAATTCAGGGATTTCACATTGTTCGCAAAGTATCTCCTGACCCGCAGGCGGGCACAACTTATTATTCTCGGCGATTTCTTTGATTTTTGGTACGAAAAGAACGGGCGGATTCGCGGGCAGTACAAAAGCCTGGTGGCTCTTCTTGCGCATCTGATTGAAAATGGTGTTGGTGTTACCTACCTGCGCGGCAATCATGATTTCATGCCCATGAAATCTCTCCAAAAAGCCGGGTGTCGGGTACAGCAGGAGCTGGAACTCCACCATGGCGGCAGACGGGTGTATCTTGCGCACGGTCACCTCTGCCGGGCGGGGCTGATCAAGCGCGTGGTTTACAGAGGTCTTGAGAATCCCTTTCTTCAGTGGCTGTACGGGATTCTCCCTTTTGACCGGGCGGTGGATCTTGCGTCCCGTGTTGCCCTGAAAAGCCGGGTTGCCGGAGAAGCTGCCTGTGAGGATCATAACTCCCGCTATTACAGTCTGCTTTCTCCGGGCAGCGGAGATATTCTTGTTCTCGGACATACCCATACAGCGGCGCTCAAGTCGATCGGCCCGGAAATCTATGTCAATACCGGAACCTGGCTGAATGGTGCGCGTCCCGTTGCAGTTCTTGACGATACGGCCGTTGCCCTGTGTCGTTTTTCCCCCCGCCGGGGCGGAGTTCTTACAGATGAAAAACGTATATCAATACAAAGCTGACAACTGAAAGCCCGGCACAGTAGGGGGCGAAGAGATGCAGCTTACCCCGGTTGACGAATTTCAGCAGAATCGTTAAGGCAAAGAGTCCCGTAATAAGGCTGACAAAAAAGCCCGTGGCCACAAGGCCCGGGGGCAGATCGATGGATTGGATGTCCCGGAGTTTCAGAAGGGTTGCACCGCTGATGGCCGGAAGGAATATCATAAACGAGAATCGTCCGGCTTCGCGGCGGTGTATTCCCAAAAGCAATGCCGTTGCAATGGTTGTTCCGCTGCGGGAAATCCCCGGCAGAGGGGCTACGGCCTGGGCCAGTCCAATGATGAGGGCCCGTTTCAGGCTGAGTTCACCCCTGCCCTTTTGATGCGCCCGGGAGGATGCCAGAAGGATGCCTGCTGTGGCAAGCAGAGCAATGGATACAACGAAGGGTTTCTCAAAGGCTGATTCGATATAATCCCCCCACATAATACCCACTATGCCGACCGGTACGGAGGCCACAGCCATGTATCCGATATAGGTGAGATCGGCCCTGCGTCCTCGCAGTACTCCCGTGCAGAGGGAGAGGATGTCCCTGCGGTATACGTACAGGACGGCAAAGAGGGTTCCCAGGTGGAGGACAACATCAAGGACCATATTGGATTCTGTTTTGAGATTTGTAAAATGATGGGCAAGGACCAGATGCCCCGACGATGAGACCGGGAGGAATTCTGTTACTCCCTGAATGATTCCAAGAATAATAATATTGATTAAATCCAAAGGGCTGCTCCTTCGATTAGATGCAAAACGGCATCGATATGCTTTTAATTTAATATAAAATAACTTGCATCATTTACGATTCATAGTAAAATTCAGTACTGGTACGTTAAAAATCTTTAAATAAAAGGATTGGCAATATGGATGTTTCATATGTGAACCCCTTTCTGAAGGCAACCAAAGAGACTTTTACCACAATGGTGGGCGTAAAGGTTGATATGGAAAAACCGATTGTTAAACAGGATGCAAAGCATCATTACGATGTTTCCGGTGTTATCGGTCTGTCCGGTGAAGCCCAGGGAACCATTGCAATCAGTTTTGAAAAAAAGACCTCCCTGAAAGTTGTATCAAAGCTGCTGGGAGCGGAGATTAAAATAATCGGAGCCGAACTTACGGACGGTATCGGTGAAATTGCAAATATTGTTGCCGGGTATGCAAAACAGTATCTGACTGAATTTAAAGTTGATATCAGTCTGCCCAATGTGGTAATTGGTAAATCTCATGAACTTGCAGCACCTTCCGGCGTTCCCACAATTGTTGTACCTTTTAAATGTGAACTGGGGTCTTTTGCGGTAGAAGTTGCCTTGAAAACACGATAAGGGAGAATGTATTATGAAGATTCTGCTTGTAGATGATTCTACAACAATGCGACGAATCCAGAAAACCCAGCTTACAAACCTCGGTGTGGAGGAGGTTGTTGAGGCCGGCGATGGGATTGAGGGGCTGAAGGTCCTTGCCGACAATATGCCCGTGGATGTTGTTCTTCTCGACTGGAATATGCCCAAAATGGACGGACTTACCATGCTTGAAGAGCTGCGGAAGAAAGATGAATTCAAGGATGTAAAAGTGATTATGTGTACTTCGGAATCCGAAAAAACAAAGGTTATTAAGGCGCTGAAAGCCGGGGCAAACCAGTATATGGTCAAGCCGTTTACTCCGGATGTTCTCAAGGATAAACTCGGGTTATAAAAAAATATTGCGTTTTTGATTGTCCGTTACATATTTTAAGGCAACCTTACAGGGGTGTAGTTCAATTGGTAGAACACTTGATTCTGGTTCAAGACGTTGCGGGTTCAAGTCCTGCCACCCCTGCCACTGTTTTTGGGGAGGGTAAATCGTGTCTCCTCGTCCTGTAATCCTTTTATTGTCTTTTCTTCTGTATACTGTTTCGGCGGAGACCGTCGTCTCCGGAGTGATCTCCCGAAGTGTTCGGTGGACGGCCGGGAAGAGCCCTTATATCGTTACCAATGATATCCTCATTAAACGCGAGGGTCGCCTGGTGATTGAGCCGGGGGTTGAGATCCTTGTGGAAAAACCAACCACCCTGCCCGCGGATATTGAGCAGTTGAGTAAAAGTGATTCCTTTACCGTTTCAATTCGCGTTCAGGGAGCTCTGCGCTGCAAGGGGACTCCCCATGAACCGATCATTCTGCGCGGTCGCTATGTCGATGAGCGCTTCACCCACTGGGGCGGGGTCGTCCTGGAATCCGAGCGGTTTGGGGAGGTGGCTGTGGCGTACACTCATATTCTGAATGCACTGCGCGGAATTACAGTACAGGAGGGGTCGCCCTTGATTCGTAATGTTCTGGTGCGGCACAGTACGACGGGGATTGCCGTTTCCGGCCTTGCTGCGCCACGAATCATGAACTGTGTAATTACGGAAACATCCCTTGCCGGAGCACGCGTCAGGAATGCCCATCCTTATTTCTATAATTCTGTTTTTTACGACAACTACAACATCGGTATCTGGGGAGACGGACGCTCTGACTTTGTGTTTGAGTATAACCTTGTGTCCGGAAGCGGTGATCGTAATTTTGTCGGAACCCCTCTGCGTCTGGGGGTGCTGAGTGAGGAAAATGCGCACGGGGATTCTGTCGATATCCGAAACAATCTTACTGCTGATCCGCTTTTTGCAGGAACCCCGGCGGCCCGGGCCCGACGCCGGCAGGTTATTCAGGACAGTCTGGCCAAAACCCTGGATACGGTTCCTCCTGAAGATGCAGTAAGGCCTGCCCCGTCCGCCCCCGCCGTGGATTACCGCCTTTCGCCCTATTCTCCTGCCATTGATGCGGGGCATGGTGGCAAAAAATTTCGTGAACCTGACGGCAGCCGCCCTGATCTGGGTATCTGGGGCGGCCCCGAATTTATTGAATTCTGATTCTGGAGATAATCTGATGAAATCCATTCTGCTTGCAGTTCTGTTCGTTGTTTCTGTAGTCTGTTCCGGGGAAAATATTACCCGCAGTGATCTTTCGTACTCCCAGGCGAAGCTGTATGACCGTATCCTGACGGAATACGTTACCGATACAGACGGCATTACCCTTAAGGAAGCACTTGCCGATGAGCATACCTACGCTGAATACCTCTCCCGTTTTGCACGGTGGTACTGCACCAGGGATAAAGAGAAAGAATACATTCTGAGTAAAATCGCAAAACGTGAGGCGACCTTTTTTTCCCGGCAGGATGAGCGGGAGCATATTGATGATTCCCGTACGTCCGTGATCGGCGATACTGCAGCGTCATTCGAGGTGACAGCGTATATCTCCTCTTCATGTCCCCATTGTAAAACCGTACTGATTCCGCTGGCCCATTCCATTGAGGAGGGGCCTCTTGCAGGACGGGTTAATCTTCGGATGAAGCCGATTCACCCCCGTATTGGTGATTATGCTCTGCTCGCAGCGGCAGATATGGGAAAAATGACAGATCTCTT
>JBNJDQ010000123.1:0-7463 GCA_051745065.1 Fibrobacterota bacterium
TAGGTATGGAAGGAGTATCCATGGCGATGCGAATCATTCTCTGTCTGTTTTCTCTCACGGTAATCCTCACTGCGGCCGACCCCAAGGGGTTTCAGGGAGCTGACTGGGGCAGCACTCCCGCCGAGGTGCAGGGGGCAGTACCGGGAAACGGCTGGAACCGTGTTGAACAGCAGGAACTCTTCCCGACCAGTCCCGATGTGATCGCCTACGGGCGTCCGCAGACGATTGCCGGGTATCCTGCACAGACCACCTTTTATTTTTACGAAGAACAGTTTTTTCAGATCACCATCAGCTTTGACTTTTCCCGGCTGGAGGAGTACGATTTCAACTACAACGTATTTATCTCCGTTGATGAGTACTACCGGGAAATCCGCAGCACGACCACCACTTTTGTCAATGATATCTACACGCTCCTGCGCGAAAAATACGGACGCAAACAACCGGTTTTCAAAGGAATCGATCCGCGAAACATTTTTATGCGCACAGATAATTATCTTGCCCAGGAACGCTGGAACCTGCGCTACAATCCGTCGGAATACTACAAACGGATTATCGCACGGGCCTATGCACTCTGGAAGTATCCCGAAACGGAGATAACATTCGCTATCAATATTTCCGCGGCGGATGAACGTTTTGAGTACACCCTTTCCGCCACCTCACAGGACCTCACAAAGGAAATCAAAGAAACAATCCGCCAAAACCGTTCCCGGGGGCTTTAATCCCCACGGAATGGTCCTGTGCAAAAAGTCCTCCCTCCGGGGCTTTGCAAAACGTATTTTCACCAAAATATAATTGAACAATACGAGGTATTTCCCATGGAAGAACGGACAGTTCCTTTCACTCTTGACAAAATCAAAGAGATTGCAGAAACATACCCCACGCCTTTTCATATTTATGATGAGAAGGGAATTATGGATAATCTCAAACGCTTTCAGGCGGCCTTCTCCTGGGCGGATTTCAAGGAGTATTTTGCCGTAAAAGCCGCTCCCAATCCCTACCTGATGAAAATGCTGAAGAAGGAAGACGTCGGGTTTGACTGCTCCTCCCTGGCAGAACTTGAGCTTTCTGCGCATGTGGGCAGCACCGGTGAAGAGATCATGTTCACCTCCAATGACACTCCCGCCGATGAGTTTCAGCGTGCAAAAGAGCTTGGTGCGGTGATCAACTTTGATGATCTTTCCCATATCAAATACTTTGAGGAAAAAGTGGGTGAACTGCCGGAGCTTGTCTGCTTTCGCTACAACCCCGGTGAGCTTAAAAGCGGAAACGATATTATCGGAAATCCCACAGATGCCAAGTACGGGTTCACCCGTGAACAGCTTCTTGAAGGGTATAAATACTGTAAAGAGCGCGGCGTGAAACGCTTCGGTCTGCATACCATGGTTGCCTCCAATGAGCTGGATGAAACCTATTTTGTAGAAACGGCGCGCCTGCTCTTTGAAGTTATCCGTGATATCAGCAGTGAACTGGATATCTCCTTTGACTTTGTAAATCTCGGCGGGGGGATCGGTATTCCCTATAACCCCGAGGATACGGAAGTAAATCTGGAAGAGGTCGGTGAAGGAATCAGAAAGACCTACGAGGAAATCATCAAAGCCAACGGCCTTGATCCTCTCAAAATCTACATGGAATGCGGCCGTATGATCACCGGTCCCTACGGGTATCTGGTAACACAGGTTCGCCATATCAAAGAGACCTACAAAACCTTTGTCGGGGTTGATGCAACCATGGCAAATCTCATGCGTCCCGGCATGTACGAAGCGTACCACCACATTACGGTTCTGGGCAAAGAAGATGCCCCCAAAGACCACGTGGTGGATGTAGCCGGCTCTCTCTGCGAAAACAACGACAAGTTTGCCATCGACCGCAAACTTCCTGCGGTTGAACAGGGTGATTACCTGGCGATCCACGATGCCGGTGCCCACGGCCACGCCATGGGCTTTAACTACAACGGCAAGCTTCGTTCGGCGGAACTGCTTCTGCGCGAAGACGGCTCCGTTGTAAAGATCCGTGATGCAGAGACCCTGGATAATCTCTTCGCCACCATTCATATGGACGGCGTTGCTGATTTTCAGTAAATCCGCTTTTTTTGACAGAACCATGGCTGTTCCCCGCGGGGAGCAGCCTTTTTATCGTCACACTCCGGAGAACCTCTGTGAGCGATAGTGTAACAGATCGTCTCTTTGCGGCAGTCGCCTACATCGAAGCGCACCTCACCGAAGCCATCACCATTGATGACGTCTGCCGGGCGGCATGCTACTCCCGCTACCATTTCCAGCGGCTTTTTCACGCTGCGGCCGGTATCCCCGTGGGACAATACATTCGGCGACGGCGAATCACCGAATGCGCCCGGGCTCTTACTGATACGGACCGCGCCATTCTGCCCATTGCCCTGGACTACCAGTTTAACTCCCATGAACATTTCAGCCGCACTTTCCGGGCGCATATCGGCCTCAGCCCGTCGGATTTTCGGGCGCAGAGAGGCGCTAGGGCTCCGCGCTTTCTTGCGCCGCTGCAGCGGAATAATCTCCATACCGGAACGGAGCGGCCCAATAGTTTTATGGGATGGCATGAGCTGCCCGAAGCAGTATGGTACCGCCATCGTGCCGACGGGGTCAGTCAGAAAGCCATCGGCGCCCTCTTTGGGAGAACCGCCGCCCATATCGGCCCAAATGCACGCATGGCCGGCATGATCACCTACCCCGCAGATATTGTTCCGGATATGCCCTACGGCTACAGTGTTATTGCATCGCAGCCCGGGGATGGTGCGCACAGAATCACTCTTCCCGCATGCCGGGCGGTGCGCTTTCGCTACTGCGGTCCACTCCGGGAGCTGCCGGCACTGTATCGCTGGATCTACTGCATCTGGATGGATCGGCAGGATATCCGCACGGAGTGTGATTTTGATCTGGAATTTTTCCCAAATACACCGCCCCGCCCCCACCGGGCAGAGGTAATCCTCACACTCCCGGTCTCTTATACATAAACCAGGATAAAGAGCATTAATAATCAGGTTTTGCCCGCCCCGCCTGTGTAGATTACCTTCAGTACCATACAAAGCGAGGCAGGTATGTATAAATCTATTTCCCCAGCACGACAGATAATTTTCCCGGTGATTCTGTTTCTTTTGATACAGCAGAATATCTCCGCAGCTCCCACGGATATGAACGCATTTTTCCGCCATGGTCAGACCTTTCTCACCTGGCAGGAGGATGGTTCTGCAGAGTATCGAATCTATCGGCACACCGCTCCCATTACGGACGAAACAATCGATGAAGCAAAGATTGTTGCCACCGTGGACAGCAACAGCTCCCGTTCCCTCTTCGGGGTGGGCGAAGGAATCGGACAGACTCATTGGATCATACACCCTCTTGCCGAAAAGGAGACCGGCCTGGGGCAGCAGCTGAGGGATGATCAGGGGCTCTTTGTGCACACCGTCCACGAGCAGGCGCAGCAGTCCTACTACGCCGTTCGCGGAGATTCCCCGGATCTGTCCGATGCAAATACCATCGGGCCCGTTCAGGAAAAAAAGATGCGCCTTCGTCCCATTCCAATCTGCCGCTTTGACGGTGCCGATGACACGTCGGCCACCTCCTCCGGCGGAATGGATGAAAATACCTACCACACCACCTACGCCTGGTTTATGGATTATGCCCGATGGAACCATGCCTGGGAGGGCTACATTTTCAATACGCTCATCGCAACTCCCAAGGATATGAGTAGCCGTGAGACCTGGCCCGTTCTTCACCGCCTGGACGGAAAAAGTTCACGCCTGGGCCGGTATATCTCCTACGCCGGCAGCCGACGCATTGCCATCCTCAACGAAAGTGTTGCCCACAGTCACCCCTCCACCAGTGTGCAGGATTGGCATTACGGCCATGTCAATGCCACCGGAGACAGCGTGATAAACTACACGGAATACCGCTCAATTCTCTCGATCCTCTTTGTTCTGGATCATCTGCAGGGCGATCCGGAACGCATCTGGGGGTACGGCCACTCCATGGGCGGCAGCGGTTCTCTCTCGCTGGGAATGCGCTACCCCGCACTCTTCTCAATGATCTACGCAAGTCAGCCCGCAACAGATTATGGAAACCCCGACTTCACCTGGCACGGAAATGTCTCCGCAAGCTACGGATCCCTGCAGGAGAATCTTCCCATTGGCAATATCCCCTTCAACCATCCCAACTACCCCGAACTGGACGCCCTGCAGGCCTACAACGGCACGCCGGTCTATGAGTGGCAGAACCCCCGCCGACAGCTGAGTCTGCGCATGGGTGATGACATGGCCCTCCTCTGTCTGACCCACGGCACACGGGACGGATCCATCGACTGGCAGACTCAGGGCGCTCCCTTTGTGAAAGCCCTGCTCAACTCCCGGCGGCCCTTTAAATACATTGTCAACGAATCCAGCCATAACTGGCAGAGTTTCAACGCCATCAACTACAGTCAACTCTGGCATAATGGGCAGCAGTACGGTTCGTGGTTCGATTTCCCCCGATCCCGCAGTATGCCGGGATTTTCCGGGATCGATATAGCCGATGATACCGTGGGAAGCTACCTCGTGGATGCCGAGTGGGAGGTTCTTCAGGACGGACCGGATGTATGGGAGATGGCACTCTCCAATGTGAATGAAGTGTGTCATATCACACCGCGCCGTTGCCGGAAGTTCTACGCCAATCCCGGGGATAGTTTTCAGGTGTTTATGAATGGAACGCCGGCGGGACACGTACAGGCCGATTCAATGGGGCTTGTCACCGTGAGGGAGGTGGATCTCACGGAAGATGCTACAATCCGTCTGGAAAACACCTACCGCGAAGATACCTCCATCGACCCCTCTGTCGTTGCCCCGGGGAATTCATTTCGAAGTTTACAGGTGCAGAAGGCGCACGGAATCAGGGTCATCCACCGTGGCGCCGCCCGGGACAGGGTAACCTTTGCACTCTACGATCTATGCGGTCGAAGAGTGGGCAGAACACAATCCCGCAGGGCTGATCATGATGGCAGTACCACGGTTTCATGGAAGGGACAGACGCCGGGAATATACCTTGTCCACGCCACTGATGACTATGGAACTCTTACTCAAAAAATTGTCTGGAGATAGAATATGAAACAACTTGTACTTTTTTCTGCGCTTCTCGCTCTGCTCAGCTGCACCGATCACCTTACCACCGGTTCAACGAATGATTCCGAAGAGAGCTCAGACCAGGATGGCTCTGAAAAAGAGCAAATTTCCTATGCAGATACGACAATCGTATCCACGAGTGATGAGCTTGAGAGGGCCTTTTCCACAGCCCGCGACGACGGTGGAGACCACCTGATCCTTCTGCAGGACGGCGAGTACCAGCAGAGCGGCATGTTTGTGGTCGATCAGCCCAAAATTGCCCTGCAGGGCATGTCGGGAGATCGTGACGGGGTATGGATTAAAGGATCCACTCAGATGCATCTTTTTCTGGTGCGGGAGAGTAATTTCACCCTTGAGAATATGACCCTGGGGTCAGCGCCGAATGCTGACTACGGTTTCGTTCCGAACCATGTTATTCAGGTTCAGGGAGAGATGGATGCAGATCATTTTACCCTGCGAAACTGTCGCGTGATCGATGCCTTTGAACAGATGCTGAAAGTGTCAAAGAACCCCACAAACGAAACATCCTCAGACAGCGGACTTGTGGAGAACTGCCTCTTTGAATTCACCACGGGGCACGGCCTGCAGTGGTACACCGGCGGCATTGACGCGCACAGAGCTCATAACTGGACAATTCGGAACAATACGTTCAAAAACATCTGTAATCCCGATCCCGTAGATGGCAATACCAGTCTCACGGAGGGGGCAATCCACTTCTGGGCAAATTCCCGGGGGACCGTCGTTGAAAACAACACCATTATCAACTGTGATCGCGGTGTCATGTTCGGTCTTTCAACGAGCGGTCATTTCGATGGAGTTATCCGGAATAATTTCATTGTCACCAACAGAGATGTGGGGATCTACCTTGGCCATGCGCAGAATACAAAAATCTATAATAATACGATCTATCTTACCAGCGATTACGCCAACGCCATTGAGTATCGTTTCGATAACAGCCGGAACAACGATATCCGCAACAATCTCTGCAATGGCCAGGTGCGTTCACGGGACGGTGGTCAGGCTGAACAGAGTTCCAATATTACCACGGCCTCTGCCGACTGGTTTGTGGATATCGAATCGGGTGATCTGCATCTTACGTCGGCCCGGGAATCCGTTGTGGATCAGGGAGAGGTTCTTTCGGAGGTTACTGACGACATTGACGGGCAGGCACGAAGGGATGGTGCGCCGGATATCGGCGCCCATGAGTGGACTCCCTAAGATATTGCACCAAACTGTATTCTAATCAGGGAGACCTTCATCAGGTCTCCTTTTGTATCATTGAGAAATATCTACGGCATCTCTGTTTTATGTGCGTATATTATAGAATGTCATCTCAAGAGGAAGAACCATCCACAGGGGAAATGAGATATGCCTTTGAGCCTTGTAAGAAAATGTGTACTGACAACTGTATTGCTTATGTGCTCTGCCAGCGCCGGTTTTGCCCGGGATCCGATTATCGCAACAGATGCAACCATTGACAGTATTGTTACTGCGGAGATTGAACAGCTCGGGAATACGGCGGATCTTACCCATATTGATGTCAGCGGTGTTACGGATATGAGTTATCTGTTCAAGGGGTCCGGGTTTAACGGTGATATTTCCCGGTGGGATGTCTCCGGCGTCACCGATATGAGCGGCATGTTTTGGGCCGCTGCCTTTAATCAGGATATCAGCAACTGGGATGTCTCGGGCGTCACCGATATGAGCCTGATGTTTGGTGCTGATGGCATGCAAAGATCTGTCTTTAATCAGGATATCGGAGACTGGAATGTGGCACAGGTCACCACTATGAGCAGAATGTTCTATAACGCAGAGGCCTTTAATCAGGATATCAGCAGGTGGGATGTTTCCCGAGTCAACGACATGAGCTATATGTTCAGTCAGGCAAAATCATTCAATCAGAATATTGGGCACTGGAATATCTCCGGAGTTACAAACATAATCGACATGGTGCGAGACGTGGCAATGACCACGGAGAACTACGATTCAC
This sequence comes from Fibrobacterota bacterium, assembly GCA_051745065.1. Classification (GTDB taxonomy): domain Bacteria; phylum Fibrobacterota; class Chitinivibrionia; order Chitinivibrionales; family Chitinivibrionaceae; genus Chitinivibrio. Next base: position 7,113 of record JBNJDQ010000123.1, read on the forward strand.
TCATAACAGGCTGGGCGAAACGTGCGCAGGAAACGGAGGTTCAGAAAGGAATCCGCCTCTCCCTGAATCAGTACACCCCCGGTACGGAGGAGGCAGAAACGGCATGGAGGTACCTGGAAGAAAACTATGAGTGGACGATTTTCAGAGAAGATGAGATCGTCGCCTCGAATGCAACAATCCACGCTGTTGTGAATACAGAGATCCAGCGCCTGGGCCCCCGGGCGGATCTCACCCATATTGATGTGAGCAATGTGACTGATATGAACGCCTTATTTAAAGGATCTGGTTTTAACGGTGATATTTCCCGGTGGGATGTGTCCCGGGTGACCGATATGAGTGGGATGTTTGAAG
>JBNJDQ010000124.1:0-7423 GCA_051745065.1 Fibrobacterota bacterium
ATAAAACAGGTCCTGTCGGCGCGGGAGCAGCACCGTGTGTCTGTGTTTTTTGATGGGCTATTATTCAGTTGCAAAACCGGCGGTATGAAACTATTTTAAGATGACTAAAACTGCGTGCAGGGAAGGTTGTCTATGCCCAGATATCTAAAGGATCGAAAAATATCCACACTTATTCTGATTGTCCTGGTGGGGCTTTTAATCGGAAGTTTTCTGACAGAACTGCTGTCTCTGCTGCCCGGCGGGGAGCATAATGTGGTGCGCACAATCTTTACCAAAAACGTCCCCATTCGCCTGGGGAGTTTCGAGGAGAGCGGCTTTGATACGTGGCTGCTTAACCTCGGCGCTCTGAAATGTCAGTTTGCCGTGGAGCTGAAGGTGAATCTTCTCTCCCTGATCGGCATGGTGACATCCCTTTCGATTTTCAGTAACTTTAAATAATCAGGAGTTCCCGCAATGGCTTTTTTTGACAGACCCGTTTCCGCTGTTGCCCAGGATGTTGCAGCCGGCACAGTGACCGCCCGCTCCCTCGTGGAGAAGTCTCTTGCCGCTATCACCGAAAAAAACAGTGACCTGAATATATTCAATACCGTGAATGCTGATGCCGCGCTTCGCCGGGCGGATGAGCTTGACAGCCGTTCTGCAGAGGAAAAGAAGGATATGCCCCTGTGCGGAATTCCCGTGGCCCTCAAGGATAATATCTGCACTGAAGGACTGCGGACCACCTGTTCCTCGCGCATGCTGGATACCTTTGTGCCCCCCTATGATGCGCACGTAACCGAGCAGCTGACCGCGGCGGGTGCCGTCATTGTCGGTAAGACCTCCATGGATGAATTCGCCATGGGCTCCAGTAACGAAAATTCCTACTACGGCGCGGTAAAAAACCCCGTGAACCCCGACTGTGTTCCCGGCGGATCAAGTGGTGGCAGTGCGGCGGCGGTTGCTGCGGATATGGTCCCCCTTGCCCTCGGTTCCGATACGGGCGGTTCCATCCGCCAGCCTGCATCGCATTGCGGTGTGGTGGGTATGAAGCCCACGTACGGTCTGGTTTCACGCTACGGCCTGGTTGCCTTTGCCTCCTCTCTGGATCAGATCGGCCCCCTTGCGGCACGGGTGGATGATGCCTCTCTGTTGCTTTCCGTTATTTCCGGCGAGGATCGGCGTGATTCCACCAACAGCGGGCGCTCCTATGTGCACTCCCCGGAGGGCATGAAGGATCTTTCCGGCGTGCGGATCGGTCTGCCCCGGGAGTACTTCTCCGATGATCTTTCCGCCGGAGTCCGTGAAAAAATCGATGCTGTCCGTAAGAAAATGGCCGATGCCGGTGCGGAGATTGTCGATGTGCATCTGCCCACAGTGGCCCACGCCATTGCGGCCTATTACGTGATTGCCACGGCGGAGGCGTCCTCCAATCTGGCACGCTTTGACGGCGTAAAATACGGTCACCGCACGGAGGAGAATGTCCAATCCCTGGCTCAGATGTACGCAAAAACACGCAGCGAAGGGTTCGGCGCCGAAGTCAAACGACGGATTCTTTTGGGGACCTACGTACTCAGTTCCGGCTATTACGATGCATATTACCTGAAAGCGGCAAAGGTGCGCACCCTCATTACACAGGATTTTGAAAAGGCCTTTCAGTCCTGTGACCTTATTCTTTCGCCGGTTACTCCCGCTCCGGCATTTAAAATCGGCGAGAAGATCTCCGATCCTGTAGAAATGTACCTGACCGATATCTATACAGTGTCTGCAAATCTTGCGGGAATCCCCGGAATCTCTGTTCCAGCGGGAACCGTGGACGGGTTGCCCGTGGGGGCACAGCTTATGGCACCGGACTGGGCGGAAACGACCCTCTGTCACGCTGCCGGTCTGATACACGACAGGGCGTAACCATGCGTGCCGCCCTTGTTCTGGGAGGTTTTCTCTGCTGTTTCCTCACTGCCTGCCTTTCCGGTACCGGGGGCGGTTCCTATCGCCAGTCCCTTGAGACCCGGGATTATTCCGATATTGAAGATACTTCCCGTATCAGCCCGCGGTACCGCCGCAGTGACCGAAATGAAACTCCGTCAAAATCTTCCCAATCTTCCCAGAAGAAGAGCTCGTCCAAGGCGACGGAAAAGAACTCCCCACGAAATGAGCGGGCCTTTCTGAAGACGGCAAAGAGCTACCTGGGAGTTCCGTACCGCCTGGGCGGAACAACCCGGCGGGGCATGGACTGTTCCGGATATATTTACCGGGTGCATTCTGATCTGAATTATTCCGGTGTTTCACGGACGACCTCGGCAAACCTGTACCGCAAGGGAGAGGCGGTCCCGCGCTGGGCCCTGGAAGTGGGGGATCTCTGTTTCTTCGGTTCCCGGGGGCGGGTTACGCATGTCGGCTTTTACATCGGCAATAATAAATTCATTCATGCCAGCTCATCCCGCGGGGTGATGATCAGTTCATTAAACAACAGTTACTGGAAAACACGTATTGTCGGATTTCGCCGCTATCCCTGAGGTAACGGCGCAGGGTATGAATCATTTGTAACGGGAGTGTATCCGTGCGATTCTTTTTCTTTCTCCTTTTTTGCAGTATTCCTCTGCATGCAGCACTGCGCTGTGTGGACAGCACCGGCGGGCAGCGAATCTATGAGTGCAGCTTTGACTCGGCAGGAGCGGGAAGGCGGGTTTCCGCACGAACACCGGCGGGGCGTATTCTTCCTGCGTATCAGCTCATTGTTGCCGATCCCCGCGGTTCGGGGCCTGCCCTGACCCTGCATGATGTTCGGACCCGGGGCGGGGGAATCTTGCTTCTCCTGAAGGTCTTTCTTCGGTAACCACCGGAAATTGTATTATATTTAAAGGATGAAAGGGGTTGCTATGAAACAGTACAGAGGAGCCACAGGGCTTTTTCCAATATTTATCGTTTTGGTGTTGGCCGTTTTTTCTGCTTCAGCGGATTTTACCATTCTTGAACAGCGGCCGGGCTACTGCCGGATTCGGGTCACCTTTGGTGATGTACAGACTCACCGGCGGGACTCAGCCTGGGCGTATGCCGTCGAGGGAGCACCGGCAATTGTACGAACCCGTGAAGGCGGGCAGCTTCCTGCAGAGATTCTCTCCCTTGCCCTGCCCCATGACCGCTCCCTTTCGGTATCCCTGCAGAATGCCGAGTATGCCCGGGCTCCGCAAAAGGGACCGCTCTACCAATCTGTGGGGGGCATCTTTTTGCCCGAAAACAGCGCGGTCGCCACGGTAAAGAGGACTTCTGCGGGCGTACCCGTTCAGTCTGTAGTGATAGCCCCCCTTCAGTACACGGATGGGGGCGTTTCGGCCCGCTACCTGCGTTCTGTTGTTGCAGAAATCCGTTATTCTCCCTACACCGGGCCGGTGGAGCGCCGGGACTCCGATATCCTTCGCACCATTGCACAGAGTGTTATTAATCCCGATGCCCTTCCCGCTGGGAAGGAGTTTCGTCCTGCTCCGTCGGTGCGCAAAAAACGGTCCTATATCACGCCGGCTGATCAGGTGATGCATTTTACCATTGAACCGGAGGATATCATTTCCGGAGAAACCGATCTGAAAAGTGTGAACGGCGTGTACCGGCTGACCCCTGATGATCTTGCGCCCCTGGGAACGGGGCTCTCCTTTTCAGAAATTTCCATTCAGGCATCCAACCGTGATGTATTCAATTCCGTTACGCCCCTGGACAACGCAATTCCTGCGGGCCTGGTGGATGTTCCCGTTCTCATTCGTGATTTCGACAACGATGGTCTGTTTAATAATACTGATGAGATTCTCTTTTACGGGAGTACCACTCATTACTGGTACTACGATTCAACTGCGCAGGAATGGCAGATGGAATACGATGATTTCGATTATCGCCGTCATTTCTGGATCAGCCGGAATGGCCGAAGCCCTATGAAGACGGCGGACCTGCCGGCTCCTTCCGGGGATACCGCCGAAAGCGGGTTGGTCCTTTCCCGTACAAAGAAAAATATTGCTCAGGAAACATCCGGTGCCTTTGAGCAGATGGTTTCCCGCAATTGGAAATGGTTTACCATGAACGGTGATAACGATTATTTTGCCTTTGATCTGGAGACGAATCTTTTCAGTATTGACTCCGCAAGGGATCTTGCCGTGCGCTTTGGTACGCCCAATCAGTCAAATCCGCGTGTGGATATTTCCGTGGGAGGAACCAACTACAGTTCTTCCAATTTTTCGGGGAGTCAAACCCGCTGGTACAGTACGGACAATATTGGCGCCGCGGATTCTCTCAGACTGGGCTTTGGCAGCGGTGGATTCACGGATATTTCCTACATCGATTACCGGTACCACCGTCGCCTTGCCATGTCCGGCGCCCTGGGAGGACTCACTTTTTATTCGGGGCCATCCGGCGCATCCGGGGAGGTGCAAACCTACGGTATCAGTAATCTTCCTGCTGAGTACACGGTTCTTTTGCGTATTAACGAAAGAGAGAACCGCGTTGCCCTTATTGACACCCTCTCCGGCGGCGGGGATCTGTTCTTTTCCGATTCCCTGGGCAGGGGGTATCAGTACACTGCCGTTGCACAGAGCGCATTTATTTCACCCGATCCCGAGCTCTACACTGTACCGGTGGCTTCCGGCGACCATGTGATCCGCGATATCCACGGCCATCGGGGCAGGTATGACAATATCATTGTGGCCCCCGCCCATTTTACAGAGAAAGCCAATGAATTGGCACAACTCAAGCGGGACAGAGCCGGTATTGTCTCGGCGGTGATTCCCGTGGAAGACTTCTACCGTGAATTTGCCGGCGGAGCGCGCAATCCCGCAGCTGTGCGAAACGGCATGAAGTATAAATACGATGATTTGGGAGCGCCCTCGTATCTGACTCTCCTCGGTGACGGTCATTACGATTACAAAGGGTATCGGTCAAAGGATTCCAACTATATTTTTCCGGTGATCAATCGTACCAATATTTGCGTGGAGGATTTCTACGCCTATTACGACGGCGGAGAAGACTTCGATATCAGCTATACCGGCAGAAATTCCGTGGATATTTTTGTGGGGCGGATTCCCGCACAGAGTAATAGTGAGATCGAAAGTTATATTGATAAGCTCAGGACAAGCTATGAGCAGGACTCCACGGCCTGGCGCAATCGGGTTCTTTTGATGAATGATGATGATACCCAGGGCGGGACTGCAGAGACTCTCAAACACTGGCAGTCCTCCGACCGGGTACAGAGAGTTATTGAGCTTGCACGCCCCGCAGTGGAGATCAGTGAACTGAACCTCCTGGAATATCCTTTCAGTGGCGGCGGGTGGACCAAACCGGATGCACGGAAGCGTTTTTTTTCGGAAATTGAAGACGGCCTTATGCATATCAATTATTTCGGTCATGGGTCCTACGAGCAGGTGACCGATGAATCGATCTTTCTGTATTCCGATATCAAAAATTTTGATAATCCCGGGCGGTATTTTATCTTTTCGGCTTTCTCCTGTGCCGTTTCCTATTTTGATGACTATAAAACTCGTGATATCGGCTCCATGATTGTCCTTGAACCGAATAAAGGGGCGATTGCATCCATCGGGTCCAGCCGTGAGGCCTATCACTCCAGCAATCGTGATTTCGGAACAAAATTCTTCCGCAACTTTTATGAGGAGACCGATGATGGGTTCTCCTCTGTGGGTATGGCTCTGGGATATGCACGGTACAACAGCAGTAATACATCCCGCTATGTACTGATGGGAGATCCCTCATACCGCCCCTTCTCCCGGCGCAGGAATGCGGGTATGTCCCTTTTCAGGAGCAAAACCGGCGAAAAGGCTGATACCATTGCGGTCTTTGACAGCATTTCCCTGGACGTGGAGCTGCCGGCAGATTTCGCCGGCCGTGATGACAACCGCGGGGTTATTTATCTGCAGAATCCCAAACGCCTCGATGTGGAGCGAAAGGATCTGGAGAGTGCCCCTTCCGATGTTATGCGGACCTACGATCTGCCCGGCGATGTTGTACATAAAAGCAGGGTCTTTTCCTTTTCGGGTGATTCTGTCCAATACAGCCTTCGGATTCCCCGCTCTGTTTCGCGGGATACGGTCGTCCTTACGCGCGACACCCTTATAAACGGCTCCCTGACCACAGTTGATGACAGTACGACAGCCGTTTTCAAGGGGTATTTCTGGAACGGCTCAGACACTGTTGCTGCTTCTCTTGCAAAGGATTTTACGGTTGCGGGCATCAATTATGACGAGATTGATTCCACGGATACTCAGGGGCCTGCTATATCTGTTCGGGTGGCACCGCCCACGGAAAAAGGAGAAGACGTTGCGGAAGATATATCTTTCAGTGATGCTCCGGGGCGGATCACTGTGGACGGGTTTGTGCAGGATACAACGTACCTTGCGAATGATACAACCGTCCAGAATTTCATCTCCCTGCAGATGCTTTTCTTTGACACCTCCGGGATCGACCATTACTATGAAAAAAGTGGTGAAGGTCTGCAGGTCTCCATAGACGGAGTTCTCATGCCGCGCAGCCTCAATGAAGACTATAACAGCCTGAGTGATGCCGATACGCGGGGCCTGGTGACCCTTTCAATCCCGCGCAGCAGTATTCCAACTGCCGGTGAATACACTATGACTGTTTCCGCCGGGGATATTCTTGGCAATCGAACCCGAAAATCCTACGTGCTGGATGTACGATCCCTTGAAAAAGAGGTCTATACAATCGGTGAAATGTATGCTTTCCCTTCGCCGGTGCACATGGGTGAAACAACGCGCTTCTGGTTTAATCAACCCGGCAGCAATGTTGAGCGGGCACATCTGCGCATTTATACCATGAGCGGACAGCTGGTCCGTAGTTTTGATACGGTTCGTTCGGGTATGCCCTGGGATCTGCGGGACGGTGCGGGGAACCCTCTTTCCCCGAATGTGTATCTCTACCGGCTCTTTGTTGAGCGGACCGGCCGGCCGGGTAATTCCTTTGATGAGAACACGGAGACCCTGAAGAGCCCCTTGCGAAAGCTGATTATTTATCCGCCGCGCTGACAGCTGAGCGCCGCTCTGCAAGAAACTTCTCCACCTTTCGGACAGAACGGTTCAGAACAAGATGTTCTGCTCCTGCACGCCGGATAAGGTCTGCGCCGAGGTCAACCCGGCCCAATTCCTTCAGGGCATGTGTGTCGCTTGAAAGTACAAGGGAACAGCCGTATCTGAGGGCGGAGTGAATCAGTTCTTCGACGCTGTGCGGCTCGACTTTCTCAAACAGCACTTTGGAATTATTGATCTCCAAAGCGGTGTTTGACTCCCGTGCGGCCTCGGCGATGAGGTCTGTGTCCACAGGGTATCCGGGAAGATTGGGGTGGGAAATGATATCCACACCGGGGGACTGCGCAAAACTACGTATAAGAATTTCGGTGTAAATTGCCCGGGAGAGGCCTGCAGGAAGATTTGCATGAAACCCG
>JBNJDQ010000125.1:0-7418 GCA_051745065.1 Fibrobacterota bacterium
TCCCAGTCTTCCGACGGGGAATACCAGCTTCGAGCCTTCCGACTCCACTTCGAGGCAGAAACAACATGAATGAGTCCTGGTCCACCGCAATAGTCCCTCGCAGAAGTTTCGCCACTGCTCGGGATGATCTCATGTATCGTATAAACCTAAAATCCGCAGTTACGGGTTCATTGTTTTTCCATGAACTTGTTTATCAATGATTTGGAACGGTATTGATTTGTACCCATTCGGTGAATGTATGTATATCCATTACCCCGCATTGATCCGGCCACCACGGCCCGGACGGACACGAGACCGCCCCCACCCTCTGAACCACTGAGCGAAGGGCAGATACTATTCTTTCGGCCATGATCGAGTCATGCTGTAATACAACGTGGGAGGATCGAAACGGCCTACCCAATCAAAGATGTCTCATTTGGTCGTATGGGGGCCAAACCCCATGAATGGCATTTCTTTTCTGCCATGGGAAAAGGAGCTGCCCCGTCGGTGGCAGTACCGACATACAGTAACCGAAGTATCAGCCCCGCTTCGAATACCTCAAAATGTACTAAAATCAGATTTAATTGCGGAATCAAGGATAAATATTGATATCCCCGTAAGCCTGAACAGCATAAGCACGGTGGAAAGCAGGCAATCAGTTTTATATAAGGGAATTGTTCTGCATGAACCTCACCGAATGTGTACAGATGCGGATCTCCCACCGATTCTGAAAACATACATTCCTGCGCACAGGTTGGCAGGCAGGCTGTAGGATGGGCCGTCACCCCTGCGGGGAGTCAGTCGAAAAAGACGGCGCCCCTGCCAGTTGTAGATCTTCAGATCCTTTCCGAAAGGTGCACCGACTACATTCAGAATACGGCCGGAAACAGACAGAGACATCGGGGCGTCACCACTGCCGGAAAAGTCCGCCGCCACAATGCTTTCGCTTTCATCCAGCACCGGACGCAGGGCAATATTATCCAGAAAGATCGTCCCCGTATCTGCCCCGAGATTGAAGGTAAGAGTAAGGTTCTCATAGGATGCATTTGCCGTAAAAATCTGATAATAGCGGGCAGTATCAGTATGCAGAAGATGCGTTGCCGAGGTTGCAGTGCTGTAGTCATTGGCAGGATCCTGCAGAACCGAGCTCAGAGTACTTAAGGTCGGGCTGACCGCATCAAAGGATATCACGTAGGTTCGGCCGGAATCAAGGTTTATACCGCCCTGGGTCAGCTGGACCTTCCAGGCCGCGTCCCCGACAGCGGCAACCTCTGCGCGAAAACGTTCATCCACCACGGACAGTGTCGCCCTGGCAGAATCGCTCCAGACTCCCGCAGTCCAGGCGGAAAGAGTATCCGCAAAGGTACCGTTCACCACCTGATTCGTTCCGTACACTCCTTCATCCATGTCAAGGACAGCGGTATCCCGGGAAAGAAGTGCCTTCGCAAGGTCCTGATTCCACCGGTCTGCGGCGGGATCGTAGATACCAAAGCCCGCACCGAACTCCCAGTATGTCCAGGGAATCCCCGCATCCTCAAAGGCGCGGGCGCAGAATTCGGTCCATCGCAGGCGGCTCTCATGGGGAGCCTTCCCGTAGGAACCGAATTCTCCGATGTGCACGGGCACGTCATGTTTCTGTGAGAACCGCAAAATGCTGTTGATATGCGAAAAGATCTGCGCCTTCTCCGGGTGAATCCCCTTCCAGACAGTCCCAAGCCAGTCATCGGCATGATCCCCGACCCATTCCGCGCCCTGATGGGTGAATTGAAAAGGTTCGTAATAATGCACGGATATAATTATGTTATCATCCCCCGGCGGATCAAGGGCCCTCAGCCCCGAAAGCCCGCCGAAATCGGCCGTACCGATCATGATTGCCTTGTGGGGGTTGTATTTGCGGACTGTATCCGTGAGATCAGCGGCGTAGGTATTCCAGATCTCCGGAGACAGATTGCCGTGGGGCTCATTGAGAAGTTCAATAACGACACTGTCACTGTAGGAAGTAAATTGCTGCGAAAGAAACGACCATATTCCGTAGAGTGTATCCCGGTGTTGTGCGGGAGATTCAAAGAGGGCCTCGTAATGATGCATATCAATAATAACGGAAAGTCCGCGGGCAAGGGCGCTGTCCGTCACGGCTTCCACACGCTGCATAAAAGCTGAATCAATCCGGATCTGCCCATCCACAACAGTAACCCGCGTATCCCAGCGGACAGGCAGACGGATGGCGGTGAACCCCGCAGCGGCAATGGAATCCAGATGTGCAAATTCTATTTCATATCCCCACTCTCCCTCAAAGTTTGGGGCCTCAAGAGCATTTCCCAGATTAACACCCCGGGCAAGGCCAGCAGTAATTGAATCAAGAGACCGGCCTGCATACAGGGCAAAGACACCTGCCAGTACGATTATCATTATTTTTTTAACATCCATCGCTCTCGCGCCTCACTCGTTTTATATTTACCGGTATAGTACTGTAAAAAGCCGCTGCTGTCAACAGATGAGAGGTCCTATGAAGTATATATTTTTCTCTGCGCTCCTGCTTCTTTTTTTCAGCGGGTGCACTGATGAAGCCTCTGATACGGCCATAAAAGAAAAGAATTCCCCGCAGAAAACCGCCCCTCTCGATGACGGTCTTGATTCAGCAGCGGCTATCAATAAACGAATCCACACCCATTACGGCGGCGACTCGTCTCTTGCCAAAAGTGCTCATCAGGATCCGGACCGCAAACGGTTTATTGCAAAACAGCAGGCAATCCTCAATGAAAAGCGCCGGGCTGTCTACGGAAAAAACAAAGCCCAGAGGATCAAACGAATGCGCAAAAGCCTTGAGCCAGTGCCTGCAGACAGTACAGCTGAAGCCTCTGATTCCATAGAAAGGAAGTAACCATGCAGGAGAAAAGTTCTCCCATCAATGCCATCTGGCTTGCCATGATTCTTATCTCTCTTTCTGTCGCCCTTGCCACGGGCCGTGCCGATGCACTCAACAAAGCCCTGTTTGAATCGGCTAAAACCGCCGTCACCATTGCCCTCGGTCTGATCGGCCCCATGGCGCTTTGGCTGGGCATTATGAAAGTTGCCGAAGAAGGTGGACTGATGCGAATCATTTCCCATGGTCTGCGTCCCGTCATGAAACGCCTCTTCCCGGATATCCCCACGGATCATCCGGCCATGTCTGCCATTATTATGAATATGTCTGCCAACATCATGGGACTGGGTAATGCCGCCACCCCCATGGGCATCAAAGCAATGCAGGAAATGGACCGCCTCAACACCCGCAAAGGAGTTGCCACCAACTCCATGGCCCTGTTTTTGGCTATCAATACATCAAGTGTGACCCTCCTGCCCCTCGGGGTCATAACCGTCCGGGCCAGTGCAGGAGCCGACACTCCCTCATCCATACTTTTACCGGCAATTTTCGCCACAACCTGCTCAACCATTGTGGCTATCACAGCGTGCAAGCTTATGGAAAACCGGGACGGCCTGAACCCCCCACCGCCGCAGGAGCTGCCCCGCGGCAGCAATACCGCCCCCGATGAAGAGAACACTCCCCACCGTACGACTCCTCCCAAGGGCATGGAGCGCATTTTTTTCAGTGTTCTTCTTATTGCATTTGCCCTTCTTTTTATTGTTAAATCCGCACAATGGGGCATCCGGGTTTCCCTTCCGGAACTTTCTGAAAACCTTCCCGCCGCGGTATTGCTGCAAAGTCTGCAGTCACAGGCTCCGGCGGTCCCCTCTCTCTATCTGATTCCTCTGATTTTGGCATCGCTCCTTGGCTTTGGCTATTTTCGCGGTGTCAAAGTGTATGAAACCGTCACCGACGGAGCAAAGGAAGGGTTTAATACTGCTGTACGGATTATCCCCTTCATGGTTGCCATCATTGTGGGAATCGGTCTGATCCGCGCCAGTGGTACCCTGGATATTCTGGCGCAGATACTTGCTCCGATTACCACCCGGATCGGCATGCCCGTGGAGGCCATATCCCTCGGTCTCATGCGCCCCCTCTCCGGCAGCGGTTCCTTTGGAATGATGGCGGAGATTGTCAGTCGGGCCCCAAACACATTTCTTGCAGATCTGGTCTCATCCATGCAGGGATCAACGGAAACCACCTTTTATCTGCTGGCTGTCTACTTCGGATCCGTGGGAATCAAAAAAACCCGCCATGCTCTGCCCGCAGCGCTCCTTGCGGATTTCACCGGATTTATTGCAGCTTTCGTGGGAGTTTCACTTTTTTTATAATTATTATTACCCTTTTTCCGTTTTTTTATTGTAGTTTATCAGTATGAAGGGTAAAAGAGGTAACACAGACACTATGCTCTGCTATGACATAGACAAAGAATCGGGAACACTGAAGATAACTGCCCGGGGCAGTGTGTCGTACGACGATCTCAGTTCTCTGATCAAGCAGATAATCCGTTCTCTTGATATGGACACACCTTTTCTGCGGTGTCTTACGGATTTCAGAGCTATCAGGGTTGATCTGACACAACGGGAGATGAACAAGCTCAGGGGGCTTCTTGAAGCAAAAAAAGAACGCTATCATGTGCGTCATGCCCACGTAACGCATCCCGAAAACGAAATACAGGCCTCCGTATTCTTTGCACTTCTTCGGCAGAAATACGACACTTTGCATCCCTGTGTTTTTCACAGCCATGAACTTGCAGAAAACTGGCTGGGCCTGCGGACCTCCATTCCCGACAAAAATGATCTAAACACCCTCTGGAATTGATCATTCACTGAAATCTTTCTCTTGATTCAAATAATGCTGATTTTTGAGAAGGATTTGAATATTTTATGATTAGCCCCTCAAATCTTACAGGAGTACTCAGGATGAAGCAGAACATATTCCTCACAGCAATTCTTCTACTGCTCTTTACTGTCATGCAGTCTGTGGCCCTGACCGTAACCGAGCGAACCAGCCCGGCCGGCTGGAACCAAAACACCAAGGTTGCCGTCATATGGAACGACGGCACCGGCGGCGACGAGATGCCCGCCGGCTGGAATCCCGCAAGGGGAGAACTCGGTGAAGACACCAAAGATTTTGTAAATCGCTCCCTCCATCATCTGGATCCCACCAATATCCGTGAGTACCACGGACAGATGAACGGCTGGGATACGGTTGATCTTACATCTCTTAAAAATGACTTCGGCGGCGAACTCCCTCACGCTATTGTGTACGTCAACGCCGGGTTTGAATGGGCACAGGAACTCTCCTGGCCAAAACCCAAAGGCCCGTATGATCTGCTTGAAGAAGCTTCAGACAGCGGGGTTGGTATTGTTGCCGTCGGCGATGATGCCGCCTTTGATGCAAAACAGATTTTTGACCTCACCGGCCCCGGCGGGACGGGAGATCCCATCCAGTATGATTCCCAGTGGCCGGGTATGGGCGGTGCTGCCAATTTATACTCGCCCTCCGTGGAATCTGTCTGGATGACAACCGCCCGCAACGACCGTCTTCTCTGGGAAGTGAGCGATGACACCCTCTTTTTTAAGGATTTTGTCAAGGGCGGACGGGGCCAGCTCGATGCGGATATCTGGGATATTGATACCGCCAGTCTTGATGATTTCTCATTCTCCGGCTTTCAGCAACTGAAATACAGCAGCACCGTATTTTATCAGGGCGACCCCGGTGACTGGAAGGATGACGCCAACACGCCTTTCGTCGGCGCAACCCCCACAGACTCTCCTGCTCCGGTCAGCGACACCTACCAGAAGGGCTACACCTACATATACACAATCCTTGCGGGACTTCAGTTTCTGAACAACCGCGTCGCCATGATCGGCTATCAACCGCAATATCTTGCGGATACCAATGCCTCAGCACAGATCATCTACAATGCAGTGTACTGGGCGTCAAAGGCAAAGAATGTTCTTAAAATCGGCACCCCAAAGGCCGATCCGGCCTCCGGTGATGTACAGGATGTCGCCGATGTCGGCCTGCAGGTGGACTATCCCAAAAACAGCGATCTCTACACTCTGCGCTACACCCTGGACGGCTCGAATCCCACCCGCAGCAGTACGGAATACTCCGGCAGAATACCCCTTCCCAAAGATCAGGGACAGGTAACGCTGAAGGCAATTGCCTTCTCCGAGGATGAAGCCAATTGGCTGGACAGTGACATGCTCACCGTCACTTACGGGTACTCACTCAACAAAATTGCCACGCCGAAAGCCAATCCCGCCGGAGGCAATACTCAGTCCGTCACGGAAATAAAACTCTCCGTTGACCGGCCCGCCGATACAACCCTCTACGATCTGCGCTATACCCTGGACGGATCCGACCCTGCTTCCGCGGGGATTGCCTACACCGGTCCCATTGATTTCCCCGACAAGGCAAGCACCGATGTAGTTCTCAAGGCAATCGCCCTTTCTCAAAAGCCCAATGAGTGGCAGGACAGTGATATGCTGACCGTAACGTACCCTTACGAAGGCGGTCCTGTTGCAGACAGCGCCCATTTCTTTCCGGGGAAACTTGCGGATCTGAAAACCTCCCGCCGTGATGATGATACCCTGACCGTATTCTTTAATGCACAGGTACGCCCCATTGCAGCGGATCGTCCCTTTCGCTGTAAAGATGGTGACGGAAATAAATACAGTATCGAAGTTGATACCTGTCTCAGCGGGTATGATACCACAGTGGTCACCTTTGTCTCATCGGGCTTTCGGAATAAACCCGACGAGTATCTTCCCGAAGATACCGTAGACAGTATATCCGTTGACCCCACCGCTTCAGTTACTTCCAAAAACGGCATTACACAGGACGGGACCAATAACTCCTTCGGTCTGCTGCGGGTCTTTCCCGTACCGCCGGCCTTAACCATATCCTCCGTCTGGATTCATAATGAAAGCCCCGAAACAATCTCCGAGATAATTGATAATTACGGTACTTCTTCAAAGAATGCCTTTGAAAAAGGTGTTATGATTCTTATTGATCCCCGTGTTCCCATGTCAGAAACAGCTGCGAAAGAAATGGACTGTGCTCTGGATATTTTTGACAATGTGGGTAATAAGATTGCCCGGCTTTCCTCGGTGAAAACGGATACAAAACATTTGGGGGGCGCCCTGCTTTTTCTGAAAAATCGCTACCAGCTTGCCCTGTACTGGGACGGCACCAACAGCGCCGGACGAAAAGTCGGTGCCGGATCATATCTGGGTCGCCTGCGTTTTCGCAATCACGAGGGAAACCACCGCAGCCGCAGAATCATGCTGACCGTCCCTTCCCTGCAAAGCACCCTGCGGAAGTAACTCCCTGCAATCAAATTTCACAGGAAGCCTGCATTTGAGAATGCAGGCTCTCTTTCTTCGGTCCATTTTTTACATGTCCACAGAATTCTTTTTTTTCATCGCCTCTTAATTATTGACAGACCGTACCGAACCATGTAATACTCTACGTTACAGCACAGATACAGTGGATACAAAGAGGGGACTGCCGCATGAAACAT
>JBNJDQ010000126.1:0-7346 GCA_051745065.1 Fibrobacterota bacterium
CCTGAGTATCTACTCCCTGCAGGGACGCCAAATACTGCATCGCCGCGAGCTGAGAAAGAACACCATTCTGAACCTCACGCATATCACTCCGGGGATCTACCTGCTCATGAGCAACAGAGAAAACGGCCGAAAAAAGGTGCACCGCATTAAAATACGGTAGAAGAAAACTCCTACCGTATAAATGCTGCCGGGCAGGTATGCCGCGGACGCCGGAAACTGCACCTGCTTATTTCACAAGGCCCTTCTTTACGGCGTTAATCTTACCGCCAACCAGAAGAAAAGTCCGGTCCATGGGAGAAAGGTCAAGCTCCAGTTCAATATCCGCACCGTTTACCTGCATCATCAGGGTATCACTCCCGGATTCCACAGCATCACGGACACCGGTCAGGCTGATTTTGTCGCCTTTGGAAAGCCGGTCGTAATCGGCGGGATTTTTGAAGGTTGCCGGAACAATACCGAAATTGATAAGGTTCGCCTTATGAATCCGCTCCATGGATTTTACCGCAACCACCTTGACACCAAGATACATGGGACAGATTGCCGCATGCTCACGGGATGATCCCTGCCCGTAGGACTCACCGCCGATAATAATATTATCCACGGACTTCTTTTTGTTGGCCATGCAGTTGCTGTAGAACTCCGGATCAGTTGTCTCAAAGACAAATTCCGAGTATTTGGGAATATTCGACCGGTATTTCAGACGGCTGCCTGCGGGCATGATATGGTCAGTGGTAATTTTGTCACCCACCACAATGGTTGCCTCACCGGCAATGTTGTCATCAAGGGGAGCCTTCTGCGGGGGATTACCGATATTCGGACCGCGGGAGATCTCCACAGATTCGGAGGCAGGAGCCGGCTCCACAATCAGGGAATCATCGATATCAAAATGATCGGGCAGAGAGAATGAAGGATACGTATCCGCACCGAAATACTCGCGGGGATCCACTACTTCACCGGCAAGGGCAATGGCAGCAGCTGTCTCGGGAGAAACAAGATAGAGATCGGCACTGACCGTTCCGCTGCGCCCGAAGAAGTTTCTGTTGGAGGTTCGAAAGGAAACCGCATCGGTTTTCGGGGCCTGGGAATTTCCGATACAGAATCCGCAGGCTGTTTCCAGAATCCGTGCCCCCGCCTGAATCAGATGTGCCATGGAACCGTCTTTGGCTGTCATCTCCAGCACCTGCCGGGAACCCGCGGCAACGCCCATGGAGACGGAGTCTGCAACTTTGCGTCCCTTCAGCGCCTGGGCCGTTACGTATACATCACGCAGAGAGCCGTTTGTGCAGGAGCCCACAATAACCTGATCAACAGACATTCCTGCAAGCTCTTTCACTGTTTTGATATTTCCCGGGGAATGGGGACATGCCGCCATGGGCTGAAGTTTGTTCAGATCAATGGTAATCACCCGGTCGTACTGCGCATCGTCGTCAGCAACAATTTCCGTCCAGTCATCTTCACGATCCTGTGCCGCAAGAAATGCCCTGGTTACGTCATCCGAGGGAAAGACCGACGTGGTGGCACCGGTTTCCGCACCCATATTGGTGATGGTGGCACGATCCGGAACGGAAAGCTCTGCAATGCCCGGGCCGCTGTATTCAATAATCGTTCCCACGTTCCCCTGGGTTGAAACGTCCTGCAGAACCTTCAGGATAACATCCTTTGCACTCACCCAGGGCTGCAGTTTTCCGGTCAGCTCCACTTTAACCACCCGCGGATAGGTCAGACGGAATGCACCGCCCCCCATGGCCACGGCAACATCAAGCCCGCCGGCACCAATGGCGATCATGCCGATACCACCGCCCGTGGGAGTATGGGAATCGGAGCCCAGGAGAGTTTTACCCGGTTTCCCGAAACGTTCAACATGCACCTGATGGCAGATTCCGTTGCCGGGCTTGGAAAATTTGATACCGAATTTACGGGCAACACTCTGCAGGTAGGCATGATCATCGGCATTCTCATACCCTTCCTGAATGGTGTTATGATCCACATAGGAAACAGACAACTCCGTCTGCACCCGATCAAATTCCATCGCCTCAAACTGCAGATACGCCATGGTTCCCGTTGCGTCCTGCGTCAGGGTCTGATCAATGCGAATCCCCACTTCACTGCCCGGACGGGGCTCACCCTCAACAATGTGGGAGTCAATGATCTTCTGAACAACATTCTTACCCATTATATCTCCTTATAGCGGTTTAATCTCATAGTCAACAACACTGGTCTCTTCGGCATGAGCACGGATGAAATCGGCAACCTTCACATGTTCCGGATGTGCCGCGTAGGACGCAAGGTCATCGGCGGAATCAAAGGATGAATAGAGAACCAGATCCTTCGCCGCCGGGCGCGGACTGATATTCAGACCGGCTTCATAATCACGTATTTCAGAAATTTTGTCGGGAAGTGCTTCAAGAAGATCCTTCGCCTTTTCTGCATCTGCTTTATTGGAAAAGCTCCACATAACGATATGCTTTATCATGATTCCTCCGGTAAAAAGATTACGGGCCACCGGACAGAATGTTTTCTGCGGCAGCCATTGCAAATATACACTATGGCAGACACTCTTTTCCAGAGGTCTGCTGCGGCAGTTATTTCAAAAGAGACGCGTTTTCTGCGCGCCATGCATCAAAGTCTGTACGGGCGCGGGTGCAGTAGAACTCCTTGCGGTCCCGTTTGCGCATCTTACGGCCGGGATGGGCCAGAAGCCCGAAATTGATATTGGTCGGTGTAAACCGTCCCTTTTCCGGCACCGTAACAATATGATCCAGAAGACCGCCCAGGGCAGTGGTGTTGCCCGGATAGGTCAGGCAAACACCGGCAATGCGTGCGGCCGCCGAAAGTGCCGCAACATGGCCCGTGGCAATACTTTCGGTATATCCTTCATTTCCTGTCAGCTGCCCCGCAAGGAAAAGCGAAGGATCGTCTTTAAAGGAGAGATCCCGCCTGAGAATATTGGGGGAATTGAGATAGCTGTTGCGGTGAATCGTGCCGTAGCGCAGAAACTCGGCCTGCTCCAGACCGGGAATCATCCGAAAAACCTTACGCTGCTCGGGAAAGGTCATGCGTGTCTGGAAACCGACCATATTGTAGGCTGTTCCGTTGCGATTCTCCATACGCAGCTGACACACAGCATGATAGGACTCACCCGTCTCGGGGTGGCGCAGGCCCACGGGTTTCATCATGGAAAAGCGCAGAGCATCGTAATCACGCTGGGCCAACACCTCCACGGGCAGACAGGACTCAAAGAAATGCTCATCCTCAAAATCACGTTTCTTTACGCGGTCCGCCTCCAGAAGAGCATCGTAAAAGCGATCATACTCCTCTTTGGTAAAGGGACAATTGATATAATCAGCCGTTCCCTTGCCCCAGCGCGAAGCAAGAAATGCCCGGTTCATGTCGATGGATTCAGCATCGAAAATCGGTGCAACCGCATCGTAGAAATTAAATTCCTCCGCCGAAAAGCGCTCCTGCAGAGCCGCAGTCATGGCCGGAGATGTCAGAGGGCCCGTTGCAATAATTACCGCATCATAGGCGGCGGGAATCTCCGTCACTTCTGTGCGGTGCAGGGTTATGTTCGACGCCTGAGCAATCTTTTCCGCCACAGCGGCGCTGAAATTATCCCGGTCCACGGCAAGGGCGGATCCGGCGGGAACGGCCGTCGCAAAGGCCGCTGCGAGAAGAGGGCTGTCCAGAGCCTTCAACTCCTCCTTCAACAGAGCGTGGCCTGAAGGCATTGCACAGGATTTCAGGGAATTGGAACAGACCAGTTCCGCCGGCCGCTCTGTTGAATGGGCTTCGGTCATTTTTTCCGGGCGCATTTCAAAGAGATCAACGGAACAGCCGAACCGGCTGAGAACAAGGGCGGCCTCGCTTCCCGCAAGGCCGGCACCGATAACTGCTGTTCGCACGTCTTTATTCATCAAGGGAGGACTCCGCCTTACAGGAGGGGCAGAGCTTGAACTCCCCTTTCTTTTTGGTATTCTTCTTTACCAGCACGGGATAGCCGCAGGAACTGCATTTTTCTTTCACAGGCTGATCCCACAGAACAAATTTACAGTCCGGATACTGACTGCAGCCGTAGAAGGATTTTCCCCGCTTGGAGGAACGCTCCACAATCTGGCCGTTACAGTCGTCCTCGGGACAGTCGATCCCCGTGGATATGGGTTTAATATTTTTACAGTCCGGATACTGACTGCACCCCAGAAAACGCCCGTTGCCCCGTTTAATTATCCGCATGGGAGCACCACATTTATCGCATTTCTCATCACTCTCTTCGTAATCCTGTTCCAGGGATTCTGCATATTTGCATTTGGGAAAGCCGGGACAGGCAAGAAATTTACCGTTGCGGCTCCACCGAATAATCAGTTTATGCTCTCCGCATTTGGGGCAGGTGCGATCTGTTTCCTCCTGATTCTTTTTCTTCAGTTCCGCCACATGGCCGGCCATCTCATCGAGTTTTTCCGAAAAGGGCGCGTAGAAGGACTTCAGGGTTTCAACCCAGTCGGCGTCCCCGGCTTCCACTTTATCAAGGTTTTCCTCCATGCGGGCGGTAAAATCCACGTTAAAGATATCCTCAAATTCGTTGATGAGGATCTCCTTCACCTTGTATCCCAGCTCAGTGGGGAAAAAACGACGTTTTTCAAGATCCACGTATTTACGGCTGCTGAGGGTTTTAATAATCTGCGCGTATGTTGAGGGACGGCCGATGCCCAGTTTTTCAAGTTGACTGACCAGAAGAGCTTCGGAATAGCGTGCAGGGGGTTTGGTGAAATGCTGCTTCGAATCGATCTTCTCCGGCGTCAGAGAAGCTCCCTCGGCAAGATCGGGAAGAAGATTATCACCCTTTGCACCTTTGCCGGTGTCCTTGCTTTCCTCATACACTTTTAAAAAACCGTCAAAGCGCATGACCGAGCCGTTGGAACGAAAGACCGCATTCTCCACGGTGAAATCGATCTTGGTGAGATCAATCACGGCGGGAGCCATCTGCGATGCAATAAAACGGTTCCATATCAGCGTGTAGAGCTTGTTCTGATCCCCGGTCAGATGTTTCTGCAGGGAAGTCGGTTCATAGTCTGCACTGATATGGGCCGGACGAATGGCCTCATGGGCATCCTGCGCCTTTTTGGAGGAACCGAACTGCCGCACACTCTTGAGACGGTACGGCGCATCAAAGCGCTCAGCGACATATTTCTTTGCCGCTCCCAGAGCCTCATTGGCAATCCGCACGGAATCCGTACGCATGTACGTAATCAGACCGACTGTTCCCAGTTTCCCCAGAGAGAGACCTTCGTAGAGCTGCTGGGCCACCATCATGGTCTTTGACGCGGAAAAACCGAACTTACGCGCCGCATCCTGCTGCAGGGTACTGGTAATAAAGGGAGGATAGGGGTTGCGCTTCTTCTGTTTTTTCTCAACAGAGCTCACCGTAAAGGGCTTACCCGTCACCCGATCCGTTACTGCAGTGGCTTCTTCCTCCGTGGAAACAACTGCCTTTTTTCCATCAAGGAGCTGCAGTTTTGCCTCAAAAGGCATCTGCCCATCTTTGAGCTGAGCTGTAATAGTCCAGTATTCTTCGGGCTTAAAAGCACGGATTTCATCTTCCCGTTCACAGATAATACGCAGGGCGACGGACTGCACCCGGCCTGCACTCAGACCGCGGTAGAGCACCTTCCAGAGCATGGGAGATATTTTGTACCCCACGACCCGGTCCAGAACGCGACGGGCCTGCTGAGCGTTCACCTTGTTCATATCTATATCATGGGGATTCTGAATCGCATCGTTCACGGCATTTTTGGTTATCTCATTGAACTGAATCCGATGCACCTTTTCGGGATCACATTTCAGAACGCGGGCAACATGCCAGGCAATTGCCTCTCCTTCACGGTCCGGGTCAGGTGCCAGAAAAACCTCGTCGACGCCGGCTACTTCGTTTTTCAGTTCCTTCACAACCTTTTTCTTATCCCGTGATACAACGTACTCCGGGGTAAAATTGTCTTCAATATCAACGCCGAGTTTGCGCACAGGAAGATCGGCGATATGGCCCATGGTGGCCTTCACAGTATACTCTTTACCGAGATACCGTCCGATTGTCTTACACTTTGTGGGGGACTCCACTATTACCAGCTTTGATGCCATTCTACCTCACTGCTGCAGATATACGTTTTTTAGATATGTTGTTATGGCACTGTCATATTGAGCAGTATGGGCAAAGGCCTTTACAGCTAAGCGGCGACGCGTCGTGTCAGACACGCCCCCTTCATGTTGAATCTCCTCGATCAGATCATCATAATCCGCCGGATCCACCACCACGCATACCCAGGCATGATTTTTTGCAGAACTGCGAACCATGGTCGGGCCGCCGATGTCGATATTTTCCACGGCCTCTGCAATGGTAACACCTTCGCGGGCAACGGTTTTCTCAAAGGGATAGAGATTTACCACTACCATATCAATCGGGTCGATGTCGTTGGCCTGCATATCAGCCTGATGGAATTCATCATCACGCACGGCAAGAATACCGCCGTGCACTTTCGGATGCAGGGTTTTCACCCGGCCGTTCATTATTTCCGGATGCCCCGTATAGCTGTCCACAGAGGTTACGGGGATGCCCGCATCACGAATCATCTGTGCCGTGCCTCCCGTGGAAAGAATCTCCGCGCCGGCCTCAGAGAGGGCGCGGGCAATTCGGTCAACACCGGTTTTATCCGATACACTGATCAGGGCTTTTTTTACTGTAATTCTGCTCATAACTGCCTTCTTACTTAAGAAAGTTCTTTACCTGTCCGCTGCTTGTTACGATACTGTGCACCTCCACATCAATGGAGAGATCATCCGCATCGAGATTGTAGAAAAGCGCCTGTCCGTTATCGGTCATATCGTAGGGAATTGCACCGTACCAGGATACATTTTCACCGGACTCCACGGGGTTTGTGTTTTCCACAACCACTTCGTGAAGAACCCGGGTGCCGTTCATGAATTTCAGATTTGCCGTAAAACCCTCAAGATCCCTGGTGGATCCATTATAAAAAACAATGTTTGCAGCCACGCTGGTGGCATCATGCCGCTTTTTGCTCAACAGGCGTGCAGTCACGGGAAAATCGACGGTCAGAGTTTTTCCTGCAGGCTCTTTGGCTGAAGAGCTGACAGTATTCTGCCGCTCCAGAGATTTAATCTTTTGGGCATACTGATCCGCAAGACGCTTGCTGCTTTTCAGTTCCGAAGACAGACGCTCGTTCTCTTTTGTCAATTTGGTATTTTCGCCGGTCAGCTTTCGGTTTTCCTTTATAAGACTGTCGTTCTTTGTCTCCAGAGTCTCAATCTTTACATCCTGATCAGCCACCTTTTTCTGCAGA
>JBNJDQ010000127.1:0-7251 GCA_051745065.1 Fibrobacterota bacterium
TTGGAGACGGGGGCTTCATTTGCTTGTTTCTTCTGTGATTCGCCGTGGTCTTCTTCTGCGGAAGATTCCTCCGTGTTTTCGGAGACAGAGCCCAAAAGTTCGTCAATCTCCGATTGGCTGGCTTTGCCCGAATCCGCCCCTTGATCTTTCTGAGAGACTTTTTCCTCTTCCTTGGCGTCCTCACCGGAGGAATCGGTTTTTTGGGATGATGCCGACTCAGTTTCCAGGGTTTCAAGGGCTTCGTCAATGGATGATATGTCCCCGGATGTTGTATCCTCTTTCTCAGTGTCCGATTCCTCAAGCCCCAGATCTTCGGTGATTTTGTCAACAGCTTTATCATGACGGTCGTAATCGATGGAGCTGTCAGAGTCGGCACTGTCCCCCCAGTCGTCATCGTCCTGTTCTTCGGATTCCGGAGGGGCGGCAATCAATGTGAAAATATTGTAGGTTTTTGATTCTTCTGCCTTTTGTGCCGCCGGATCATGGGGAAAGAGACTTCGCAGGGTGGCAGTAACTTTGCGGGCGGTGTCCTTTTGGCCGCGTTCCATGGCTGTTTGTGCAAACAGTGCAAGAGCTTTGGGATTTTGCGGTTCCTTCCTGAGTATCTCCGTGAGTTGTACGTGGGCAGGATCATACTCCTTCTGCTCTATGCAGCATTGCGCTAAAACCAGTTTTCCTGCCGTGTAGTCCGGGTGTTTTTCGACGCCATCTTCGGCGATGGAAAGGGCTTTTTTTGCATCGCCGTCCCGTAGAAGCATGTAGGCAAGACGCGCGAAGAGAAGAGTTTGAGAATCTTCATCGTAGATTTTTTGCAAATTCTCACGGTTCAGAACTGGTAGCCCCATCGGTTCAACTCCGAGCAGTTAAAGTGATAATTCTAATATACACCGAAACAGAATGCAATTAAAGGGCATTTTCAATGAACTTCTCCGTTGATTCTGTTATCCATCCTTTACGGTGCAGTCCCTCAAGAATCCCCGCAGCGTAATTGCCGTTCAGCCCCCAGCGCCCCCGGGCTACATGGAGTACGCCCCCGGTTTTGTTCTGTCGGGTCTTTTCTTTGATTTCCCCTTCGGCGTTGGCCACAATCAGCGCATCCATGGACGATGTCAGGAGGGGAAGATCATTTCCGGAATCCCCTGCAAAGAGTATATCATTGTCGTGCAGCCCCGTTTGGCCTGCGTAATAGCGCAGGGCCGCTTTCTTGGAAATGCCTGCGGGGGTAATGTCAATGTAGCCGATACGGGCATTGAGATCTCTGCTGTGGGTGATGCGCAGGTCTGCGGGCCCGTTCTGTAAGAGATGGTCCTCCACAGTTTTCCAGGTATCTTCATAGTGATCAAGGGAGTCGATATAGTAGCTGCGTTTCCATGTGTGTTGTTCTTTTGCCGGCTGAAGGGTAATGTTATCAACATTTGTCAACAGGTTTTCAACAGCTTCAGGATTCCAGTTAGCGCTCTGTTCGGCAAGATGCGTGTCCCAGTCTTTATTACGCTTGTATTCACCCCGGGAGCTGGCTGTGAAGATCTCTGCGCCCACAGCGCCGATGATCGCTGCGGGGCGGGGTGTGCCGTAGCGATCAATGACCCGGTTGATAACGGATTCGCCCCGGCGGGCGGTTACAAAGACCGGCGTGATTCTTTCCCGCTGAAGTACGGTATGGAGGAGTTCCATGATACCCGGATCAGCCGGAGCCGGACCGTTGGGCAGCAGGGTTCTGTCCAGATCTGTTGCCAGAACTCTCATGATTTTCTCCGCAGGGTCAGTTTCCGCAGGGCCGGTTTCAGGGCTTCTCCCAGTGTCGGCAGGGAGAGATACGAGTCAATGGAGTAATACTGATACCAGCCGCAGTTGATGGTACAGGCCTTCATTTCCCGGCGGCGCTGTTGTGCCTCATTACTGCGTAACCAGGTGGTCAGATCTGTTTCGGCAAGATTCGGGCCGAGGGTTTCGCGGATATTGCACGGGTAGAATAGGCGTCCCTGGGGTGAAATGATTACCGATGCCGAGGAGCATTTGCCCTTGCGGTATGCCTCAAAATATCCCAGCGGTGTGTGGATGGTGCCGGGGTATTCCGCTTTCAGGCGGCGCAGGGTTGCTTCAAAGGAATCAATATCCGGAAATACCTGCTCTGCTCCTTCCATGGGAGCGGCGGGGATTACAACAATATTGGTGTTTGTGCGGTGGCATTGCTCTACTTTTGTCGGCAGTGCGTCCACGGTATCCCGCGTGACCACTGTCTGTACGGAGACGTCCGTATTGAGACGGGAGAGCTCGGGCAGGGCATCGAAGAGTTCCAGATTGCCGTGTCCCTCGTCAATGGAGACATGGAGGAAGTCGATGTAGCGGGCGTACCGTTGCAGGGGGTATTCCAGGAGATTGCCCTGACTGGTGGTGAAAAGGAGATAGAAGCGACAGCGGCGGGCATGGATCAGGAGTTCTTCGATATCCCCGCGCAGCAGTGGCTCCCCGCCTTCAAAACTTGTCATCAGCACGGGGGAACGGGAGAGGTTGTTCATGATTTTTTTGATATCCTCCGTGGGAAGGTCATCCCCGCGGTAGCGCTTCATGTTGCAGAAGGGACAGCCGAAGTGGCAGCGTGAGGTGACTTTGAGGGAGGCGTAGAATGGGTACACCGCGTCCCGGGCAAGGGTATTGCGGAACAGTCCGCGGATTGTGGGAACATAGGCGGGCAGGGGGAGCAGTCTCATTTCAGTATCCTCACTTCCACAGGGGCGGTTCCTCTTTCGCGAATCCCCAGGCGGTCTGCGGCTTTTCGGGAGAGGTCGATAATGCGTCCCTTCACAAAGGGGCCGCGGTCGTTAATCCGTACTTTTACAGAGCGCCCCGTGGATGGATCGGTTACTTCAACGATTGTTCCGAAGGGCAGGGTCTTGTGGGCAGCGGTCATGTCGCGCATATTGTATTTCTCACCGTTTGCAGTGGTGCGTCCGTGAAATTTGCGTCCATACCACGATGCATGTCCGCGCAGGACGCGGCTGTTTTCTGCAGGGCTGTCCGTACGGCTGTTGTGTGTTTGATGTCCCGGCATGTGACGCGGGGAACTTCCGCAGGCGGTCATAAAAAGAAACACGGCCGTGAGGAGGTATTTATACATGAGGATTCTCCTTCAGGGCGGAAACAACCCGGTTGTAGGAAAGGGGACCGCCGAAGATGTCAAGGGCGGAGCCGATGGTGATATGGACCCGGTCACTGCCGGCTGTGCGGCATTGCTGAACATGTTCCATGGTCGCAATTCCTCCGGCGTAGGTCACAGGGCGGGGGGCATATCGGGCAAGATGGGCAATGAGTTCTTCGTCCGGGCCGGCCATTTTCCCCTCCACCCCGGCGGCGTGCACAAGGTATTCATCGCAGTAGGGGGCAAGTTCTTCCAGAAGGGAGGCATTCACGGTCATGGTGCTCTCCTGCTGCCAGCGGTTGGTGACAATAATCCATTGGTCTTCTTTTCTGACACAGCTGAGATCCAGAACCAGGCGCCGGGGCCCGACAGTTCGGCTCAGTTTCTTCAGTGCATTCCAGTGGATTACCCCGTCGCGGAATACACAGGAGGTGACAATAACGTGTGAGGCACCGGCTGCAATGTGATCCCGGGCATTGTCCGGTGTGATTCCTCCGCCGATCTGCAGGCCGTCCGGCCAAGTCTGTAACGCCTGCCGTGCGGCCTCGTCGTTACCCGGGCCGAGTTTAATAACATGACCGCCGCGCAGATTATCCCGCCGGTAGAGGTCGGCGTAATAGGCCGCCCCGTATCCGCTTTCAAAGTTTATCTGCGCACTGTTGTCACCGTCTTTGAGGGTGCTTCCCACAATCTGTTTGACTTTTCCCGCGTGAAGATCGATACAGGGTCTGAATTCCATACTGCCTCCGGTCGTTCAAAGAATATATATTTTTTACACGTGAAACTTAACAGGTCTGTGCCCCGTGCGTTATTTACTGATTCTGATGCTGGTTTCTTTTTCCTATGGCTGGGTCTTTCGCAGCTATTCGCCGGGTATGGAGATGACCGACCAAACAAAGAGCGAACGCCGGCGGACCGTCGTGCGACGCTACTATCCCGACAGCACTGTCCGCTTTGAGGCGGAATATCACCGTAATCGTCTGGACGGATTCTACCGGGAGTATTATCCCGATGGAACTCTGCGCAGTGAACTGGAGTTTCGCAACGGCCGGGAAGACGGCTACGCCCATTTTTACTACCCCGGAGGTGCGTTAAAAACACGTATCTATTACGATAACGGAAAGATCGAGAAGTTCGTCCGTTTCAACAAAGAGGGGAAGAAGATCGAGGTCCGTGATGAGGATGATCTGGACAGCCTCATGGGAGACTAAGCACAGAGAGAGCGTGCAAATCCCGTCAGTTCATTGAGCTGATTCAGAAAGACCCCCCCGGCACCCCGTCGAAAAATCCGGAGCAGGCATATGTGCTCTGCCCCGGTGATTACTGGGAAAGGGTCGTTAAGTGGTGCTTATATGCCCAGATCAATCATGGAGTCGGCGACCTTTTTGAAACCGGCGATGTTTGCGCCATTGACATAATTATCGGGAGTGCCGTATTCCTGAGCCGCTTCTTTCGCGTTTTCATGAATATCCATCATAATGCGCTGCAGACGGCTGTCCACCTCATCAGCATGCCAGCTCAGACGCATGGCGTTCTGCGACATTTCTATTCCCGAGGTTGCAACGCCGCCGGCATTGGCTGCCTTGCCCGGACCGAAGAGAACACCTTCATCCAGGAAGAAGCGTACCGCATCGGCACTGCAGGGCATGTTTGCCCCTTCGGATACACACCGAACGCCGCCGGCAACAAGGGCGCGGGCATCTTCCAGGGAGATCTCGTTCTGTGTTGCCGAGGGCAGGGCCACGTCCGCATCAAGGAGCTTCCACGGCGTTTTGCCTGCATGATACACCGCGTCTGTAAATGTGTCGGCATATTCACCAATCTCTTTGCGCTTATTATTTTTTTGATTCTTGATCCATGCAAGCTTTTCTCTGTCGATACCTGCGGGATCAATAATTGTTCCCTTTGAATCGGATACAGAAATGACTGTTCCCCCCAGGTCGATGACCTTTTCAATGGTATACTGGGCAACATTTCCCGATCCGGAAACAAGGACCTTTTTACCCTGAAAATCTTCGCCCGTGGTTTTCAGCATTTCCGAGGCAAAGTAGACATTGCCGTATCCCGTTGCTTCAGGGCGGATCAGGCTGCCGCCCCAGTTGACCCCCTTGCCGGTTATGACGGAATCATGGCGGTTTACGATTTTTTTATATTCACCGAAAAGATAGCCGATTTCCCGTGCTCCCACACCGATATCACCGGCGGGAACATCGCAGTTCGGGCCGATATGGCGATACAACTCACCCATGAAGGCCTGGCAAAAGCGCATTACTTCCGCATCACTCTTGCCCTTGGGGTCGAAATCCGCGCCTCCTTTGCCACCACCCATGGGCAGACCGGTCAGGGCATTCTTGAAAATCTGCTCAAATCCGAGAAATTTGAGAATGCTCAGGTTTACGGAGGGGTGGAATCGAAGGCCGCCTTTATAGGGGCCGATGGCGCTGTTGAACTGGACCCGGTAGCCCCGGTTGACCCGGCAGCGGCCGGCATCGTCCATCCAGGATACGCGAAAGGTGATAATACGCTCCGGTTCGAGGAGTCGTTCCAGAACGGCATGTTCTTCATAGCGGGGGTTTTGATCAAGGACAAATGAAATTGACTCCAGAACTTCACTTACAGCCTGTATAAATTCTGTTTCTCCGGGGTTACGATCGGCAATATCAGCCAGTACCCGTTCGGTATATTGGTTCATAAAAGTCTCTCCTGTTACTTGAAACATAGAAATAGTAATATACAACAGTATACAGTTCTGTTTTCAAAATTCATGAAAACAACGCTTCAAACACTTCTTTCCTGATCTTTCTGTTAGGGTGCGGGGCCATGGACGGCTGCTTTGCAATACAAGGTAAAACTATTTTGCGATCGCTTATGTTTGTGCCATGCTCTGAATCTTGATTCCGCTTTCAGCGGGCGGCCAAAACCTCCTTCCCCTTTACTTCCTGCGTCAGCCGCTTTTCGGGTCGCGAGCGCCCCTGCAAAGCTGGCGCCGCAGTGTGTTCAGGGTCAGGGTATTTTTGGCGCGCTCCCATCGTGCCGGAGGCAATCCTGTTGCTTCGCTCCCGCTCTGGAGGCAGGGCCGGACATGCAACGGGAGATCGGAACACCCGGAAAAATGATCGTCCATGAAAACGGCACGAAAATAAGGCCGAAGGAGGGTGGTCATGGTTTCCTTCGGCCTGAGGAAAGGAGCTTTGTCAGAGATTCTTCTCTATTGATGAGAGGAGAGTGTCTATGTCGGCACGTGATTTTTGGCGGTCTCTGTTGAATATCCGGTCATATTCATGCAGCCCTGCAGTCACCATTGCGCCAAAGGAGGCAAGGGCGTTCTTACACATTGAGAGGGTGATGCCGCGATACTGAAAGAGAAACATGGACTCACTCATCTGTATCACACTGCAGATATGTGCATCCGGCAGGCTCTCTTCATTCCGGTCGAAGAGGCGGGCTATCTCCCGGCAGTCTGCCAGGGATACATCGAACTGCACAATGCCGTAGCGTATGCTAAGTTGATCGGGAGTGGTCAATTCCACTGCTGCCGAGGAGGACTCTTTGTTCAGAAGCATGTATACCTCACTTGTGTTCATTTTTTCCAATCCTGTTTGATGGAGTATCTCCATCAGGAATCATCAATGTAATATACAATAGTTAGCCCAGTAAAACAAAGTTTTCTTAGGCTTTTATTTTTCTGACAAGGCATCCAGAGGCGGTTCGGGTACGGATTGTACCGGAAGGACTCATGGTCACTCTGTTTTGATCAAGAATATTGCAGGCTCTGAAAAATATCGCCCATGGGCTCTCATTTTGATGGGAGAGGCGCAAAAAAAGAGGTATATTACCATCTATTACTTCAAGAGCAGAACTTACATAATCAAAGGATCTTCCGTGAAAAAGATTGTGGTACTTATTCTCTGTATCCTTTCCTCTCTTTCTGCTGAGCCATGGCGATGGATCAGCCATCCCCTTCACGGTAATTCGGTGTCGGATATATTCTGGGACGGCGAGCGGGCTTTTGCTGCAGCAGGACTGCATATAATGTATTCAGATGACGGCATATCCTGGGATCTGGCAGAAATCGATGGATCTGCACGACTTTCGGGAATAACACAATTCGG
>JBNJDQ010000128.1:0-6993 GCA_051745065.1 Fibrobacterota bacterium
ATCACGGTTATCTACAACGGCTGTGACCTTACTTTCTATCGGCCTGCTGAAAAACAGGCGGAAGAACACCGGGGCATGACGTTTTTGTGGATCGGCCGTATTCAGCAGTACAAGGGGATTATCGATGCCCTGAAAGCATTTCGGCGCATTTCGCAGGACCATCCTGAAGCAGTCCTGCATATTGCGGGAAAAGGGCCCTTTGAAGAGGAGGCACGCCGCTGGGTGGCCCAGCATCGCCTTGAGGACTCAATCCATTTTCTGGGCTTTATCAGTGATGAGCAAAAGCGTCGTGAGATGCAGCAGGCGCGGGCGGTGCTACAGACCAGCTATAAAGAGGGATGGGGCCTGACGGTCATTGAGGCCAATGCCTGCGGAACACCGGTTATTGCCAACAACGCACCGGGCCTGTGTGACAGTGTACGGGATGGTGAAACGGGGCTGCTGTACCGATTCGGGGATGTTCATGATCTTGCGGAAAAAATGGATCTTCTTCTCACTGATGCAGGGCTGCACGCTGATCTTGCTGCGCAGTGCCGTCCCTGGGCGGAACACTTTACCTGGGCCGAAACAGCCCGCCGCACACAGGAGTGTATCGAAGGGATTTGGGCGCAGAGATTTTCTTGACACTCCGTTTTAATAATCCTATACTTCTCAAAAATGGTCAACACAGGTGTGATGTGAAATGATTCGACTGAGATGTGTTTTTGCAATGCTTTTTTGTATACTCTGCACCGGCGCCCGTGCGCAGGAGCCGCCGCGGGAGCTTACGCATCTGCGCGACAGAGCGGAGGAACGCTATGAGCAGATACTGTCCAATGCTCTGGGGCAGCATTATGACCCCCGCTCTTTTATTATTGATGCGCGCGTTGCCATTGAAGAGCGGCTGAAAGAGGAGTCCCGGCGTATTGATACGGGAATCTCCGAACTGCCGGGCCTGCCCTATCTGCCGCCGGAGCTGAAAGAACGTGATTCATCCGTGGTGGACAGTATTTTTGAATACTCCCTCGGCCGGGTTTCTGTGGAGGTCCTCGTTGACTCCGGCTATTCCATGGAGGATTTTGATTTCATCCGCAGAATCATTTACATGAGCGGAAATCTGACAAACCGCGATAATATCTCACTGGAAAAACGTCATTTTCCCCGGTTAAACCGAAAGATCGACTCAAAAGATACGGTGATCCCTGCAGAAGATACACCGGATGAAACAGAGGAAGCACCGGCGGAACTCCCGCCTCTGTGGCTGATTATCACGGGGATACTTTTTTTGCTTGTGGTCCTTTTCCTTATTTTTCGCCGATCTGCAAAGCGCACCCCGGCGCCGCAGGTGGATGAGGATAATCCCCTTGCGCACCGCATTGACGAAGTAACCCGCAAAATTGACTCCCTTGTATCTCAGAATACGCAGAACGATTCCTCCGGGGGCGATGATCTGCAGCGAATATCAGCCCTTCGGCGTCGGGCGGTTCATGCTTTTATCGGTTCGCCGCGGGTCAGTGCAGCAGTTCTGGCCAACTGGGCGGAGAATGACGGGCAGGAAGGTCTTGAAAAAGCCGCAGCCCTGATACGGGCGGTTGATCCCTCCTCCGCTGATATTCTGCGCCGTCGCCTGGGCTCAGATCAGATGCGTCTGCTGCGCCGGTATGTTTCCGGTGAGGACGAAAGCGCGGCCGCCCCGTCTCCGGAACTGTACAAAGCTTTCCTGCGGGACTTTAACTTGGTTACAGTCGATTCTGAAGGGCAGGACTCCGAAGATATTTTCAGTTTTCTTGGTGATCTCACAGATGAACAGGTTTTGCATCTGATTAAGGATGAAAGGGAAAATGTGCAGTCCCTGGTGCTGACACAGATGGATTCAGAGCGGGCCGGGCGCATTATGCGGTGGTTTGATGACGGGCAGCGCTCGCGTATTCTTCTGGGCATCGGCAGTATTCAGGATATTCCCCTGGATATGTACAAAACCGTGGCGGCCAATCTTTCGCAGAAGGCGCTCTCTGTCAGCGGCATGCGGACGGTCCGCGCTGACGGTGTGGCTGCTGCTGTGGATATGCTCTTTTCCTTTCCCGTCAGCGAACATATGAAATACATCAAGACAATTTCCGAAAGCAATCTCGACCTTGCCCGGCGGATCCGCCGTTTCTTTGCCACCTTTCAGGAGCTGCCCACCCTTGATCCCAAACTTTTACGAAAGGTGCTCCAGCAGGTTGACAACGACAGTATTGCCACGGCTCTTGTGGGAATGAAACAGGATTCCGTGCAGTCCCTGCTCAAACATCTTCCCGATCGAATGCAGGAGCTGATAGTTTCAAGTATTGCCAGTAAAGGGGAGACCAAACCCGATCAGGTAGAGGCGGCCCGGAAAACCCTGCTGAAAGCCGTACAGAAAGAACTCCATGCCGTGGGAGGACGTAAGCTATGATTCAGCGTATAAGCCTTCTTGTACTCCTCCTCCTTTATGCCGCCGCAGCTGACGGGGGGCAATCTTCCCGCATGGATAATACCGGCGTCTCTCAGATTTATGAAATTATGCAGCAGCTTGAGGGCAGCACCGGTGCATTCCCGCCGGATATCGAGCGGGTTGCGGTCTATCGGATTCGCGTTGATCAGGATCATTTCTCCCGGGGCATGGCGCGGTTTATTCGCGAACGCATTGAGGAGGTGTTTCGTAAATCCTCACGCCGTGAGATTGTTACGGCACCGGAACTCAAGACAATCCGCGTCTCCGTGACGGATACGTCATTCTCTTTTTCCAATACGGTTCCTTCCATTGAAGCTCTGTGGGAGCTGGGCGACAAGCTGCGGCTCGATGCTTTTATCGATGGTTCCTGTACCCGAACCGAAGACGGAGACGTTCTGCTGACCCTGAAACTTTTGCGAAATACCACCGGAGAGATCGTCTGGTCGGAATCTTTTATTGCCGGCCCGAATGAACAGGAGGACGCCTTTCCGGGAATATCCTTTGCCGTCGGAGCAGGGGCATCCATCGCTCCCATGAAGGAGTACATGATTGATTCCAACAGCTACACCGGCGGAAACTTTACCTCCTATGGTATGCGTCTCTACATGGAGGAAGCCACCACGGCGCGGCGTCGGTTTTATTTCAGTGTTCACGGCGGTGTGTATGTGGCCAATCTGCGCCCGGAAGATGAGACCCAGACACAGAATCTGACCGTAATAAATACAAAGGTTGGCGGTGATCTCATCTTTGCTCTGCTGCCGAAGGATGAATCCTACACGGATTACTGGCTGGGTATTCTTCTGGGTTTGGAACTCAACAAGCCTCTCATGTACCGGCGTTCATCCCTGGCACTGCGCCACGGCTACCGCTTTAATGTGTCAAAGCATTTCTCCATTGCCGGAGGTATTCTTGTGAATGCCTTTGATACCCGCATGTACGATACGGAAAATAATCACTCCTTTGAGCTGGAGCCTCTCAATTATGAATTCGGTTTACTCTATAATTTTTAGTATCTTTGCTGCGGCCGTGCTCCTTACCGGCTGTGCCGGTACTGACGGGGAGGCGCAGACGGATGAAGCGTCCCGCGATGAACGCCGGGCACACCCTGACAGGGGCTCCTCCAATCTGGAGGTCAGTTTTCGTACCCAGCGCGGGGCCCTGACCTATACGGTGAACCCCTACGATGAGGATGTCTACATCGAAATGACCGGTGATGATCCTCAGGGATCTCTTCCGGACAGCGGTACGGGATCAGAGCGTGCGGACCGGCAGAAACAGAACGGTGCCGATATGAAAAAAGAGAATCTTCCCGCCGGCGGAGATGCACAGCTGCAGGACACGGATCAGGATACTCTGGCGCCGGAAGTAACAGAGCGCGTAATCGCCCTGATTCGCAGTGCTCAGGAGGCATTTTATGATAATCGTTACACCGATGCCCTGGATAAGGTCAATATGGCTCTCGGTCTGAGCGAAACAGCTGAAGCCCATGCCCTGAAAGGCAGCATCTATTACATGATGGGGCAATCAGCGGAAGCAGCCGCCAGCTGGGAACGGGCCCTGCAGCTGAATCCGGATATGCCCGGTGTCCGCGAAATGCTTACACGACAATAACTGCGTAGAGGTAGCAAATGCGAATTTCCTTTTCAACCCTTCTCGGTGTATTCTTCGGTGTCGGCCTTGTGGCCTGGGGCATCGTTTCTGTCACGGATCAGTGGACGATCTTTCTGAGTTTTCCCAGTCTCTTTATTGTACTGGGCGGGACGATCACCGCAGCTTTCATCGGATATAAATGGACCTATATCTTTAAGGCCTTCACCAATATCTTTGAGATATTTATCGAACCGGGAATCAATTCCAAATCCCTGAAGAAAGATGTGACCCGCATGATCTCCTGGGCGGAGCAGGTACAGAAAGAGGGTATCGAAGGATACGGAAAGATTGCCGCGCAGCTGCCGAAGAAAGAGAAATTTATTCACTACGTCCTTTCTTTGATGGAGACGG
The DNA here is from genome assembly GCA_051745065.1 of Fibrobacterota bacterium. Classification (GTDB taxonomy): domain Bacteria; phylum Fibrobacterota; class Chitinivibrionia; order Chitinivibrionales; family Chitinivibrionaceae; genus Chitinivibrio. The sequence goes on from JBNJDQ010000128.1 coordinate 4,457, forward strand.
GCTACACCACACGGGAGGTCTACGAATTCGGAGAGAATTCCATTGAAGAGACCTATTTCCGCAATCTCACGGGGACAAGTATCCTCAATACCATGGCGGCATCGGCGCCGGCCTTTGGTATGGTGGGGACCCTGATCGGCCTGATTGTGATGCTCAGTGAGATGGAGGATCCCTCGGAGATGGGCCCCGGCCTGGGCCTTGCGCTGGTAACGACCCTGTACGGTGTTCTCTTTGCCCGCTACCTCTTTGATCCCACCTCCACCAAGGTAAAACAGCTTTACAGTATTCAGCGGTTTCGCGAATTTCTTCTTCTGGAAGGGCTCATTATGATTATGGAAAACCGTTCCACCTTTTATATCCGCGACCGCCTGAATTCCTTTCTCGATCGAAATGTGCAGGTATCTGCCGCGGAAGGTAATAAGTAAGGCCCCATGTCCCTGCGTAAACAAAAAAACAGAAACCGCATTATTGAAGGCGGCGAGGCGGATCCCAACGGCTGGTTGCAGACCTACAGCGATATGATCACTCTGCTCATGGCGTTCTTTATTATTCTGATCCGGGTTTCCGAGGTGGATCCCATGCTGTGGGAGCAGCTGAAAAAGGGACTTCGCTCGGAGATCCTCAACAAGGAAACCGAAACACCTCTTGCAGAGATTAAACATGATCTGGACTCACTCCTTCGGCAGGAGCGCGCCGATTCACTGGTCAATATCGATTTTGACCGCAACGGAATCTGGATGACCTTCGCCAGCGCCGCCTTCTACGAGGCCGGCAGTGCCAATGTGCAGCAGCAGGCCCAGACCATTATCGACAAGGTGATTGTTGCGCTCAATAATATTACCTACTACAATTTCAACATTGATGTACAGGGGCATACGGATGATCTGCCCATCAACACGGCCCGCTTTCCCTCCAATTGGGAGCTTTCCGTATCGCGGGCAACCAATATTGTTAAGTACATGATTGAGCGGGGCATCGAGGCGGAGCGCCTGAAAGCTGCAGGCTATGCCGACACCAAGCCGGTCAAACCGAATGTGGATTCCCTGGGAACTCCCATACCGGAAAACCGCGCCGCCAACCGAAGGATTGTTATTCGAATACGGTGATTGTGTACTCCCTTTTCTCTGAAAAAATCAGAAATTTTCGGCGCGGTGCAGGAGTCCGGGAAGCACCAGGAGCATTTGATTTTTGAAAGTGTGAGATGAGTCGAAGCAGGTTCTTTTTTACGGCGAAGATATCTCACGTACAAATCTCTACTATATCACGAAGTTCAATGCCTTTTTCAGCCGGTTTACCCAGACTGAACACCGTGTCCCTCACTCCGGGGAGCAAAGTAAAAGTCTCAGTGTGCCCCCCGGAGGGGCACACTCTTCATCAGGGTCAAAGCGTGTGTTAATCACCTGCAACCCAGGGACGATTGCGTAGTTCAAAACTTATATGCCGCGGCTCATTATTATTGCATAGTGTAATGCCTGATTTGATATATGCCTTTTGCTTTATCATAGTTTATATTGGTATACTGTGTTAGGAGATAGTTTGTAGGTGTAATTGAATTTCAGAGGATCAGACAGGGGAGTACCTATGATAGATAATAAAACGACAAAGCTTGGAGATACACTTAAAGAGTACATTCGACCCGGTGATTCTCTGTCAATTATTACAGCGTATACAACACTGTATGCGTATGAGGCACTCAAAAAAGAGTTGTCAAAACTTGATGAATGCAATATCCTGTTTTCACAGAATCTTGAGATAACGGGTAATGTGAGTAAGCTCGTGGGGGATGACGCAGAGATCCCTTTGCGCAATGAGCTAAATCAGAAAAAAATTGCCCGCTGCTTCCGTCAGTGGATAGAAAAGAAATGTGCGGTACGTGAAATCCAGGGAGACCAGCCACCGCTGCAAAATCTGTTCCATATCTCGAAAAAATCCGGTGGTGATGTCGGTATTCAGGGAAATTCAAATTTTACATCAAGCGGGCTGGGCTATTCCTACTCGCCGGGCTTTGCTATGAATACGATGCCCACAGACACCGGTACTACTGACCAGATTTACAGTATGTTTCAGTCTGTCTGGGAGAATACGGCGCAGATCACTGATGTTAAAGAAAAGATTCTGTCTGCGATTGATCGGATAATTACGGATACGAGCCCTGAAGAGATATACTTCTTTACTCTCTATTACCTGTTCAAAGATTTTGTGGAAGATGTTGATTATGAACATCAACTGAGTGAAAAGACCGGTTTCAGGGATTCCACAGTTTGGAATAAACTCTATAATTTTCAGCGTGACGGAGTAATGGGGGCTATTGAGAAGCTGGAGAGGTACAAAGGCTGTATTATTGCAGACAGTGTTGGGCTTGGTAAGACCTTTGAGGCCCTGGCGGTTATAAAATATTATCAACTCCGTAATGGCCGTGTATTGGTTATTGCTCCCAAAAAACTTCGGGATAACTGGGCTACCTATACATTGAATGATAAACGAAACCTTCTTGTTGAGGATCGTTTTAACTATGACATTCTCAATCACACTGACCT
>JBNJDQ010000129.1:0-6884 GCA_051745065.1 Fibrobacterota bacterium
ATGTTTGGCGGAAAATACCGAATCATCGATTTTGTTCTGAATAACTTTGTTAATTCAGGAATATTCAAGATTAAAGTTCTCACCCAGTTCAAAGCAGATTCGCTTATTCGTCATATTACCAGTGGATGGGGACTGAGCAATATGCTTGGTCAGTATGTTGATCCTGTTCCTGCGCAGATGCGTACCGGCAAAAGCTGGTATCAGGGAACGGCTGACGCTATTTATCAGAATCTGAATCTCATTGACGAGGAACACCCGGATTATCTTGCTGTGTTCGGGGCAGACCATATTTACAAGATGGATATTTCCACTATGCTTAATTATCACATTGATAAGGGTGCTGTTGCAACGATTGCTGCTATCCCGAAGCCCGTGGAAAAAGCGTCCGCCTTTGGTGTTATCGAAGTAAATGAAGAAGGTAAAATGATCGGTTTTCAGGAGAAACCGGACCAGCCCAGGGAGATTCCCGGAAATCCCGGAATGTGCCTTTGCTCCATGGGTAATTATATCTTTTCAAGTGATTTTATATACTCACGCCTTGTTGATGATGCAAAAAACGAAACATCGAGCCATGATTTCGGCAAAGATATTATTCCGTCAATCTATAAAGATTACCCGGTGTACGTGTATAATTTCGGAAAAAATGTTATTCCCGGTGAATCATCCCGGCAGAGCACCTACTGGGAGGATGTCGGTACCATTGAGGCCTACTATAATGCCAACATGACCCTGCGGGATGTGATCCCAGAGATCAATCTGTACAACGAGAAATGGCCCATACGTACTAAAGCCGGCCAGAGTGCTCCGTCAAAATTTGTTTTCGGCAGTAATAAAAATGACAAAGATCCCCGCATTGGGTATGCCATCGATTCAATTGTGGCAGGGGAGTGTATTATATCGGGCAGTGAAGTTCTGAATTCTGTGCTTTCACGCGGGGTGCGTGTGCACAGTTACTCCAGAATAGACTCATCCATTCTTTTCCCCGATGTTGAAGTGGGGGATCGCTGTAAAATCAAAAATGCAATTATTGACAGACAGGTGGTTGTACCGCCGGGAACAGAAATCGGATATGACCTTGAGAAAGACCGGGAGCGTTATTTTGTTTCCGAAAGCGGTATTGTTATTGTAAGCCGCGAAAAAGGTGATGTTCCTTACTAAAAAGATGTATGAAACGAAATTATAATGGGTGAAGTTCTTGTGGCTTCACCTTTTTTCAAAGTATGTGGAACAGGGGGCACTGGAGGTCCGTATGAACAGGAATATATCAGTCGGTATTACAATGGTGCTGTTTACGGCAATTATCATTGTATCAGGAGAGATGAGTGAGTTTGAAAAGTGGAAGCAGTCGCAGAATCAGGAGTTCCGGCAGTTTCAGGAAGATCGCGAAAAGGAATTTGCCCAGTGGCGGGCCCAGCGGGATCGGGAGATTGCTGAATTTCAGGAAAATATGACCCGCCTGTGGGGGGAATATGCCAAACCCGATCGGGAGCGGTGGGTCGAGTACAGTGCTGATGGGCGGGGCAAAAGCATCGTTGATTTTGAAAAGGGTGAAGTTCGTGTGGATGTTATCGTTGATGACACAAGCACCGGTACCGGCGAACTTGAGGATGCTCTTAAGCGCACGCTTACCAGTAAAGGGAATATTTCCAATGTTCCTGTGGAATCAAAAAGCGAAGACAGTACCGTAAGTAAGGACCCAATTCTTGCAGGAATCGTTCAGGATAAATCCGGCAATCCAGTCACTGAAGATAATCAGGAATCTTTTATTACAGATAAGGTAAAAGAAAAAACGGAGTCCCGGATTGAGGTGACAGATGAGAAGGATACGAAAGTAACGAAAAAAGTTGTTACTGTAACATTTCCCCTGGTACCTGATTATCTGCAGAAAAAGATGGATCCCTTTATTGATGATGTTAAAAAATATGCCAAAGAGTACGGTGTTCCGGTTAACCACGTCTTAGCGACGATTCACACGGAGTCGTATTTCAATCCTGCGGCTAAGTCCCACGTCGGGGCAATCGGTCTTATGCAGCTTATGCCGACTTCCGGAGGACATGATGCGTACAAATATGTAACCGGCAACAGTGAGCGGCCGAGCCTGAAGTTTTTATATGATCCGGAAAATAATATTAAACTTGGCTGCGCATACATCAAGATGCTGAAGGAAAACTACTTCAGAAAAATATCCGATGATAAACGGCGGGTCTACTGTGCAATCGCTGCGTACAATACGGGCGCCGGAAATGTAGCCAAAACGTTTACCGGTAAGTATAACGTCAATAAAGCTGTTCCCATTATTAACGGTATGAACGAAGAACAGGTGTTTAACAAACTTCTTGCAGATTTGCCCTATGACGAAACAAAGGGATATCTTGAGAAGGTCAATAAACGTATGCACACGTATGGACGCATTTCCGCTGAGTAAAATTACAATTGATTGATAATACGGTTCAGCAGGGTCGAGGTCCGGGAAGTTACTTTCCGGGCCTGTTTTATTTGTTCCAAAGCTATCTCTGCCACGGTTCGCTTCTGGATTAGGGGGTCTGTTATTTTCAGTGCCGTGTGGAGAGCCTCTTCAAAACGCTTTGTGCGAGCAAGGGTTGATCCGATACGGTGCAGAGCGGTGTTGCGGCTTTCAACCAGTATTTCTGCCTGGTCCAGGGCCATAGCGAATTTTGCATCGGCCAGTTCTTTTTGCCCGAAATCATCAAGCTTTTCAGCCCACAGAAGCAGGAGCCTGATTTGTGCATCCGCATCTTTTATCTGAGAAAAAAATTCTGTTCGTTCATCGGTCAGTTCAGAAAATGACAGCTCCTGCAGATGTGCCGCAGCGGCATTCTCTTCCAGAATAATCTCAAATTCCCGGGCCGGGCGGCGGATTTCCCTTTTACGCCGGCGATACTGCCGAAAAAAATGCAGGGCCTGGTTGGTTTTTCCGGCAGAGTGCAGACGTGTGGTGATGTGCAGCATTGCCCGGGCACGCAGATAGGGGTCATGTATGTGTGCATCCGCAATTTCTATGGCGTAGTTAATACCGCTGTAGGATTGTTCCACTTCTCTGACAAGAGCGAATGCTCCTGCCTGCTGTATGTACTCTGATTCGATATTCTCCATGATGCGCTCTCCGGCTTCAAACATTCTGCAGGCGGCACAGGCGCTGATCAGAGAAAGACTCATTCTGTCGCGAAGAGGCGTTTTGGCGATTGCCGGAAGCAGCAGCCGTGCGCGCTGCAGGTCCTGCCGGGCTTGGGCGGAATCCCCCAGGTCGTGCAGAATGGGGGCAGTGCTCGTTAAAATATCTATTTTAAGATATGCTGCATCAAGACTGTCAACCAGGGTGCCGGCCTGCTGCATAAATTCTGCGGCTCCCGCGGTTTCATTGCGGTAGGAATAGGCCTGGGCAATAAAGATATTGAACAGGGCTCGGTAATACGGCGGTTCCGTTTCATCAAGGAGCAGCAGCAGGAGAGAGAAGAGATCTTCTTCGGCTTTGGCTTTCCGTTTAATTTCCGGCAGAATCTGAGAGCGGAGTTCCGTAATGGTGTAGCCACTGATTTTGCGGTTTCCCGAAAAGACATTTTCCGCTGTTTCAGTGCCATTGTATTTTTCTTTCTTTAACAGTTCCAGCTCAGAAAGAGCTCGATTATACAGGGTGAGGGTTTTTGTATAGTCCTGCGTGTCTGCGGCGGCTTTGTTAATTAAAGAAGTTGCCCTGTGAACTATCTCCTGAGCTCCTTTTTCCTGGCGAATACCGCGAATAACAAAAAAGAGAATAACTGCTGCCCCTGCCGCTGCTGCAATAATTATTGTTCTTTTTATCATTTTCCGTCCCCTTTGCGGTGCATTTTTTTTCGATATGCCATGGGAGAACTGCTGGTAATCTCCCGAAAGATTCTGTTGAATGTCGAGGGGTATTTATATCCGACTGCAAGGGCGATCTCCGTAATCTGATGATCCGTCTCACACAGCAGTCGCTGTGCTTCGGTGATACGGATGGAATTGAGGTACTGTTTAAAGAGCATGGCGTGTTTGTCCCGAAGAATTGCGGGTATTTTCATACGGCTGATTCCGGTTCGTGCTGACACTGTTTCCACAGAGAGATTGGGGTCGTCATAGTGTTGGCCGATATAGGATATGAGCCGGTCATACTCCTGATCGGCATGGTTGGTTACCTGCAGTTTTTTATGTTGGAGTTCCTGCTGTTTTGTGGCTGATGCATTACTTCGGCGCAGATATAACACCAGGACCGGTATGTTTGCCCCTGCAAGGAGCATAAGAAGGATAGCGAGAAGTTTATTTCCCCGGGGGCGGGCGGTGAATTTGATCTGCGAAATGTGGAGCTCATAGGAGGTATCGACAGCATTCTGCTCATGACTGACGAGCTCAATGGATGCGGTTTTTCGGTGGTTGATCATGGGGGCTATGTCGTCCGGGTAGAGATTGTTTTCGTTCAGCCACCACGAGGGAACAATGAATTCATTGAGGGCTGCAGTATATTCACGGGCAGTATCAAAGCGGATAATTTTGCATCGCTTCAGGTAGGTGTCGTGGGAGTCGCGGACTGTAAAGCTGTCCACGTACACATTTTGACAGAGAACAACACTGTTGCAGTTTGTGGAATCAATCTGCATGACCAGGGAATCGTATTTGCTCAGATCGATGTGTCCATCATCTTTTTCTAAACTGAGTCCTGCATAGGGGTATTGAACTCCCTCACGCAATGTGTAGAACAGAGAAAGCGTGCTGTCATTGATGCTGTATGTGCAGCTGCTGGTACCGGCCCATTCAAGGGAGTCGCAAAAACCGGAGAGGGAGACATTGTTCTCAAAATTGGGAAAAAGAATCAGAGGAGATGGTCCCTGGGAGCGTCGCATAAAAACGACGGCACAGATAATAAGTATCGCTGCTGCATTTACAAGAAAGTATCTCTTACGTGTCATAGCCTCTCTGCCGGGTCAGTTAAACGCTTACATCTGCAGGGCACCTGTAAATATATTGTATTTACGGCATAAAAAGAAGAACTTTCTCTCCCGGAGTGCTGTACGAAAGAGATCCGGAGAGGGGGTGTCTCTCCGGATCGAATTCTCAGTAGCGGTAATGATCCGGTTTATAGGGTCCTTCCGGTGAAACACCGATGTAGGCCGCCTGTTCCGGTGAAAGCTTTGTCAGATGTACGCCGATCTTATCCAGATGCAGGCGGGCAACTTCTTCATCAAGCTCTTTGGATAAACGGTACACTTTGTTTTCATAGGTGGTGCGATTATTCCACAGATCAATCTGCGCCAGGGTCTGATTGGTAAAACTGTTGGACATCACAAAGGAGGGATGGCCCGTGGCACAGCCGAGATTCACCAGACGGCCTTCTGCAAGCAGATAAATTGCATTGCCATCTTTAAACGTGTACTTGTCGACCTGCGGTTTGATGGTGTCTTTTTCCACACCGGGCCAGTTGTTCAGACGTTCCACCTGTATCTCGTTGTCAAAATGACCGATGTTGCAGACAATGGCCTGGTCTTTCATCTGTGACATATGTTCCGCTGTGATGATATCCTTGTTCCCCGTGGTGGTTACGTAGATATCACCTTCGCCGAGGGTGTCTTCCACGGTAACCACTTCAAAGCCTTCCATGGCTGCCTGCAGAGCGCAGATTGGGTCAATTTCTGTAATCAGGACCCGGGCCCCGAAGCCGCGCATGGACTGGGCACAGCCCTTACCCACATCACCGTAGCCGCAGATTACAGCGGTTTTTCCGGCAATCATGACATCCGTGGCGCGCTTGATTCCGTCGGCCAGAGATTCACGGCAGCCGTAGAGGTTATCGAATTTTGATTTGGTGACTGAATCATTAACATTGATCGCGGGAAAGAGCAGAGAACCTTTCTCCATCATCTGATAAAGGCGGTGTACACCGGTGGTTGTTTCTTCGGATACCCCTTTGATTTCTTGGATAATCGTACTCCAGAAGCGGGGCAGACGTGTATGAACGTCTTTCAGAAGCTCCTTGACCACAGATTCCTCCTCCGTATCGGCCGGCTCATTTACCCAATTTGATCCCTGTTCCATTTCATACCCTTTATGGATCAGAAGAGTGGCATCGCCGCCGTCGTCAACAATCAGCTGAGGACCGGCATCATTGGCAAAGCGGATCGCCTGAAAGGTGCAGCGCCAGTATTCCTGCAGGGATTCCCCTTTCCAGGCAAACACCGGTGTTCCCTCTTCCGCCACGGCTGCAGCGGCATGATCCTGGGTGGAAAATATGTTGCACGAGGCCCAGCGAACGTCTGCCCCAAGTTGCTGCAGCGTCTCAATGAGTACTGCTGTCTGGATTGTCATATGAAGGGAGCCCATAATCCGCACTCCGGAGAGCGGTTTATCTGTTCCGTATTTTTCACGGGCTGCAGTCAGTCCGGGCATCTCTTTTTCGGCGACTTCAATCTCTTTGCGTCCCCATTCAGCAAGGGAGGGATCAGCAATGACATGATTGCGGCGTTCCCAAAGTTCAATTTTTGACATAATTTCTCCGTAATTTTAAATTTAATGGCATCTCTGAGAATAGCATAGTATTCCGTGATGCTGCAAAGGTATTCACCTTTATCTGCAAAATAACTTCACCATGCAGTGTTAAGATACGGGAATTACCTTTGCTTTGCATTAGACTTTTCTTTCGTATTTTTTCTGCACTGTAAAGTGTTACTCCGTAATATATTTATTTACACCCCGGGGTGCGTGCAACTCCTGGTGGAATCATGTAAATGAGCGCGTCACCGCCTGCCGCGAAGGGTCTGCCCGGGGTGGGCTGGCGGTTGATCATGCCTTCGCCTTGTTCTTTTATGCTTCCGGCATTATTTTTCAGGAAACCACGAGGAGAATATATGCGATTTTGG
>JBNJDQ010000130.1:0-6854 GCA_051745065.1 Fibrobacterota bacterium
TCCCATTCTTCCCGATCTTGTCCGTCGTGCTCTGGAACAGACTCTGCCGGATTTTGCCCGGAAACTGGGAGTGCGTGATTTCACCGATGTCTGTGTCTACGGTGCTGAAACCCGCAGCTCTTCCCCCGTGCAGATTATCCGCGATGACCAGGGGTGTTCGGTTTCAACTCCGGGCTTTTATCCCGCCGGAGAAGGAGCAGGATATGCCGGTGGAATAGTCAGCAGCGCTGTGGACGGAATTCAGGCTGCCCGCTGTGTAATTGCTGTATTGCAGCGCTCCTTTTCGCATCCCGTCCAGCCCTGAACTGGTGGTATTCAATGAGAATATCCCCTATGAAGATGTAAATTGGGACGGTGGATTCTACTGTTCGGATAGGGTTTTTGTTGACAAATATCACTGTTCCTGTATAATTGTAAGGTAGACAAAACAGGGGGAATGTATGAAAATGATTGTAACCGTACTGATTGTATTTGTTTTCCTGGCAGGATGTGCTCTCTTTGAAAGTGAAGAGCAGGGTGAAGGCTTTATCCTAAACATCGATAATGATTCAACGGCACTGTCGGCCCGCGTTTCCACAATGAATGATACTCTTGAGCTGAGTACTCCCAATTCTGATGCATCCGAAGTTACTGCGCCCCGTGCCTTTGGCCCCGTATTGCGCAAGGTTGCTCATATCGATGCTCCCGTGATTGACGGAGATACTCTGAGTGCCACGTACGTACGGGTTCGGGATAATTATGCTTATATTACATATCACACAGGAGGAGCAGGAATCAGCGGCGCCTTTGATATTCTGCGTGTCAATAATCAGCGCAAACCGCGTCTTATTTCTTTTGCGTCCACCCCAGAGGCGGATTGGAACTCTGTCGAGCCGGATTATGAACAGGAGCCGGGCAATATTATCAGGGTCTATCTGATGGGAGATACAAAAAAAGGTGCTCTGCTGCAGGAATTCAAGGTAAAAAACGGACAGATCGAAGGAGATGGGCGCCGCCTGTGGCCTGTGGGCGCCTCGGGCAACTCCGTGGTTCGTTCCGGGGGAAGGCTTTTTGCAACTACCGGCGGCTCTGCCGCAGGAGGAGTATTTGTGATAGATCGCTCAGAGCTTGCTGTAGAGGCTGATCAGAGGATTAGTAATATGAAATACGGTGATACCGATCTTGAAGATGAATCTTCCCGGTATGTCGCTTTGTCAGGCGGAGCATCAGCAGAGTTGGTAAAGTTTGATTCCACCGGATCAATTATCGGTTCTATGGACTATGGGTTTTCCCTGACTCCGGAAAACGGTAAAAACGGGGTCTTTGTGTCCGGTGATACAGCGTTTGTTGCTCTGGGGGACAGCGGTGTATCCCTTGTCGATCTTGGTGCTATGTCAGAGTATACGCGCCTGAGACCCAATGTAACCAGAGCATCCAACTACGTTGTGTCAGATGAAAACTACGTCTATTCAGCAAATTCTGTGGAATACGGATTACAGATCCAGCAGCGCAATGAGCCGAATCTGCTGGTGGGATGGAGACGTTTTCCCGGTAACGCAAACCATGTATCTATCGGGGATGATGGCTACTTATATCTGGCAAACGGTACCGGCGGGGTTTACATTTTGAAATACAACTAGTTTTGTGAGGGGCTCCATGGGCAGTTTCTCTTTTTTACTCATGCCTGTAATTATTCTGAATTGGTAAACACCATGTCCCGGGAGGGGAGTATGAATCTGTCATGGAAGATTGTTTTGGCCTTCAGCAGAGATCTGCCCATGGTCTTGTTTCGTCCTGCACATGCACGGGTGATCCCGGATGTTGTTCGTGCGGGTAATGTAGACCTTCACTCTTCCGGAATCAGTATTGACTATCCGCCGATGCCCAAAGATCTGTACCAGCATCCTTTCTGTATTAACTTTTCTGATCTTCTGCAGCAATTCGGCGGAGTGGAGGCGCAGGTTTTTAACACCTATGTCACGGGAAAATATCAACGAAGGGACGGGCACTGGTTCAGTCCGTTTTATGATCCTTCATCTCTGTACAAAGACAGCTGGTTCGGCGTGTATTTTGTCATGGATGATTCTCTGGGGCAGGGGCGGTCTTTCATGCTCAAAGAGAGCGGCGGCGATCCCGCTGATCTGAATAATATCGATGCTGATTCACTTTCCCTGCTGACGGAAACGGATCAACGGTGTATTTTTTTCTCCAGTCATCAGGGAATGAAATACACCATGGATGATCTGAAAAAAGACTTCTGTATTGAAAAGATACTACCTTTTCCGGAATATGAGGCGACAGACAGCCACAGCAGAACCTGGAAAACCGTGGATGTCAATTATCATACAAAGAGTGCTCTGACCGATACCGCACAAATACAAATGACCCTGACAGACTCTATTCGTTCGTATTGTGGCCTTCCCGCAGCATCCTTGTATGACGTGGTATCGCCCTGGCACCCATTTCGAATGCCCGGCCGGGTTCATGGTCGTTACTTTCAGGCTCCCGATGAGAAGGGGCATTCTTTTTGGGCGGTTGTCTATTATTGCGGGTCTGTGTTTACCACCCGCAACGGTACGGAGGTTAATACATGGGATACGGGCAGTCTGCAGATGCTGTACGAAAAAGCATTTAAAGAATGCCGTATTCACTCTGTCTGAAAAGAGCTTCTGTTCTCCCTGGTGTGATTTAATTTCTTTATAGTCTCCCAAAATTATTATTTGCATTTTTCCTGATTTGCGTAATACCCTGTGTTATTGATTTAAGGGGATAATGCAAAAATTAATACAGCAAAAAACAATATTTGTGACTATTTTTTGTATAGTCATTCTTTTTGCGTGAGGGGTTTCCATGTTTCGTACATTGGTTCGTTTATTCATAATTTGTGTGCTGTTTTTGTCAGCGGGGACGTATGCCGCTGAGGTCTGCCGTGTTAATTACACCGGAATGCCCGATGTATTGCAGGATACCACCCTGGATGTACCCGGCAATGCAGTGGCCTATTCCGACACGGTCGCTTTCTCATATCCGGAAGATTCAACCATGGATATCAGTACACCGCCGGCGGTGATGTTTGTTATTGACAATTCCGGGAGTATGTATCGGTATCACGGGAGTGGGTTACAAACAGTTCCCCGAGACAGAATGGGAAATCGCTTCCGCGTTACCCGTGATATGATTGACACGCTGTATGAAAAAAATCCGCAGAGTCGTGTGGGCGTAACCGTTTTTGGTACTGATTTGCATTATTATCAGGGTGATTTGAATACAGATGTCTTTGTTGAATATGAAGACGGAGCGTATATCAATTTTCTTCAGTTGGATCATGAATATGAAGAGTCAGCGGGAAATCGGATGACCGGGTATGATATTTTAATGAAATACCTGCAAACGGATACGGTGAAGCATGAATACGATGAAGATGCGGATATTCCCGACGGGCATGAAGAATATGTAACTTTGACGTACAAAAAATGGCGGGCCGGGGAAGGTACGAATATCACCCGTGCATTTAATGCACTCAGGGATGCGTTGCCCGATGCCGGGGTTGATAAGTCCAGCCAGTATACTGTCTTTTTCTCAGATGGCGATGCCACTTTTCCCCAGGATGATATCGATGAACAGGTGGCTTTTGCTGAGGGAACGGGAATTCCCACAACCTTTACGATCTTCTTTAATCCCGATCTGACAGCCCCGGATATTCTCAAAAAGATGAATACAAATGTTCAGACCAATGGGTACTCATCATCAAACCCCGAGTCCGATCTCTGGCCCTTTGAGAATACCTCCTATGAGGATCTTCTGACCTTCATGAGCGAGAATGTTATTGAGAAACTTACGGGCAAGGTGGTAACTGAAGCTGTGGAGATTACCGTAAACGGTGGAACCACTGTTACCGCCACAGACGGTTCCTTTGTTCTGGACTCAGATATTCCATTGACCGGCGAAAGGACACCTCTCGAATTCATTCTGGGCTATAACATTGAGATTGATACTATCCGAAGTCGCGGGGAAATCGTCTACGACACCCTGGATTTTGCTCTGCAACGGGAGGACGCACCGAATCTGATTGATGGAATGGATGCGCAGTATTGGTCCCGTCGTATTTCATTTGAGTCAAATGGAAGTACCGTCCTCACAATGTCGGACGCTCTTGAAGAGTTGGATCTTGTATTCCGTGATGACAAGGTTGATCTGGATTATCCATACGAAGATATTGAGCTGATTCTTTCCGGTGATGCCTTGAATGATACTCTTATCTGTTCTCTTTCAGAGGTTTCTGACTCCCGGTCCGAAGGATCCTTTCGTCTGGATTATTCACAGGATAAAGCCCTTGACGATGACCTGCTGCAGGTGACCGGTAGAGCTCCGATTCGGGCGTATTTCCGTAATCCGGCTCTTCCCCTGGATACCCTCACAGCAGTTCTTGAAAGTGATGTGGAAAATCGAATCACCCTGGATTCCGCCGCGTATTTTGACCGCAATGCCGACGGAGCAATTGACCGTATTGCCGTGTATCAGAGTTCTCTCAGCGGGCTTGACCAGGAGACAGCAGACCATATTCGTGACGGAATCAGTCTTCCGGGGTACCGCAATTTTACTGTGCAGGGAGACTCCTTTCAGAATGACACTCTCTTTCTTGATGTAAAAGAAAACCGACCGGAGCGCTTTACCGGTGTTCGGCGGGACGAAGTAATTTCCTTTGATGGCTACATGGATGATTCTGTACTGATTGAAAATTCAGATATTGAAATTATTGATAAGGTTGCACCGGTTGTACAGGTTGACGGGGCTCTGCTTCAACGTCGGGGCAGTGAATCGCGCCTTATGGTCACCTTTACGGAACCGCTCAAGTCTGTTTCCGGTGATACGCCGTTTCTTTTCTACAACAGCACAGAGGACAGAGAGTATCGTATTACCATGGAGGAGGTTTCTGTTTCTGCAGACGAACACGTCTTTCGTTCGGCATCAAACTTTGATGCCCTTGCCGAGGGTGATTCGCTGCGTATAAACTGGAAATACGACGCCCTGTCGGATAAGTCCGGAAATACGCAGAGATCGGAAGATAATATTCGCAGGGAAGTAAAAATTGTCTCGACGGTTTATTTCTCTGATGCAGCACTCTTTGATATTGATGCCGACGGCTTTCCCGATTTCCTGAGTATGGCTGTGGCGGGGCTTGAGGCACCGGCAGGAATTTCGGCAGAAATAATGGCAGATCAGATTACATTGCCCGATCATCGCGGATTTACTCTGCAGGCCGATCAGGCGGTTTTCAACAGCGGTCTTCTGGAGATTCCCCTTGAAGAAGATGAAAATGAAATAAACACCGCTGTGGATGATCGTGATATTCTGCAGGTGAAGGAGTATTCGGACGAGGATATTACGCTTTCCTCTGCAGAGATAAGTATCGCCGACAGCATGGCGCCGGTCATTGCTGACAGTGCGGTGACTATGGTGAAGCGTCCCGGCCGGGACCCCCGCCTTTCCGTGAATTTCTCAGAAGATGTTTCTCACGGGGACGGTAACAACGGAAAATATTTTATCTTTTATAAAACCACCGGTGGTACGGATCTTCTGCCGGAAATGGATATTGCCTCATTCAGCGCAGGTCACGGGGAATATGCGCTCAAAGAATATGCTGATATGCTTGAAAACGGCGACTCTGTGCATATAAATTTCCGTTCGGAATATCTTGGGGACTCCCAGGGACGGTACCAGTTGAACCGAAAAAACCGCAAAGTTCCTCTGCGGATTCAGTCTTACATCAGCGTGGATGAGGCCGTCTTCTTTGATGCTGATGCCAATGGACGGCCGGATGAGCTGACCCTGCACATCGATGGTATTACGGGCGTTCCCGATGATGACGTTCTTGCAGAAATTGCCCGGGCTGTCACCTATGTGGGGCCACGAAGCCTTACAATTCAGGACAGCGAGGTTCATTGGTATGACGATGTCCTGACGCTTTCTCTCAATGAGAACGAAGGCCCTGTGCGAACAGATACTGAAAGGGACAGCATTCATATCGGTGAAGAGAGTATCGGTCCCTGGCGCACAACTGAAACGTCTCTTTCCGTCATTGACAGCATGGATCCCGTTATTATTCCTGATGGAGCGGTGTGTACCCATCCTCTCATGGGAGATGCCCCGGATACCCTCGAGGTTACTTTTTCGGAAGAGATACACCTGGATACGGGAGAGCGTTTTAACCTCCTGCGTGATGAACGCCGTTCAACTATGACTGTGTCAGAGCTAACACTGAAAGGAACCACTGTTCGGTGTATACTTGAAGATATGGCCGCTGATCCCGCTTGGTGCATTGAAGGTGACAGCATGAATATCCGCAGTAAAGTATTTGATCTGCAGGACAATGAGCAGCGTGCGTGGGAAAACAGTATGCGCCGTATCATTGTGAAGAACGTACTCCCGGATCTTTCTCTGGTGATAAAAGCCCTTAATCCTTTTAGAATTGGTGAGAGCACTGCCCCTGATGCGGTTTCAGCTGTGTATGCAGAAACCGGCACTTCTGTGCCGGAATACGGGCAGGTGGTTGCCGTCTTCACGGATCCTGACATCAGCAGTGCCGCAGGCAGTATCTCTATGGAGGGCGAACTGCAGATATTTGATCAGGTGGGGAATCTTGTCTTGCCCGCTGCAGAGATGGTTTTTTCGGAGGATGCGGGGCGTCTCTACTTTATCTGGGATGGAACCAATCAGGCCGGCCGGAGTGTGGCGGAAGGCAGTTACCTCTGTTTGGTTACAGCAAAACTGATTTTCCCGGATGGGCGGTCTACCTCTCTTGAAGGAACGACATCTCTCGGGGTACAGAAGGTGGATTGACATTTATCCTAAATTTCCCCGCTGGTTCCTGTGCC